>NZ_JAYLVT010000006.1:0-328735 GCF_035818815.1 Cupriavidus sp. SS-3
TGAACTGCCGGCGCCTTTAATCGGAGCGGGCCGGGGCGCGTTCATTCCATCTTTTTGGCGCTCGGCCAAAAAGTGACTCGCCGGCTACGCCGGCGAAACAGCCGCGCCCGCCAAGAGCGATCCCAGCCCAAAATGCCGAAGATGGGCACCCTTACACCGTAGCAACCGGCGTAACCGGCGACCCAACCGCCCCGGGCAACCGCAACGGCGGCGCCGTCAACTGGAACCGCGTACGCCGATTCCCCCTCAGCCAGTCCGCCAGCTCCCGCAAGTACCACAGCTCTCCCAACGGCAACCCCAGCTTGAACAGGCAATGGTGATGCAGCGGCAGCAACGGATGGTGCGATTCGCCGTCGGGTGCCGGGCGGGCAGGGTAGCGCTCCACCGCATAGTTATCGGCGATCAGTGCCGCGATGCCAGCATCGGTGATCCAGTTCAGCAGCTTGTCATCACGCCCGTCGAGCGCGCAGCAACTGTGATGCAGCACGGCCTCGTCCGGCTCGCGCTGCATCGACAGCACCACTTCGGCAAAGCCGGTGCGCAGCAGCAGCATGTCGCCGCATTCGACTTCCACCCTGGCGGCCTCCATTGCGCGCATCAGGTCGTCGTAGCCGACATTGCGGAAGTCCATGCCGAAGACATGCGCCAGGTCCACCAGCACGCCGCGTCCCTGCATGCCCTTGACCGCGAAGTTCTCGATGCCGAGCGCGTGCGCCGCGCTGTGATCGTGGCCGCAGGGGTGCGCCGCGAAGTTGTCGTCCTCGGCATAGTCGACCGGGCCGACGATATGCTCGTTGGCGCGGTAGCCGTTGTAGTAGACCCGCTCGGCGCGGCCATCGCCGTCGGCGTCGAAGAGCGCGCCCACATGCGCCAGCGCGTCCCATTGCGTGCTGTACTGCAGGCACATCAGCACCTGGTCGTCGCTGATCACATCAGTGGCGGCAGGATCCATCTTTGCCAGCGGGAAGTTGGTGTACGGCGCGTCGTCACGGAAGGTCGGCCGCAGCACCGGCGGATGACGGCGCGGATTGAGCTTGTTGCCGCCAGGGTAGTCCAGCGGCAGCGACAGGCAGAAGCTCAGGCCGGCCTGCACCTCGCGCGCGCCCTTGATGACCTGCTCGGGCCCGATCAGGTTGATGCGGCCGAGCTGGTCGTCGGGGCCAAAATCTCCCCAGTTGGAACCTTGCGGACGTTGCTTCCAGCGCATGAGTCATGCCTCCTGTCGTGTATCTGGCCGTGCTGAACGACCAGCGATGCGGAATGGAACGGGGAGCCGGACCATACGTTGCGCATGGCCGGCGCGTCGATTCGCCGGCCTCGTATGCATGAAACCGGTTGCACCCTTATAGGCCATGCTGGCGGTGACGGTCATTATGCGGTGCAGCACAAGCCCCTCGCGTAGGGACGTGGTGCGCCTTCTCTTCATATGTTGTCATACAACATGACGCGCATGTGAGGAGGTCTTCCCCCGGAAATGCCGGGGAATTTAGGGATAACCCGCACCCAGATTGGAGTCGAACCGGATAGAATGTTGTCAGACAACGTAACACATGCTCTGATCACGTTTCGGGGCTGGAGAGAACATGGCAGCAGCACCTACAGTGGCCCCGCAGGCGGCGCGCCCCCTCTACATTGCGATGCACGCCGCCGACAACGTCGCCATCGTCGCCAATGACGGCGGCCTGCCGGCAGGCACCACGTTCCCGTGCGGCCTGGTGCTGGCCGAAGCCGTCCCGCAAGGCCACAAGGTCGCGCTGGCCGACCTGCGCGAAGGCGACGCGGTGTTCCGCTACAACGTGGTGATCGGCTACGCGCTCAAGTACCTGCCGCGCGGCAGCTGGGTCAATGAGCGCGTGATCCGCATGCCGGACGCGCCCGGGCTGGAGGACCTGCCGGTCGGCACGCGCGTGACGCCGCTGCCGCCGCTGGAGGGCTATACCTTCGAGGGCTATCGCAATGCCGACGGCTCGGTCGGCACGCGCAACATCCTGGGCATTACGACCACGGTGCAATGCGTCGAGGGCGTGGTCGAGTTCGCGGTGCGACGCATCAAGGAAGAACTGCTGCCGCAGTACCCCAACGTCGACGACGTGGTCGGCCTGGAACACACCTATGGCTGCGGCGTGGCCATCGACGCGCCCGACGCCGGCATCCCGATCCGCACCATCCGCAATATCGCGCTGAACCCCAACTTCGGCGGCGAGGTGATGATCGTCAGCCTGGGCTGCGAAAAGCTGCAGCCGGCGCGCCTGATCGGCGCCGGCACCATTCCGATCCAGAAGGCCGGCGAGCCCGACGTGGTCTGCCTGCAGGACGAGCAGCACGTGGGCTTCGCCTCGATGATCGAATCGATCATGGCCACGGCGGAAAAGCATCTCGCGCGCCTGAACGCGCGCCGGCGCGAGACCTGCCCGGCGTCGGACCTGGTGGTGGGGGTCCAGTGCGGCGGCAGCGATGCGTTCTCCGGCGTCACCGCCAACCCGGCGGTGGGTTTTGCCACCGACCTGCTGGTGCGCGCCGGCGCCACGGTGATGTTCTCCGAGGTGACCGAGGTGCGCGACGGCATCGACCAGCTCACCGCACGCGCCGCCACGCCCGAGGTGGCGCAGGCGCTGGTGCGCCAGATGGCCTGGTATGACCAATACCTGGAGCGAGGGCAGGTCGACCGCAGTGCCAACACCACGCCGGGCAACAAGAAGGGTGGCCTGTCCAACATCGTCGAAAAGGCGATGGGCTCGATCGTCAAGTCCGGTACCGGGCCGATCCACGGCGTCAGCGGCCCGGGGGAAAAGGTCACGCAGAAAGGCCTGATCTATGCCGCCACGCCCGCCGGCGACTTTGTCTGCGGCACGCTGCAACTGGCCGCCGGCATGAACCTGCACGTGTTCACCACCGGACGCGGTACGCCATACGGCCTGGCGGAAGTGCCGGTGGTCAAGGTCTCCACCCGCAATGACCTGGCGCGGCGCTGGCACGACCTGATGGATATCAACGCCGGCCGCATCGCCACCGGCGAAGCAACCATCGAGGAAGTGGGCTGGGAGCTGTTCCACACGCTGCTGGCCGTGGCCAGCGGCAAGAAGTCATGGGCGGAGCATTGGCAGATCCGCAATGCGCTGGTGTTGTTCAATCCGGCGCCGGTGACTTGAAGGCTGGATTTACTCGGGCGATGCGTGGCCCCGCAACGGCTTCAGCAAATACGCCAGCCCGTTGTGATCCAGTTCATGCATCAGCGCCAGCAGCGCGCCGATCTGTCCCGGCGGAAAGCCTTCGCGCGCGAACCAGTTCAGGTAATTGCCAGGCAGGTCGGCGATCAGCGTGCCTTTGTGCTTGCCAAAGGGCATGGTGACGGTGACCAGCCGTTTCAGGGCGTCGGCGTCGAAATCGGGCATGGGAGCAAGCCAGTCGGAAAGCGCCACGCTACCACAGTCGCGCCCGCGGTAGCCGGGCTCAGGAAGCGCGGGGGCGCGCACGGGCTGAGGCGGCGGTTGCCTCCGCCACGGCGGCGCGCACGCATTCGGCCAGCAGTTCCGACGCACGGGACCGCGTGGCGCGCGCCGCGCGGGCGATCACCAGCGGCTGGCGCACGGTCTCTTCGCGTATCGGTTTTTCCACCACGGCGGCGATCTGGGATGACGCGGGCGCCTGCGTGATCAGCAGCGCCACGCCCAGGCCATTGGCGACCATGCCGCGTGCCAGCTCCAGCGAGGTCGCGCGGTAGCGCACCTCGGGCTGCAGCCCGTATTGCCAGAACGGCGCCATCAGGAATTCGCGGCTGTGCGGCAGGTCGATCAGGATCAGCGGCTCCTGCGCCAGGTCGTGCAGCGAGATGCTGCCACGGCGCCGTGCCAGCCGCGAGCCGGCGGGCACCAGGCCGTAGGGCCGCAGCTCGGCCAGCCGTTCGCGCTCGAGGTCCTCGGGCATGCCGACGTCGTAGCTCAGCGCCAGTTCGATCTGCCCGCCAAGCAACCAGTCTTCCAGCTGGGCCAGGTCGCCCTCGACAAAACGCACCGCCAGGTTCGGATAACGCTCGCGCGCCATGCGCAGCACCACCGGCAGGTAGACCGGCGCCAGCGTGCGGAACACCCCGATCTGCACTTCGCCGGCCGCGCCGTCGCCGCGCTTGTCGACTTCAAACGCCGTGGCCGCGCCCAGGATGTGGCGCGCTTCCGCCAGCTTGCGCGCGCCGAAGCGGGTCAGGGTCATGCGCGCGCCGGCGTCGCGGGCGAACAGGGCTTCCTCGAACAGCGTCTCCAGCTCGCGGATGGCCACGGAGATGGACGGCTGCGACACGTTCAGCAGCCGCGCCGCCGCCGTGGTGCTGCCGGTTTCCGCGGTCGCGGCGAAGTAGCGCAACCGCCGCAGCGAGATGCGGGAGACAGGCATCAGGAAATCCTATAGGTGCTAGTCGAATTCCATATTTTACTTGATAGCTTGCGCTGCGCAGAATCTAGGCACTGAAACGCAAGCCCATGCGCTTGCAAGCCATCGAGGAGCAAGCCTTGGACCCTTCCAGCAATTCCAACCATTCCAACCTGCCGCTGGCCGGCATCCGTGTGATCGACTTTTCGCGGGTGCTGGCCGGCCCTTACTGCACGGCGCTGCTGGGCGACCTCGGCGCCGAGGTGATCAAGGTCGAGCCGCCGGGCGGCGACGACTACCGCGCCGTCGGGCCCTTCGTCGATGGCAGGAGCGGGTTGTTCTCGGCGATGAACCGCAACAAGCAGAGCATCGTCATCGACCTGAAGACCGCAGCGGGGCTGGAACTGGCGCGCAAGCTGTGCGAGCGCGCCGACGTGGTGGTGGAGAACTTCCGCCCTGGCGTGGCGGACAAGCTCGGCATCGGCTACGAGGCGCTGCGGGCCCTGAATCCGTCGCTGGTCTACGCCAGCGTGTCGGGCTTCGGCCAGACCGGGCCGGAATCGCACCGGCCGGCCTACGACATCATCCTGCAGGCGATGTGCGGGCTGATGGACGCCACCGGCGCGCCGGACGGCGCGCCGACCATGCTTGGCGAGGCGGTCTCCGATGCGGTCAGCGGGCTCTTCGCCTCATGGGGCGTGCTGGCCGCGCTGCTGGCGCGCGCAAAGAACGGGCGCGGCACGCATGTCGATGTGTCGATGTTCGACGCCACGCTGAGCCTGAGCGCGACGCTGGTGGCGCGCTATGCCGCCACCGGGCGGGCGCCGCAACGGGTGGGCAACCGCCATCCCTCGTCCGCGCCGTTCGGCGTGTACCGCGCCGCGGATGGCTTCTACGTGGTGGCGGTGCTCAACAACAAGCTGTTCCACACGCTGGCCGAGACCATCGGCTGTCCGGAGATGGCGCACGACCCGCGCTTTGCCGATGACGAATCGCGCTGCCGCTTCGAGCCCGCGCTGCGCGCGGGCCTGGAAGCATGGTCGTCAGGCCGCTCCGTCGCCGAGGTGAACCGCCTGCTGGGCGCGGCGGGCATTCCGGTCGCGCCGATCCGCAATGTCAGGCAGGCGCTGGAGAGCGAACAGGCCGTCCATCGCGGCCTGCTGACCGAAGTGGCCGGGCCGGATGGAAGCA
The DNA here is from genome assembly GCF_035818815.1 of Cupriavidus sp. SS-3. Taxonomy (NCBI): domain Bacteria; kingdom Pseudomonadati; phylum Pseudomonadota; class Betaproteobacteria; order Burkholderiales; family Burkholderiaceae; genus Cupriavidus; species Cupriavidus sp. SS-3. Next base: position 5,554 of record NZ_JAYLVT010000006.1, read on the forward strand.
CGGTGCGGCTGCCGTCGCAGCCGGTGAAGTTCTCGGGCTATGGCCCCAACCGTGTCACGCCCGCGCCTGAGTTGGGGCAGCACACCGAGGCCATCCTGGCCGCGCACGATTTCAGCAAGGAGACACAACATGCTTAAACGTTTGGGCGTCGAGCCGGGCGACCTGGAAATCGCCGATGCCATCGGCCGCTTCGCGCAGAGCGAACTGGCGCCAAAGGCGGCCGAAGTGGACCGCGCGGAAACGTCCACCACGCGCTATGTGCCGCAACTGGCCGAACTCGGCCTGATGGGGATGAACCTGCCGGAACGCTGGGGCGGCACGGAAACTTCGCCGGTGGCGCTGATCCTGTCGCTGGTGGAGGTTGCCAAGGCCTGCGCGTCGACGTCATCGATGCTCGGCGCGCACTACCTGGCCACCGATTCCATCCTGATCGGCGGCGACGACAGCCAGCGTGCACGCTACCTGCCCGACGCGGCGGCCGGCACGCGGCTGGGCGCCTTCGCGCTGACCGAGCCGCGCGCCGGGTCCAACCCGGCCGACATGGCCACGCGCGCCACGCCGGAAGGCGATGGCTACCGGCTGCGCGGGGTCAAGCACTTTATTTCCAATGCCGAGGCGGCGGACTTTATCGTGGTCTATGCCAAGACCGATCCGGCCGCAGGCACGCGCGGCATCAGCGCCTTCGTGGTGGACCGCCGCAGCGACGGCGTACAGGTGGCGCCGGCCGAGAAACTGATGGGCATCCACGGCGCACCGGCCCATGAAGTTGCTCTCGACTGCTTCGTGCCCGCCGCCAACCGGCTCGGGCCGGAGGGCACGGGATTCCGCACCGCGATGAAGGTGCTGGACAACAGCCGGCTCGACGTCGCCGCCACCAGCCTGGGCATTGCCGAGGCGGCACTGGCCTGCGCAGTGGACTGGGCCCGGCAGCGCCTGGTGGGCGGCGAGCCGCTGGCGCGCAAGCAGGGCCTGCAATGGATGTTCGCGGACATGCGCACGCGGCTGGAGGCGGCCTGGCTGCTGACACTGCAGGCCGCGGCGCGGCGTCGCGACGGCGAGCCCTTTACCGAGCAGGCGTCGATGGCCAAGCTCTATGCCTCGGAGATGGTGGGATTCGTCACCGATGCCGCGCTGCAGATCCACGGCGGCTATGGCTTCACGCGCGAAATGCCGCTGGAGCGCCTGGTGCGCGATGCGCGCATCCTGCGCATCTACGAGGGCTCGTCGGAAATCCAGCGGACGGTGATCGCGCGCGCGGTGCTCGGATAGGCGCCGGCGGACGGCCGGCGGCGCGGATCAGGGCGTTTCCGGGGTATCAGGCGTAGCCGGCGTTGCCGGTGCCTGCGCCTCGCCAGGCGCCTCGTTCGACTCCGCCGCGGCCGGCGCGGCAGGAGCTGCAGGAGCGGCTGTCGCTGCAGCCTTGCCCTTCTGGCGCGCGGCGCCGGCGCGGCGCGCCTTCAGTTGCTGGGCGCGCTTGGCATCCGCCAGCGTGACCACGCCGGCCTCGTTGCCATCCAGGTCCAGCCGCTTGGCGCCTTCCACCATGCACGACCAGTAGCGCGCGCCGCTGCACCACGTGCGGATTGCCTCGCGCAGCTCGGCCTCGTCCAGGCCGAGCTTGCCGGCGTGCTGGGTCAGGTCTTCGAAGGTGCCGATCTTCAGCGGCACCTTGGGGGCCGGGTTCTTGGGGAAGGCCTTGGGGAAGTGCTTCTGCAGCCGGGCAATGGAATGCACCACCGGATCGACCTGCTTGGCCGGCGCCGCGGCAGGCGCCGCGCGGCGGCCCTTGGCGCCCGCGGGCGTGTCCGCGCCGGCGCCGGCACGCTCGCCGTCACGGGGGCGCTTCGGCGCGCCCTTGGATGCGCCCTTGGACGTGCCCTTCGATGCGTCGCCGGTGGCGCCGCCGGTCGCGCCTTGGCGCGGGCCCTTGCGCTCGCCCTTCCTGGATTCGGCGGCCGCCTTCTTGGCGAGTTGGTCCCTGAGTGCTGCCAGTTGTTCGAAGCCCATGATGTCTGCCGTTGTGTGAACCGGGATTGTATCAAGGCCGGGAGGCGGGCATGCCCGGCGGCGTCGGGCGGCTTTTGCAGCGGGCGCAGCACACGGCGCCTACGGCCTGGCGCGGGCTTGGGCCGCGAAGGTCCGCCACTCCCGGAACACGGCGTCCAGGCAGGCGGCCGTGTCGCAACGGTCACGCTTGTTCCGGAACGCGGCGATGTCTGCGTCGGTGATGGCGCCCGCCTTGAGCAGCCGTTGCTGGTCGGCGTAAATGCGTTGGTAGCCCATGGAAAACAGCGCGGATTCGCAGACCAGCCGCTGCGCCTGGGTGGCGACGGCCGGTCTGGCGGACGGGTCGCAATCGATATCGGTGGCCCGGGCGCTGCCCAGGCTGAGCAGACCGGCTGCGACCACGCAAAGGCGGGCGAGGGGGGAGAGGGAAGGACAGCGGTTCATGGCGGGCTTGCAGGAGTCGCCGGGCCACGCCCGGCGAGGTGCCCGCCATGTTACAGCGCAACCGGCCCCGCAGGCTTGCCGCGGGGCCGCCGGCATCACATCCTGCCCTTCCAGGGCACCAGCCACTTGGCCAGCTTGCGCATCAGCAGGTCGAACACATAGGCGATCAGCCCGATCAGCACGATGCCCATGATCACCACGTCGGTGCGCAGGAAGTTGGATGCATTGAGCACCATCTGGCCCAGCCCGGCCGTGGCCGCGACCATCTCGGCGGCGACCAGCGTGGTCCAGCCAAAGCCGATGGCGATGCGCATGCCGGTCAGGATATCGGGCAGCGCCGCCGGGATCACCACATGGCGCACCACCTGCCACGGGCTCGCGCCCATCGAATAGGCGGCGTTGATCTGCTCGATCGTAACCGAGCGCACCCCGGCCTGCGCCGACATCGCCAGCGGCGCGAAGCAGGCCAGGAAGATCAGCAGCACCTTGGAGGTCTCGTCGATGCCGAACCAGATCACGATCAGCGGCAGGTAGGCCAGCGGCGGCAGCGGGCGGTAGAACTCGATCGGCGGATCGAAGATGCCGCGGGCGATGCGCGACACGCCCATCATCACGCCGATCGGCACCGCGGTGGCGACCGCCAGCGCGAAGGCGCCGAACACGCGCAGCATGCTCGCGGCGAAATGCTCGGTCAGCGGCTGGCCGCCCTGCAGGTTGCCCTGCCAGGCATCGATAAAGGCGGTGAAGATCGACTCGGGCGTGGGCAGGAACAGCGGCGGCAGCCAGCGCAGGTGGCTGGCCAGCCACCACAGCGCCAGCAGCAGCACCACGGTGATGGTGGAAATGCGCGAGCTCGATCCTTCCCCAGGCAGGCGGTAGCCCGACACGGTCTTCATGGGGCGGCTTGGTGCGGCCGCGGACGCCGCGGGGGCATGCGGCGGCGGCTCGATGCGTTGGACGGTAGCGGACATCTGCTTCTCCTCAGGCGGTGGCATGGATCAGGTCGACGATCTCTTCGCGGTAGCGGATGAACTCGGGGTCGGACTTGACCGCGCGGGCGTCGCCGCATTCGATGAAGCGGCGTGCGAACGGCAGTTCATAGGTGTGGGCGATGCGTCCGGGCGAGGGCGTCATCACGATCAGCCGCGTGGCCAGGAACAGCGCCTCTTCCACGCTGTGCGTGATGAAGAAGACGATCTTCTGCTCGCGCGCCCACAGCTTCAGGATCAGCGCCTGGATCGACTCGCGCGTGAGCGCGTCGAGCGCGCCCAGCGGCTCGTCCATCAGCATCACCGCCGGATCGCAGGCGAGCGCGCGGGCAATGCCCACGCGCTGCTGCATGCCGCCCGAGAGCTGGTAGACCGGCTTGGCGGCGACGCTTTCCAGCCCCACCGCGGCCAGCTTCTCATGGGCGATGCGCAGCCGCTCGGCACGGTTGACGCCGCGCAGGCGCAGGCCCAGCGCGACGTTGTCCTCGACGCTGAGCCACGGCATCAACGCATGCTTCTGGAACACCACGCCGCGCTCGGCGCCGGGGCCGTGCACGGGCTTGCCGCTCAGCCGGATCTCGCCCTCCGACGGCTCCATGAAGCCTGCAATGCACGACAGCAGGGTGGTCTTGCCGCAGCCCGAGGCACCCAGCGCGACCACGAAATCGCCGCGCTCCATGGTGAGGTTGACCTGCGACAGTGCCAGCGTCTTCGCGCCGCCGGCCGTGCCGTAGTTGACACTGACATTATCGATTTCGAGTTGGTACATGATGGGCTTCCGCAACAGGATCTACGGGACCGCCGCATGCAACAGGGGGCGCGGCGGCCAGCTTCAGCGACTTGGGGGCCGGGGTCAGCGCAGCGCCCGCTTTGCCCATTCCGCGTTGACGCCGGGGCCGTAGTCCGGCAGCACGGTCTGGATGGTGCCCTGCTCCTTGAGGAACTGCGCCGCCGACTGCAGCGCGCGCGCCGCGCCGCCGCCGAGCCAGCGCTCCGAGACCTGCTCCTGCAGCGTGGGAAAGCTGTACAGCGCCATGCTGGCCGGCACGGTCTCGGGCTTGGCCCCGGAGACCTTGGCCACGGCCTTCACCATGGGCGAATCCGCGGTCCACGTCGCCTTGTTCTTGCGGTAGTTCTCATCCGCCGCGGCCAGCACGCGCACCAGCTTGACCATGAACTCGGGGTTCTCGCGCGCGAACTTCTTGTTGGCGATCATGCCGTCGAAGGTCGCCTTGCCGGTGTCGGCGGCAATCTGTCCCGAGGTGGTCAGCACCGTGCCGGACTGCTTGAGCTTGGCCAGCACCGGATCCCAGATAAAGGTGGCGTCGATATCGCCGCGCTCCCAGGCTGCGGCGACCTCGGGCGGGCGCATATTGACGATGCGCACGTCCTTCGGATTGATCTTCGCGCGCTCCAGCGCGACCAGCGTGTGGTAGTGCGTGGTCGACACGAACGGCACGCCGATGCGCTTGCCCTTCAGGTCGGCGACGCTGGCGATCTTGCTGCCGTTGCGCGCGACCATGGCCTCGGCCGCGTTGATATCGTCCAGGATCCAGAACAGCTCGACATCGAGTCCTTGCGACAGTGCCGAGGCGATCGGCGAGGTGCCGGCTTCGCCGATGGCGATCTGGCCCGAGGCCATGGCGCGGATCACATCGCCGCCGCCGCCGAACTGCCGGAACGAGACCGTGTAGCCGGTCTGCTTTTCCAGCTCCTTCATGTCCTGCGCATAGCGCCAGGGCACGACCATGTCCTGGTAAGCAATCACTACATTCTTGCTTTGGGCATGTGCGGCCGGCACCAGCGCCGCCGCCAGCGCGAAATACATCGCAATCTGCTTGATCCACCGCATGGTTGTGCTCCTCGGATGAGAAATGGGTTTGGGGGTCACGGCTTTATAGGTGAGCCCGATTCCGGGCCTATAGGACCAGTTGCCGGAATTCGGTGGGGCCAGAACCGGCCGCGCGCGCGCAGGCCGCGCCGGACCGCGGGGAGCGGTGGCGCGGGGCTGCGTCAATCATGGAATTCCTTTACCGGCCGGGGCCGGTGCCGGGATCGCGCCAGCGCCACTTGCGGCGTCAACGCGCCAGGCGCGGGCGCTCAGGCGCTCAGGGAGAACCCGGAGTCGAAGGTCTGGCGCACATCGAGCCGCTGCCTGAGCAGGCCGGCCTTCAGGTAGAAATCGGCGGTGCGCTGCTGCTCGGCGATCAGCTCTGCGTCGATGCCGCGCCACTGCGTGCGGCGCCGCTCGAACTGCAGCCGCGCCGCCTGCGGCGAGATGCCGATGATGCGGGCCAGCGTCGCCGAGAACTCCGGCACATGCTGGTAGGACCATTGCTGCGCGCGCACCACGCGGTGCAGGAAGTCCTGCAGCACCGCGCGCTTGTTTGCCAGCGCGGCATCGGTCGCGGCCAGGTAGCTGAGGCCGGACCACAGCCCGCGGCCGTTGACCAGCACGCGCGCGTGCTGGCTGGTTTCGGCCATCGCGGTATACGGCTCCCACGTGGCCCAGGCATCGATCGAGCCGCTGCTCAGCGCCAGCTTGGCATCCGCGGGCGGCAGGAAGCGCAGGTTGGCGTCTTCCGGCTTCAGTCCGGCCGATTCCAGCGCCTTGAGCGCGATCAGGTGCCCGATCGAGCCGCGGTTGGTGCCGATGCTCTTGCCTTTCAGGTCGACCGCCTGCCGCAGTGGCGAGTCGGGCCGCACCAGCACCGCGGTGCCGTAGGGGTCAGAGCGGTTTGCGCCGATCAGCCGGATGCGCGTGCCCGCGGCCAGCGCGAAGATGGCCGGCGCGTCGCCGATCGGGCCGCTGTCGACGGCGCCCGCATTGAGCGCCTCGGCCAGCGGTGCCGCGGCGGGAAATTCAGTCCATTGGATGTCGTAGCCCAGGCCCTCGAGCGCATTGGCGGACTCGAGCAGGGCGCGCAGGCCGCCCTTCTGGTCGCCGGCCTTCAGCACCCGGCGTCCCTGTGCGTGCGCGTGGCCGGCCGCGAAGGTGGTGAACTCAAGGAGAGGGCCGGCGGCAAGCGCCGCCGTGGTAGCGGCGCCGCGGCGCAGGAACTGGCGTCGGGAAGCGGTCATGGTGTTCGGGGCGTTCGAGGTCAGAACCCCCGAACGTACGCGGACCGCGCCCCTGCACCAACGAATAAATCCGCGCTTCGATATGCGGGCACACGGCGCGCCAGGGCCGCCGTGGATGGGCTCAATCGAGTCCGGTGGACTCCGCCGGATCCCGTTGCGAACGGATGTCCTCCGGACTGAGCAGGATGTAGCCCAGCGACTTGAGCAGCTGCACGGCCTCCAGTTCGGCGTCGAGATACACCGGGCGTTCCAGGGTGCGCGCGCGCTGCGCTGGCAGCGGCCCCGGGGCGCTGCCGTACGCGGCCAATGGCGCCAGTGGCGCCGAGTCCTGCAGCCAGCGCGCGGTCAGGATGCGGCAGTGCTCCAGGTTGGGTTTCCACGATACGTCGACGGCCGCATTGAACCGGCCGGTGCAAAGGCGCAGCCGCTTCAGCGCTTTCAGCCAGCCGACGAAGGCCTCGGGCTCGGCCGGCTGGTAGCCGCGCAGCAGGGTCGCGAGATAGTCCTGCGCGGTGCCGCCGTCCAGCGCCGGGTCGTCGTCGAGCAAGGCAATTTCAAGCGCCACGTGCTTGCGGCCGTCGTGGTCATAGATGGTGCATTCGCTATCGACCACGCCTTCGCGCAGCAGCTCGCACAAGAGCGCCCAGGCCCTGGGGTTCTTGTCGAGCCGGTTCTCCAGCGTGGGGTCGATGCGGGCGAGCAGTTCCGGCATGGCGCGCATCTCGCCGGACTGGGCTGCTGCCGCAAACGCCATCGCGTTGGCCGAAGGCTTGTCCCCGTGTGCAATCCGTTGCAGCGAGGCATCCTTGAGTTCGCCGATTTCCGCGGCGGTGTCCACCGCGTGCATCCACGCATAGTCTTCCAGGCTGGCGCACAGCTTGCGCGCGGCCCGCGCCAGCTGGCCGGCCAGCGACTGGACAAAACTGGTGCACAGCGCGCAGCGGCATTCGAGCCGGCCCGCGTGCAGGAAGCCGGCATAGAGCCGCTCCTGGTGTCCGCAATGCGCGCATTCGAGCGAAAAGCCGCCCTGGCGCACCGGCCGCTGCGATGCCAGCAAACCATCGACCTGATACTGCGCCCGGCCGCCGCAGCATGGACACAGCCATTGCAGCTTGTGCGCGCCGTCGCGCGCGGCGGCGGCGCGCTCGAACTGGCGCGCGATGGCGCTGCGCGGGATGCCCTGGGCGCGCCCGACCACATCGGCGCAATAGCCCCAGTAGCAGTACGAGTGGGCCAGCGCGGCCTGGTCCGCGGATAGCTGCCGCAAAGCCGGCAGCACGGCCGGGCTGCGGCGGATCTCGGGCGCGAGGGCGTCGATCAGCTCCGGCCCGCCCGGCATCGCGGCGTCCAGGGCGGCGCGGCTTTGCTCCAGGAAATCGGGCACGTAGACCCGACGGATGAAATCCTCGTTCTCCAGCCAGAACAGGTGGCCCGGAAGCGCTTCCAGTGCCTCGATGCCGTCCCTGACTTCTGTCATGCCGGCGCAGGCGAGAAACGTGAACGGCTTACTAAACAGGAATTGGTCTGTCATGTTGTCGTCAACGGCGCATCCCGCCCACGAGCCCCCACATGCTCGTGTGCGATCGATCCACCCCGTGACTCAGGCCAAGGCAATGCGCGGAAGGCGCCAGCCGTGCGGCGCGCTCCCCCGCTTGGGGGACTTGCCCCTTGTTGTTGTTCATTGTGCGAATGCGGTGCGGATTTCTCCCCGCCGCATTGGCAAGCATAGGCGACACCGCGGCTTCGACCCAAAGGAATCGAGAAGCGTTGCGCCATGGCCAGCCCCGCGCAGCCAGGGCGAGCAGTGATGATCTCGGCGCCCGGAGGCCCTGGCGACTCGGCCCGGCCGAGTCGCCGGCGCGCCGCTACAGCGGTGCAGGCTGGGGCGGTGCCGCGGTGGCCGCCGTGGCGGGCTGCTTGCCGCCGCCGCTGTAAGAGAAATACCGGGCCTTGGCGCCCCTGGCCCAGTAAGCCACGGTGAAATGCCTGCTGTCGCGCCCGTAGAGCAGTTCCAGGCTGCCATTGGCGGCACTCCATTCGGCATAGCCGTTCTCCGCCGCGCCTTCGGTCTTGCGCACGGCGGCATAGCGCTCGTCCAGTTTCCTGCGCACTTCTTCCATGGCGGGGCGCTCGAAGGTCATGGTGATCAGCGCCACCGCATCCTGCGCATCGCAGTTCAGCACTACGCGCGACAGGCCGGGTAGGTGGAAGCGCTCCAGGTGCTTCAGTTCCACCGTATCGCCGCCGGCCCATTCGGAGGTGCCGGTTTTTGCATGGTTGTGCGGCGGCGACAGGCGCGAGCACCTGGCCTTGCCCAACTCCAGGCCCAGTGGCGCTGCCGTATTGCCGGCGGCTTCGGGCTGAGCAGGGGAGGCTGCGTGGGTGGAAACGGACGCCAGCAGTGCGGCGCAGGCCAGGATGAACGGCTTCATGTTAAGGCGGGAAAGGACTTTCAAGGTCTTGATAAAAGTTGTCAGGGGGGATTCTAAGGCCTTCGTGCCGACGGCCGTCCACCGAGGCGCCTGCAAATGGCCTTGCACCTCCGGGGTGGCTGCCATATAGTTCTATACATAGAACTATAGAAACAAGACAGGAGCAAGGATGGAGACAGGCACAGGGGCGCTGGCTGGCGTCAAAGTCGTGGACATCACGGCGGTATTCATGGGGCCCTCCGCCACGCAGATGCTTGGCGACCTGGGTGCGGACGTGATCAAGGTGGAGCCGCCCGCAGGCGACAGCACCCGCGGCATCGGGCCCTGTGGCAAGGACAAGATGGGGCCGCTGTTTCTGGGACTGAACCGAAACAAGCGCAGCATCGTGCTGGACCTGAAGTCGCCGCAGGGGCGCGAAGCGCTGCTGCGGCTGGTCGAGAGCGCGGACGTGCTCGCCTACAACGTGCGACCGCAGGCCATGCAGCGCCTGGGCCTGGACTACGAGACGCTGGCGCAGGTCAATCCGCGCTTGCTCTATGTCGGCATGTTCGGTTTTTCGCAGCGCGGGCGCTATGCCGCCCACGCGGCGTTCGATGACCTGATCCAGGCGGCGACCGGCCTGCCGCAGGCCGTCGCGCTGGGAACCGGCGACATGCCGCGCTATCTCCCGCTGACCATCGCGGATCGTTCGGTGGGGCTCTATGCCTTCGGGGTGATCTGCGCCGCCCTCTATGCGCGCGAGCGCACCGGGCGCGGCCAGCGCGTCGACGTGCCGATGTTCGAAACCATGGTGCCCTACGTGATGGGCGACCATCTCTATGGCGAAACCTTCGTGCCGGCCAAGGGCGGATTCGGCTATCCGCGGCTGCTGTCGCCCGAGCGCCGGCCTTACCGGACGCTGGACGGACATGTCTGCTGCCTGATCTACCACGACCACCACTGGCGTGCCTTCCTGGAAGTCATCGGCAAGCCGCAGTTGTACGACAGCGATCCCCGCTTCGCCGACATCACCAGCCGCACGGCACACATTACCGAGCTCTACGGCATGGTCAGCGACGAACTGGCCAGGCGCACCACGCAGGAATGGCAGCAATTGCTGAAAGAAGCGGATATCCCGGTATTTCCCATGCATACCTTTGCATCGCTGCTCGATGACCCGCACCTGCATGATATTGGCTTCTTCCATGAAGCCGATCACCCGGCGGTGGGCCGCATCCGCGAAATGGCCGTGCCCAGCGAATGGCACGGCACGCCGCCGGCGCGGCGCCGCCACGCGCCCTCCCTCGGCGAGCATAGCCGCGAGGTGCTGCGCGAGGCCGGCTACAGCGAAGCCGAGATCGACGGCCTTATGGCGTGCGGCGCTTCCCGGCAAGCGCCGCCGGCAGCGGCGCCATCCGGAGCGGAACATGCATGAAGAACTCCTGAGCGAAGTCCGCGGGGAAGTACTCTGGCTGACGATCAACCGGCCCGAGCGCCGCAACGCCATCAATCCTGCGGTACTGGACGGGCTGCACGCCGGGATCGAGCGTGCCAATGATGACCCCGGCATCCGCGCCGTGGTCATCACCGGCGCGGGCGAGCAGGCTTTCTGTGCGGGCGCCGACCTGCAGAGTGGCAAGGCCTTTGCGTTCGACTACGCGCAGCCGGGCCAGCGGCTTGCCGACCTGCTGCGCCGTGCCAGGCGTTCCAATGTGCCGCTGGTCGCGCGCGTCAATGGTGCTTGCATGGCCGGCGGCATGGGCCTGATGGCCATGTGCGACCTGGCGGTCGCCAGCGATCGGGCGGTGTTCGGCCTGCCCGAGGTCAAGGTGGGCGTCTTCCCGGCGCAGGTGCTGAGCGTGCTGCAGCACCTGGTGCCGCGGCGCGTGCTCAATGAACTCTGCCTGTGTGGCGAGCCGCTGTCCGCGCAGGAAGCCCTGGCGGCCGGACTGGTCAACCATGTCAGCGCGGACCTCGACGGCAAGCTCGACTGGCTGCTGCGCCGGCTGATGGATAACTCGCCCGCGGCGATCCGGCGCGGCCTCTACACCCTCAAGCATATCGACACCATGTCGTTCGAGCAGTCGATGGCATTCACGGAAAGCCAGATCGGCCTGTTCGCCATGACCGAGGACGCGCGCGAGGGGCAGCTCGCCTTCCGCGAAAAGCGCAAGCCGAACTGGACTGGCAGGTAGGCAAGGAGAATGAACCATGCATGACAAGACCGTCCGCATCGGCGGTGCCTCTGGCTTCTGGGGGGACAGCAGCGTGGGCGCGCCGCAACTGGTGCGCCATGGGGACATCGATTACCTGGTGTTCGACTACCTGGCCGAGCTGACCATGTCGGTGCTGGCCGCGGCGCGGCTGCGCAAGCCGGAACTCGGCTATGCCACCGACTTCGTCACGGTGACGATGAAGAGCCTGCTGCGCGACATCGTCGCGCGCAATATCCGCGTCGTCAGCAACGCCGGCGGCATCAATCCGCAAGGCTGCGCGCAGGCGCTGGCGGCAATCGCCGCCGAGCAGGGCATCGACGTGCGCATTGCGGTGGTCGAGGGCGACGACGTCATGCCGTTGCTGCCGTCGCTGCGCCAGGCCGGCATTGCGGACCTGCAGAAGGGCCTGCCGCTGCCGGACCAGCTGGTCAGCGCCAATGCCTACCTTGGCGCGCTGCCGGTCCGCCAGGCGCTGGACCAGGGCGCGCAGATCGTCATTACCGGGCGCTGCGTGGACAGCGCCGTGACCCTGGGCGTGCTGATGCACGAGTTCGGCTGGCAGGCGCACGACTATGACCGGCTCGCGCAGGGCAGCCTGGCCGGCCATATCATCGAATGCGGCTGCCAGGCGACTGGCGGGCTGCATACCGACTGGGAGCAGGTGCCCGACTGGCCGAACATCGGCTATCCGGTGCTCGAGTGCCGGGCGGACGGCAGCTTCCTGGTGGGCAAGCCGCCGGCCACCGGCGGGCTGGTCAGTACCGCCACGGTGGGCGAGCAGGTGCTGTATGAGATCGGCGACCCCGCGGCCTACCTGCTGCCGGATGTGACCTGCGATTTCACGCAGGTGACGCTGCGCCAGGCCGGGCCGGACCTGGTCGAAGTGCGCGGGGCACGCGGGCGGGCCCCCAGCCACTGCTACAAGGTCAGCGCCACCTATCTGGACGGCTTCCGCTGCAATGCCCAGTTGACCATCGTCGGGATCGATGCCGTGGCCAAGGCGGAGCGCACGGCCGAGGCAATCCTTGCCCGCACGCGCCGGCTCTTCGCGGAAAACGGCTGGGGCGACTACACCCGGACCCGGGTCGAAGTCCTCGGCGCCGAATCCTGTTTCGGGCCCCATGCGGCCACGCGCCATACCCGCGAGGCCATCATGCGGCTGGCGGTCATGCATGCCGAGAAGGCGGCGCTGGAGCTGTTCGCGCGCGAGATCGCGGCAGCCGGCACCAGCTGGGCGCCGGGCACCACGGGATCGGGCGGCGGACGCGCCAGTCCATCGCCGTCGATCCGGCAATACGCATTCCTGCTGGACAAGGCCGCGTTGGCCCCCACAGTGGTGATGGATGGCGTGCGCACCGCCGTCGCCAGTCCCGCCGCGCGCATGCCGGAAGAGGATGCCGTGCCGGCAGCGGCGCAAGCGCCGGCTGCCAGCGCCGGGCCGGCCCGCGGCGACTGCATCGAGGTGCCGCTGATCCGGCTGGCCTACGGGCGCAGCGGCGACAAGGGCGATATCTCCAATATCGGCCTGATGGCACGCCGGCCGGAGTACCTGCCCGTGCTGCGCGCCGAAGTCACCGCCTGCCGGGTGGCGGACTGGCTGGGCCACCTGGTGAAGGGCAGCGTTGCACGCTACGACTTGCCGGGCCTTGACGCGATGAACTTCGTTTGCGAATCCGCGCTTGACGGCGGCGGCATGGCATCGCTGCGCAATGACCCGCTGGGCAAGGGAATGGCGCAGATCCTGCTGACCATGCCTGTGCGCGTACCGCGGAGCCTGCTGCCATGACGCGCGCCACGCAAAAGATCGCGGCCAATGACGGCGTTGCACTGGGCGACGACAATGCCGGCGGCGTGACCCGCTACCGCCAGCTGGCCAGCGTGCTGCGCCACAAGATCGTCTCGGGCGAGTATCCGGTCGGGCAGCAGCTGCCTACGGTGGAGCATCTTGCGCACACCTATGGCATTGCCAAGGTCACGGTAAGGCAGGCCTATGCCCTGCTGACCGAGGAAGGGCTGGTCAGTAGCCAGCGCGGGCGCGGCACCCACGTCATCAGCGCGCCGTCCGGACCCGGCGAAGGCATGCGCTCGGCGATCAACGATGTCTCGGTCGGCGCCAGCGATCTCGAAATCCGCATCCTGGAAAAGCGCAAGGGTGTGAGCCTGCCGCCCGGGCTCGCCACTTGCGGCGTGTTGATGGATCGCTACGTGATGCTGCGCAAGCTGCATGTGCATGACGGCGTGCCGTTCTGCCTGATCGACCTGTATGTGGCGGAACCCGTGTTCGCCAGGTTCCCGCGCGGCGCCGAGCAGCACCACAAGATCGCCCACCTGTTGCGGCAGCAGCTGGGCGACCGCCTTGGCATGATGCGCCAGACCCTGACCGTGGAACCCGCCGACGCCATGCTGGCGCGCGCGCTGGACTATGCCTTCGCGGCACCGGTGGCGCGCATGGTCCGCACCACGCTGGATATCGATGGCAACGTGCTGACGGCAGGCCGCTTCTGGTATCGCGGCGACCGCTTCATCCTGGACGTGGAAATGCCCGCCCAGCTCACCGAGCGCTACCCCGAGCTGGCCATACCGAAGGCCGCCGCCCGGGAAGAGGACTAGCCAGGAGACCAGCCATGACATCGTCATTCGTACGGCGCGCGGCCGATGTGCCCGCTTATTCCCCGGCGAACCATACCGGCACCGCCAACCAGCGCGTCATCGGCAGGGAGACCGTCGGCGCGCGGCGCGTCGAAGTGCTGCTGGGCACGATCTCTCGCGGCCACGGCGCCTTGCCTCATGCGCATCCGAACCTGGAGCAGGCGTCGTACCTGCTGCAGGGCGAGGGCATCGGGGAGAGCGCGGGCCGCTCGCACATGCTGCGCGCTGGAGACTGGAGCTTTAACCCGATGGGGGTATTCCACCGCTTCGAGGTGGTCAGCGAAGCGCCGGTTCGGGTCATGGTGGTCTACGCGCCGCCGTACAGCGAAAACCCCGACGCCGCCACGGTGGCCGATGGCGCGAACGACCCGCGCTGCCGCGTCCACGCGGACACCGTGCGCGAGGTGCCGATGCACGCCGCGGCGCGCAGCCTGCCTCACTACCACGGAGCGCTTGCCCGGCCCGTTATCACGCGCGAGACGGTCAATGCGCGTCACCTGGATATTTGCCAGCTTGGCGTGCAAGCCTCTGGCGGTGCCGAAGCCCATACGGTGCCGGGCACCGAGCAGGTGCTGTTCCTGCAGTCGGGGTCGATCAGCGGCGAGATCAACGGCCAGGGCTTCACCGCGGATTCCGGCGACTGGGTCTTTGTGCCGGAGGACGGGCGTTTCAGCTTCGCCGCGCTGGCTGGCGGGTGCGAAGCCATCCTGGTGCGCGCGCACGACGCCTCAGGCTGAGCCGGACCACGGCCAGCGCACCAACCATCAATAGATGCCAAAGGCACGAGGAGACAACCATGATGCATCCATGCATGCGCAAGGCGGCGGCCAGCCTGCTGCTGCCGCTGGCGGCCGCGACGGCAACGATCGGGGCCGCGCGGGCCGCCGACGCCGGCCAGTACCCTGAGAAGGCGATTCGCGTCGTCGTGCCGTTCCCGGCGGGCAGCGGCACCGATAGCAGCGCCCGCTTCATCGGCGAGCGGATCACTGCGCAGACCGGCAAGCCCGTCGTGGTCGACAACCGCCCGGGCGCCAACGGCTTCATTGCGGCCAAGGCGGTCGCCGGCGCGCCGGGCGACGGTTACACCATGCTGGTGACGACCAATACCACGCATGCCGCCAACGCGTCCTTGTTCAAGAAGCTTCCTTATGATCCGGTCAAGGACTTCGCGCCGGCATCGCTGATCGTCAAGAGCGGGCTGGTGCTGGTGGTGCCGTCCGACAGCCCGGTGCGCACGCTGGCGGACCTGACGGCGCTGGCGCGGGCCCGGCAAGGGGCACTCACGTTTGCCAGCGGCAGTTCGTCGACCCGTATCGCCAGTGAACTCTACAAGATGCTGGCCGGCGTGCAGGCCCTGCACGTGCCGTACAAGGGGGTGCCGCTGGCGCTCAACGACCTGATGGGACACCAGGTCGACTTCATGATCAGCGACGTCTCGCCAGCCATGCCGTTGATCCAGGGTGGCAAGCTGCGCGCCATCGCGGTGACCACGGCGCAACGCAATCCGGTGCTGAAGGAGGTGCCGACCATGGCCGAGAGCGGCCTGCCGGGCTATGAGATGGTGGCGTGGGCGGCAGCCTTTTTCCCGGCCGGGACGCCCAGGGCTGTGGTGGATCGCATGAGCGGCCTGATGCGCAACGGGCTGACCGGTCCGGCTGCCGCGGAATACTTTGCCCGCAGCGGCGGCGAACCCTCGCCGTCCACGCCCGAGGAACTGGCCGCCTTCGTCCGCAGCGAAACCCTGAAATGGGCCAAGGTGATCAAGGCCGCGGGCATCGAGCCAGAGTGAACTGGCCAGGCACTGCGCCCCCGCTGGCACTGGTCAGCAGCGCGCCGCCATCCATCGCCGCGTGCCGGCCCAGAACCACAGCGCCAGCAAGCTGACGCCCGCGCCCAGCAGGCAAACGCCGCGCCAGCCGGCGGCGTCATAGGTCGCCGTGGTGGCAAGCGCGCCCAGGCCGCTGCCGGTCGCATAGAACAGCATGTACGCGCCGACCAGCCGGCTGTGCGCGGTGGCGTCGGCGCGGAAGATCATGCTCTGGTTGGTGACATGGATGGCCTGGCCGCCCAGGTCGAGCAGCACGATGCCCAGCGCCAGCGGCCACAGCGAGCTGCCCAGCCATGACAGCGGCAGCCAGGCGGCCACCAGCAGCACCAGCGCCGCGCAGGTGGTGCGCTGGCCGAGGCCCTGGTCCGCCCAGCGCCCCGCGCGCGCCGCGGCCAGCGCACCGGCCGCGCCGACCAGCCCGAAGGCGCCGATGGCGGTGTGCGACAGCTGGTAGGGCGGGGCGCTCAGCGGCAGCACCAGCGCGCTCCAGAAGATATTGAACGCGGCGAACATCAGCAGCGCGATCATGCCGCGGATCTGCAGCACCCGGTCGCGGCGCAGCAGCGCGAACATCGACCACACCAGGCTGGCATAGCGCATCCGCTGCGCGGGGCCCGGCAGCGGCGGCAGCGAGCGCCACAGCAGCAAGGCCAGCACCAGCATGGCAGCGGCGGCGCAGACATAGACGCTGCGCCATCCGGCCAGGTCGCTGACGCCGCCGGCGACCACGCGCGCCAGCAGCAAGCCGGCGAACACGCCGCCCTGCGCGGTGCCGACCACGTGCCCGCGTTCCCGCGGCGCCGCCGCGGCGGCCGCGTAGGCAATCAGTCCCTGGGTCATGGCGGTGCCGAGCAGGCCGGTCAGCAGCATCCCCGCCAGCAGCATCGGCACCGATGGCGCCAGCGCCACCACGGCCAGCGCGCCGGCCAGCGCCAGCACCTGCGCCAGCATCAGGCGGCGGCGCGGCAGCAGGTCGCCGAGCGGCACCAGCAACAGCAGCGCCAGTGCACAGCCGGCCTGGGTGGCGGTGACCACGCCGCCGATGGCGGCGGCGCCGATGTGGAAATCCACCATCAGCGCGTCCAGCAGCGGCTGCGCGTAATAGACGTTGGCCACGCTCAGCCCGCTGGCGCAGGCGAACAGCAGCACCGCGGCGCGCGGCAGCGGTGCGGGCAAGGCCGCCGGGCAAGCGGTGGGGGCGGTGGGCGATGCCGTATCCGGCGCGCGCGAGCAGGTTTCCATATCGCTTCCAAGTGGTTGCAAATTAAAACCAGTTGAAGCGTAAGCCTGCCGGTTTTAAAATGCAACCACTTTTGACGGCGGGCGATGCGCCCAAGGCTTACCTGACATGGTCACCCGCAAGGACCCGAGCGAAGACACTTGCCCCGTGGCGCGCGCGCTGGCGCTGGTCGGCGACCGCTGGTCGCTGATGATCGTGCGCGATGCCTTCGACGGCATGCACCGCTTCAGCGACTTCCAGCGCAGCCTGGCGGTGGCGCGCAATATCCTGTCCGATCGCCTGCGCCGGCTGGTGGAAGCCGGCATCCTGGCGACGCGGCCGGCCTCGGACGGCAGTGCCTACCAGGAATACGTGCTGACGGAAATGGGAGAGAGCCTGTTCCCCATCGTGGTGGCGTTGCGCCAGTGGGGGGAACACCACCTGTTCGCGCGCGGCGAGCGCCGCTCGCAACTGGTGGAAAAGCGCACCGGCAAGCCGGTGCCGCCGATGATGCCGCGCGCCGGCGACGGCAAGGTGCTGTCGCACGACGAGGCGGAGGTGCGCAAGCCGCGGTAGGCGCGGCCTGTGCGCTGGTGCTCAACTGCCGCGATAGGTGCCGAAGCTCCACGGCGAACACAGCAGCGGCACATGGTAGTGCTGCGCGGCATCCGCGATGGTGAAGCGCACCGGCACGATGTCGGCGAACACGTCGGGGGTGCGGAAGTAATCCGCCACCCAGAAGCGCAGCTCGAACTCGCCGGTGCGCGCCTGCGCCGGCGGCAGCATCGGCGCGTCGGTGCGGCCGTCGTGGTTGGTGCGGGTGCGCGCCAGCAGCCGGGGCGGCTGCACCGCGACGTCGAACAGCTCGACCTGCATGCCGGCCACCGGGCGGCCCCGCGATACGTCGAGCACATGGGTGCTGATACCTGCCATGATGCGATCTCTCCGGGTTGGGCCGCGCGCTCAGCTGCCGCGGTAGTAGTTGTAGCTCCACGGCCCGAACAGCACGGGCAGGTGGATGCGCTGGCCGGCGTCGGTGACGCGCACGCGCAGCGGGATCTTCGACAGGAACGACGGTTGCGGCAGGCTGGCCTTGCGCGCGGCGAAGTACTCGTCGGCGTGCAGGATCAGCTCATAGGTGCCGGTGCGGTAGCTGTCGCCGATCAGCAGCGGCGGCTCGCTGCGGCCGTTGGCGGCCAGCGTGACGGTCGGCAGCGGCACGCGCTGGCCATTGTCGATGCGGAACATCTCCACGCGCATGCCGGCCGCGGGGGTGCCGTGGTAGGTGTCCAGCGCATGCAGCGTCAGGCGCGGGCTCAGGCCGCCTTGCTGCACCGGCGCCGCGGTCTGGTTCGGCGCCGGCGCATGCGGCGTGGCGCCCCAGCTGGCGCCGGCCAGCAGCGCGCCGCCGCCCAGCGTCATCGATTGCAGCGCGAAGCGCCGGCGCGCGGGATCAAAGGTATGGTCGTCCATCTCAGGCTCCTTAACGTACAGGTGCCGGTGCGGTCTTGCCGCGCAGCTGGCGGATGCCCACCAGCACCAGCACCGCGGCCAGCACTTCGATCACCGCCACCAGGTACAGCCCGGAGGTGAGCTTGCCGGTGGTGTTCTTGACCAGCCCCATCACGTACGGCGCGCCGAAGCCGGCCAGGTTGGCCACCGAGTTGATCAGTGCCACGCCCACCGCGGCGGCGCTGCCGGCCAGGTAGCGGTTGGGCAGTTGCCAGAACACCGGGATCGCGCTCATGGTGCCGACCAGCGCGGCGGTCATGGCCAGCAGCGCGATCACCGGCGACAGCACCTGCGCGCCCAGCAGCACCGCCAGCACGGCCATGGCACCGCCGCCGACCAGCGCCGCGCCGCTGAAGTGCCAGCGCACTTCATTGCGGCGATCGGAATGCGCGCCGTTGAGGATCATGCCGGCGGCGCCGCACAGGTACGCCACCGCGGCGATCCAGCCCACCGCCATCGGCGTGGTGAAGCCCACGTCCTTGATGATGGTCGGGATCCAGAAGGTCAGCGTCGAGTTGGCGCACAGCAGGCAGAAGAAGATCGCGATCAGCAGCCAGACCTTGGGGTTGGTGAAGAGCGTGCGCCAGTCGTGGCCGCGCTCGCCCATGGCGGCGTGGTCGCGCTTGAGCGCGTCCTGCACCACGCGCTTCTCGGCGTCGGACAGCCAGTGCGCCTGCTCGGGCTTGTCGGTCATGTAGAACCAGGCAAAGATGCCGGCCAGCACCGACGGGATGCCTTCCAGGATGAACAGCCACTGCCAGCCGTGCATGCCGCTGACGCCGGCCATGCCGGTCATGATCCAGCCGGCCAGCGGCCCGCCCAGCACGCCGGCGATGGCCGATGCCGACATGAAGGTGCCGAAGGCGCGCGCGCGGCGCTGCGACGGGTACCAGTAGGTCAGGTACAGGATCACGCCGGGGTAGAAGCCCGCTTCGAACGCGCCCAGCAGGAAGCGCAGGATGTAGAACTGCGTGGGCGTGGTGACGTAGCTCTGCAGCATGCAGATCACGCCCCAGCAGATGGTGATGCGCATGATCGTCTTCTTGGCGCCGATCTTCTGCAGCAGCATGTTCGACGGCACTTCGAAGAAGAAGTAGCCCAGGAAGAAGATGCCCGCGCCCAGCCCGTACACGGCCTCGCTGAAGCGCAGTGCATCCAGCATCTGCAGCTTGGCGAAGCCGATGTTGACGCGGTCCAGCCAAGCCAGCACCCACAGCACCCCGAGGAAGGGCAGCAGGCGCCAGGTAACCTTGCGGTAGACGCTGTCCTCGGCGTCCTCGGCGGTGCCGGCGAAGACCGGTACCCCTTGTTTCGTGATCGACATGATGTCTCCTGTCTTGTGGTGTTCTGCCAGGCCGCGGCCTGGTGGCGGTTTGCATGCGGTCCGCCGGGTTGGGAGCAAGTATATGAATGGCCCGCCGATGCGAAACGAGGGGGCTGGTATAGGCCCCATAGCAGCGTCGATATGGGCCGCCATCCCTTGCCTGGCGCGGCTTTGCGGGCATCGGCGACGGCTGCCGCCGGACCTATGGATTACCCTGATCGGCGCGCTGCGGCGATGCCGCGCGCGCGGCGCGGCGGCGCCTGTGCGGGTTCCACCGGTTGCCGTGCGGTGCGCGACACGCTACAAAGTCGCCATGGCCCGGCGTGCCGGCGCCGCCGCGAGCGGCGGCAGCCGCACCCGCCATGCATTCTTTGTTCCCTGCCTTTGTTCCCCTGCCACGGACCCAACATGATTCGCGCCGACGACCCGTTCGACACTTACCTGCTGCGCGTGCTGTGCATCCTGATTGCCGAGCAGAGCGTGTCGCGCACGGCGATCCGCCTGAACCAGTCGCAGCCGGCCATCAGCGCCGCGCTCAAGCGCCTGCGCGCGATCTTCAACGACCCGCTGCTGACGCGCGAAAAGAACGTGATGGTGCCGACCGAGCGGGCGCTGCAGCTGGCGCGCAACGCACAGGCCGCGCTCAGCGCGCTGGACAACCTGCTGGTCTCGGACGACCGCTTCGATCCGGCCACCACCGAGCAGAGCTTCGTGGTGGCGATGCCGGACTACCTGGCGCCGCCGTTCTTTGCGCATGTGGTGCGCGCCGTGCGCCGTGCCGCGCCGCATGCGCGGCTGTCGGCGCTGCCGCTAGGGGCCACCTTCGACTATGAGCAGGCGCTGTCGGCGGGCGCGGTCGATATCGTGATCGGCAACTGGCCCAATCCGCCCGAGCACCTGCACCTGTCGGTGCTGCTGGAGGACGAGGTGGTATGCGTGGTGGCGCAGGACAGCGTGCACGCGCAGCCCGGCAAGTTCACCGCGCAGGCCTACCTGGGCGCATCGCATATCGTGCCGACGCCGTACTCGCGCGACCAGCGCGGGCTGGTGGATGCGGGCCTGAGCACCATGCGCGTGCACCGCGACAACCGGGTCAGCTGCCCTTACTTCAACCTCGCGCCCAGCCTGATTCCCGGCACCGACCTGATCCTGACCACGGCGCGCCACTTCGCCAACTATCACGCGCAGCATGTGCCGCTGGCGGTGCTGGAGCCGCCGATCGAGTTCCCCTTCATGCGCTTCTACCAGCTGTGGCATCCGTCGCGCCATCGCTCGGCCGCGCACGTGTGGCTGCGCGGCATGCTGACCGCGGCCTCGCAGGAACTGCGCGACCTGCGCGACATGCACCGCTAGCGGTATCGGTTTCTGTTATCCGATCTATAGGGCGCCGGCTCTCGCCGCTGCGGCGGGGCGTTCCTATACTCGGCCCCGTATCCAACGATTGCCCTTGCGGGAATCCCTACGGGAGAAGCTTCCATGTCTCACCCCCTCGACCTGGCGTCGGTCAATGCGCTGGACGAAGCGGCCTTTGCCGAGGCCTTCGGCAGCGTGTTCGAACACTTTCCGCAGGCCGCGGCAGGCGCCTGGGCACAGCGGCCGTTCGCCTCGGTGGCGGCGCTGCATGGCGCGATGATGGACGTGGTGCGCAAGCTCGATGCGCCGCGCCAGTGCGATTTCCTGAACCTGCACCCGCAGCTGTCGGCGCGCAATATCCGCGCGGGCACCATGACGGCGGATTCCAACGCCGAGCAGAAGAGCGCCGGCCTGGATGCGATGTCGGTGCAGCAGGAAGCCGCGCTGGACCAGCTCAACGCGGACTACCAGGCGCGCCACGGCTTCCCCTTCATCATCTGCGTGCGCCACTACACCCGCGAAGGCATCTTTGCCGCGTTCGAGCGCCGCATCGGCCGCAGCACGCAGCAGGAACTGGACGAGGCGCTGGCCCAGATCGCGGCCATCACGCGCGGGCGGCTGGCGGCGCGGCTGGCCGGCTGAGCCTGGCGCCTAGCCAAAGGCTTCAAGCCCCAGCGCCAGCATCCCCATCAGGATGAGGCTGAGGGCCCAGACCGCCTCCAGGTTGAACCAGCTGCGCGAGACGAACTGCAGCCCCAGGTAGCGGTAAACCAGCCACGCCATGCCACCGCCCATGGCAAACATGGCCAGCGTATGCAGCAGCGCGACGGCCAGCGCCATGCCCAGGTTGGCGCCGGCAAGCGTGGCGGCCGCCTGGTGCCCCGGCTCGCTATCGGTGCGGCACAGGCCAAGATAGATCGGCACCAGCATCAGCCCGGCGCCATGCGCGATCGCCACCGCGAACGACCACAGTGCCAGGCGCGACGGCGCGATGCGCACCAGTGCGCGCGGATGGCCCCGCCTGAGCAGCAGCGCGATGCCGCCGGCGATCAGCAGCACGCTGGCGCCGATGCGGATCTGCGCCTGCCAGGCGACCAGCGCGGCCAGCACGCCGAACGGCAGCGTCACCGCCAGCACCGCCAGCGCGTGCCCGGCGGCCAGATACCCCAGCGCGGCAACGAGGGCCCGGCCGCTGTGCGCCAGCAGGCCGTTCGATACCGCCAGCGGCCATCCCATCGCCGGATTGACGCCGTGATAGAGCCCGCTGGCCAGCACCGCCGACCACAGGCCGAGTTGTTCCCAGTCGTGCCCGCTCAAGCCCTGGCCGAGGGATAGCAAAACGAATCGGTCGAGCAGTCGCCGCCTTCCAGCCGGATCTGGTGCGCGCGGTAGCCTTCGGGAAATTCGACCCAGTAGTCGTCGGCCAGCTCCAGGCCGCCGTCCGCTCCGGCGCGGGCCATGACCTGCGCGCCGGGAATGCCGTCGGGGTAGAACTGCTGGTCCCAGGTGGAATACAGCGAATTGGTCCAGTAGACGCGCTGGCCGTCGCGGCTGATCTCCACCATCTGCGGGCCGCCGGCGAAGGGCTTGCCGTTCGGGTGCGGGGTGCGGCGGACCATGCCGCCGAGATGGACCGAGCCCGCGAGCCTGGGCTTGCGCGGATCGGTGACGTCGTACTGGCGCATCTCGCCCGTGCCCCAGCACGACACATAGAGGAATTTGTCGTCCAGCGACAGGTCGATATCGGTCACCAGCGGCGGCACCGCGCCGAAGCCTTGCAGCAGCGGCGGCAACTGGCTTGCGTCGGCGGCTTCGGGCGGGATCGTCGCCGTCTTTTCGGCGTGGAACTTGCCGCCTTCGCGCCACCAGGTCCAGATCGAGCCTTCCAGGTTGGTGGTGTCGACCACCACGCCGACGAAGCCGTACTCGCGCACCGGATCATGCGCGGGCCGGACTTCCAGCGCCATCTGGTGATTGGCGCCCAGGTCGATGGTCTGCACGTTGCGCCGTGCGCGCAGGTCCCAGAAATGCAGCTTGTGGCCGTAGCGGTTTCCCAGCAAATCCTCGGGCACCAGCCCGTTCTCGAACTGCGGGGGCAGGGCCCATTCGCTCGACACCATGTAGTCGCGCGGCAGGTTCCACCAGAAGTCGTAGTGCTTCTGCTGCTCGCCGCGGTCGATCTCCCAGCGGCCCAGCACCTCGAAGGTTTCGCAGTCCATGATGAAGATGCCGGGCGCGCCGTCGGTGCCGTCCGGCCCGCCGCCGCCCAGCGTGCTGACATAGATGCCCTCGGGGCCGCAGTGCACGGTATGCGGCCGCGAATAGCCGGTCTTGCGGAAGATCTCGTCCGGCTCGACGATCTTGTGGATGCGCGCCTGGGTCGGATGCGGCTTGGTGTCGACGATATACAGGCGCGACGAGCGCATCCCCGGAATGATCAGGTAGCGCCGCTCCAGGAACGCATGTCCGGTCAGCGGCGACAGCGCCGACGAACACGCATTCCAGCCGAAGTGATGGAGTTCATCGCCCTTGTGCGTCATCGGCACGGTGTGCACCACCTGGCTGTAGGTCGGCGATCCGGGTTTGACGTCGATCACCGCGAGCGCGTCGGGCTGCGCGCCGCCGGGGCTGAGCAGCACCGTGTAGGCGAAGGATTCCGCGGGCGCGTGGATCGCAAGCTCCGGCGAGGCGTGAAACGTCGGATCTGGCCGCATGTTCATGGTGTGCCCTCCTGGTCCTGGCGGACCTCGCGACATCGCCGGTACGTCACTTGGCGGGTGGCCGAGTGCGCGCTAAGCCTACCTAGCCTAGGTCGTTCTGCAAGCCGAGTCAAAGCCGTGCGTGCCGCGCCGCATGCGCGGATTCATGCCGGCGGAAGGTCCGGTTTGCGAAATACAGATTGTCGGAAACACGCAGATCACGCAGAAAGGAGGCTTGATCAAGCAAAGGGAAATCCGGGCGATGGACGCGGCAAAGGCAGCAAGCAAGGGCGAGGCATACAGCCTCGACAATCCGGCACTGGAAAGCATCGGGGTCAGGATCACCCATTGGCGCGACGACCATGTCGAGCTGGAACTGCCGCTCGCGCCCAGCATGCTCAACCGCAGCCGCGTCGTGCATGGCGGCACGATCTGCACCTTGCTCGATGCCGCCACCGGCTATGCCGGCCTCTACGCCGCGCCGCACGAGAGCCCGCGGCATGCGGTCACGCTGTCGCTGACATCGAACTTCCTCAGCAACGGGACCGGAAAAATGCTGACGGCGAAGGGGATGGTCGACCGCCGCGGGCGTTCGATCTTCTTTTCGCGGGCCGAGGTGTGGCTGGATGGCGAGCTGCTGGTGGCCACCGGCGTGGCCACGATGAAGTACCTGAAGTAGGCGCCCCGCCTCAGGCGCCGTCCTGGCGCCAGCGCGTCGGCGACTTGCCGAACTGCGCCGCGAACCAGCGCGAGAATGCGCTCGGTTCCGAAAACCCGAGCAGCGTGGCGACCTGCGCCAGCGGCCGCCGCGGATCCTGCAGATGGCGTTGCGCCAGCTCGCGGCGCACTTCATTGACCAGTGCGGAGAACGTCAGGCCATCCTGTTCCAGCTGGCGCTGCAGCGTGCGCGGGCTGGTGCCCAGGCTTTGCGCGACCTGTTCCACCGCACCGCGTCCGCGCGGCAGCAACTGGCTGAGGGTGCGCCGCACGTCCGCGGCCAGGGATGGCTTGCCGGCCCCCGGCTGCAGGTCGAGGAAACCCCGCGCGTACCCGGCCAGGCTGGCATCGGCCAGGGGATTGACGCGATCCAGGTCGCCGCTGGCAAGCACCAGTCCGTCGAAGTCCGAACCGAATTCGATGCGCGGCCCGAACAGGCGCCGGTGGATGCGCAGGTCGGCCGGCGCCGCATGCGCGAAATGCACGCTGTGCGGCATCCACGACTCGCCCAGGATGGCGCGGATCAGGCTGTGCAATGCGGCCACGGTCAGTTCCATCGCCTGCCGGCCGGGCTGTTGCCGCCCGGTCTGCAGCGTCACGTGCAGCACCGCGACACCGCGATGCTCGGTGACCAGGATGGCGATGGAGTCGCTCAGCCAGTGGCGGTAGCGCTCGATCTCGGCCAGCGCGTCGCGCAGCGTGGGCTGGTGCTGCAACAGCAGGCTGACCGGGCCGAAGTCCGACAGGCGCCACGATTCCCCCACCATCAGGCCCAGCGAATGGCAACTGGTCTCGCGCGCCGAGGCCTCCAGCACTTGCGCAAGGCGCTGCTCGGGAATGCGCAGGTCGGGCGTGTACAGGCACGCCTGGTCCAGGCCGGCCCGGGCCACCATCTGCACCGGATCCAGGCCCGCGCCCCGGGCAATGCCCAGGTATTTGGTCAGCGATGCGCTGCGAACAAGGACGGTCATGGGGCTGCCGCGAGAGTGGGTGGGGGCGTCGGTCGTGTCCGTCGTCAAATGGCAAATCCTGGCGCGATCGGTCAAGGGCGCTGCGGCCCGGCTGTCTCACAATCGACTGCGCCGCGCCAATGATAGCGGCGCGGGCAGGACACCACAATCAGGAGACAGCCTTGGCCAAAGCCATTCGCATGTATGAGACCGGAGGCCCCGAAGTCCTCCGCTACGAGGACGCCGAGGTCGGCGATCCGGGCCCGGGCGAGGTACGGATCCGCCACGTCGCGGTCGGACTCAACTATGCCGACACTTACTTCCGCAACGGCACCTACCCGGTGCCGCTGCCCAGCGGCATGGGCGTTGAGGCTGCCGGGGTGGTGCAGGCGGTCGGGCCCGGCGTGACCCAGGTCGCGGAAGGCGACCGCGTCACATATACGGGCTTCACCAACACACTCGGCGCCTACAGCACCGAGCGCCTGGTGCCCGCCGCGCCGCTGATCCGCCTGCCGGATGCGATTTCCTTCGAGACCGCCGCGGCGATGACCATGCGCGGCCTGACCTCGGCCTACCTGATGCGCCGCATCTATCCGTTCCGCGGCGGCGAAACCATCCTGCTGCACGCGGCCGCCGGCGGGGTCGGTTTGATCGTCTCGCAATGGGCCAGGCTGCTCGGCCTGACCGTGATCGGCACGGTCTCGACCGAAGCCAAGGCCGAGCTGGCGCGCGCGCATGGCTGCGACCACATCATCGACTACAGCCGCGAGGACGTGGCAACGCGGGTGCGCGAACTGACCGACGGCACGGGCGTATCGGTGGTGTTCGACAGCGTCGGCCGCAGCACCTTCCAGGGCTCGCTGGATTCGCTCAAGCGGCGCGGGCTGATGGTCTGCGTCGGCACCGCCTCGGGCACGATCCCGCCGTTCGATCCGCAACTGCTGGCGCGGAAGGGCTCGCTCTACCTGACCCGTCCGGCGCTGGCCGACTACATTGCCGACCCCGCCGAGAAGGCCGAACTGGCCGCGGAAGTGTTCGGCCACGTGGCCGCCGGGCGACTACGCATCGGCATCAACCAGCGCTACGCGCTGCAGGATGCGGTCCAGGCCCACCGCGACCTGGAGTCGCGCAAGACCACCGGCTCATCGATCTTCGTGCTGTAAAGGAGCGTCCTCATGCGAGTCCAACAACTTACCTGCAGCATCGGCGCCGAATTGAGCGGCGTCAGCCTGGCCGATGCCGCGCGCGATGCGGCGCTGTTTGCCGAGATCAGGTCGCTGCTGCTCGAGCACAAGGTGCTGTTCCTGCGCGGCCAGGAGATCTCGCGCGCGGACCACGTGGCGTTCGCGCGGCGCTTCGGCGACCTGGAAGACCATCCGGTGGCGGGCAGCGATCCCGACCATCCCGGCCTGGTGCAGATCTATCGCAGCGACAAGCGCGAGAACTACGAGAACAGCTACCACACCGACGGCAGCTGGCGCGAATGCCCGCCGATGGGCTGCGTGCTGCGCTGCATCGAGTCGCCGCGCGTCGGTGGCGACACCATCTGGGTCAACATGGCCGCGGCGTATGAGCACTTGCCGCAGGAAATCAAGCAGCGCATCGCGGGCCTGCGCGCCAAGCATGGCATCGAGCATTCCTTCGGCGCGGCGATGAGCCCGGAGAACCGCGCCAAGCTGGCGGCGCAGTACCCCGCGGTCGAGCACCCGGTGGTGCGCACGCACCCGGAAACCGGCGAGAAGGTGCTCTATGTCTGCGGCTTCTCCACCCACTTCGTCAATTTCCACACGCCCGAGAACGTGCGCTACGGGCAGGACAAGACCCCGGGGGCGAGCCATCTGCTGAACTACCTGATCAGCCAGGCGGCGATTCCCGAATACCAGGTGCGCTTCCGCTGGCAGCCCAACAGCGTGGCGATCTGGGACAACCGCTGCACCCAGCACTACGCGGTGCAGGACTACTGGCCGGCGCCGCGCAAGATGGAGCGCGCCGCCATCATCGGCGACAAGCCGTTCTGAGCCGCGCCAGCGCCGCAGGCCTGGCCACGCCACGATCAATGGAGACATGCCGTGCACTACCTAGATGGATCCCTGTTCCCTGAAAACCAGCAGCCGCTGATCATCACCGCGGCCCCCTACGCGCCCGGCTGGCTGCCGTCTGACTTTCCGGAAGATATCCCGGTGACGATGGAGGACCAGATCCAGAAGGCCGTTGACTGCTACAACGCCGGCGCGACCGTGCTGCACCTGCACGTGCGCGAACTCGACGGCAAGGGCTCGAAGCGCCTGTCCAAGTTCAACGAACTGATCGCCGGCGTGCGCAAGGCGGTGCCTGAAATGGTCATCCAGGTCGGCGGATCGATCAGTTTCGCGCCGGAAAACGAGGGCGATGCCGCGAAGTGGCTGTCCGACGACACGCGCCACATGCTGGCCGAACTCGATCCGGTGCCGGACCAGGTCACCGTGACCGTGAACACCTCGCAGATGAACGTCACCGAGCATGCCGAACTGGCGGATTTCCGGGGTACCTCGCGCGAGAATCCCGCGATCTTCAACGCGTACAAGGAAATGACGGTGCCCGCGCAGCCCGGCTGGGTCGAGGAGCATATCCGCCGCCTGTCCGCCGCCGGCATCCAGAGCACATTCCAGTGCTACAACATCAATAGCTTCGAATCGGTCGAGCGGCTGATCCGGCGCGGCATCTACAAGGGCCCGCTGGTGATGAACTGGGTCGCCATCAGCGGCGGCATGGATGCGCCGAGCGTATTCAACCTGGCCAACATCGTCCGCGCGGTGCCGGATGGCGCGGTGCTGACCGTCGAAAGCTCGGTGCGCAACGTGCTGCCGGTGAACATGATGGGCATTGCGCTGGGGCTGCATGTGCGCTGCGGGACCGAGGACTGCCTGTGGAACCAGTCGCGCACGGCCAAGATGAGCACCGTGAAGCAGATCGAGCAGCTGGTGCGCATTGCCGGCGAATTCGGCCGCAAGGTGGCAAGCGCCGGGGAAGCGCGCGAGATCCAGAAGATCGGCGTGTTCTACGACACGGTCGAGGAGACGCTGGCGGCCAACGGCTTCGCGCCCAACCGCAACGGCGGCAACCAGGGCTTCCTGCGCAAGGCCGCCTGAACCGGGCCGGCTGCCACGGCTGGCGGCCCGCAGAAGGGCAGGGGCGGCGGCTGGCTGCCCCGAACCCTCGCACATTCGGAGACAAACATGAAGCAAGCACAACCGTCGGCGCGCCGCAGGGCGCTGCTGTCATGCATGCTCGGCCTGGCGCTGCCGGCCGCGTTCCCATCGGCTGCCCATGCCCATGCCCAGGCGTGGCCGGCCAAGGTGGTCAGGATCGTCGTCGGCGGTCCGGCCGGCGGCACCGCCGACATCCTCGCGCGCCTGCTCGCCGAGGGGCTGACGCAGTCGCTGGGCAAGCCGGTGATCGTCGAGCAGAAGCCCGGCGGCGCCGGCGCGATCGCGGTCGGCACGCTGCTGTCGACGCCGCACGACGGGCATACGCTGCTGCTGATCCAGGGCGGCATCGTCTCCGAGACCCCGCTGGCGCTGAAGGTCTCGTTCGATCCGTTCAAGGACCTGAAGCCCATTGCCCAGGTGGCACGCACCGGCCTGGTCCTGGTCGGCAACCCGAAACTGCCGGCGAAGAACTTCAGCGAGCTGCTGGCCTACATCAAGAGCAAGCCGGGGCAGATCGACTACGCCTCGTA
Organism: Cupriavidus sp. SS-3; assembly: GCF_035818815.1. NCBI lineage: Bacteria > Pseudomonadati > Pseudomonadota > Betaproteobacteria > Burkholderiales > Burkholderiaceae > Cupriavidus > Cupriavidus sp. SS-3. Next base: position 34,671 of record NZ_JAYLVT010000006.1, read on the forward strand.
TGCCGCCGGCATGCGCGGCCAGACCCTTGGGGTCCAGTTCAACCGACTGGCGGGGGTGAACATGAGCCACGTCGGCTACAAGGGCTCGCCGCCCGCGCTGCAGGACGTGATGGGCGGACACGTGCCGCTGATGTTCGACGGGCTGGCCACCTCGCTGCCGCTGATCAAGGCCGGCAAGCTCAGGGCCTATGCCGTGGCCTACCCGAAGCGCATTCCCGCGCTGCCGGACGTGCCGACCTTCGCCGAGGTCGGCTTCCCGGCGATGACGGAGCCGGGCTGGATGGGCTTGTGGCTGCCGCCGGACGTGCCGGCGGCGGTGCAGGAGAAGATCCGCAACGCCACGCTGGCGGTCGTGCAGCAGCCGGGCTACCGCAAGCACGTGGAAGACATGGGCATGGACAACGGCCAGCCGCTCGGCAGCGAAGCGCTGTCAAAGGAGGCCCGCGCGGCCTATGAGCGGCAGGCGGAGCTGCTGCGGTCGATTGGCTTCGTGCCGGAGTAGCGGGCCACGAGCCGCTCGGGGGGGGCGGGCCGCGGCCTATCGCTTCCGGCGCCGGCGGGCGCCGGCGAACATCGACATGTCGCGCAGGATGCAGTCGAGCAGCGTATTGGCTGCCACGCCCATCGGCCGGCCCGCCTTGACCAGCAGGCGCGCCTTGGCGGCTTCGAACAGCGGATGCGCGATCGGCAAGGTCACCAGTTCGCCGGACTGTAATTCCCGGTAGGCCGCAAAGCCGCCGATCAGCGTGATGCCGTCATGGCGCTTCACGAAGTGGCGCAGCACCGCCAGCGAATTGGTGGTCAGCGTCGGGCGGATCTGGATGTTCTCCGCGTAGGCCAGCATCTGCACCACCTGTCCCAGCCCGAAAGCCGGCGGCATCATCGCCAGCGGATAGTCGGCCAGCTCCTGCACGCCGACCTTGCCGCCGCGGCGCGCCAGCGGATGCCCGGCATGCACCAGCAGCACCACCGGCTGCGATGACGTCGCCACCCAGGCGATGTCGGCATGGCCGGGCGGGTTGTAGGCCAGGCCGATATGGGCGCGGCTTTCGGCCACCTCCTGCAGCACGTTGTTGACCGGCAGGATGTCGACGGTCACGTCCAGCCGGGGATAGCGCGCGCAGAAATCCGTCAGCACTTCATCCATCAGGCCGTCGACATAGCCCTCGCTGGTGGCGATGCGCACCTGGCCATGCTGCAGCCCGCGCAAGGCCTGCAGGCGGTCTTCGAACAGTTCCTGCTGGGCGCGGCAGCCGCGCCAGTACTCCAGCAGGTGCTGCGCGGCTTCGGTCGGCTGCACGCCGCGCGCATGGCGGTCGAACAGCGGCGCGCCCACCTCTTCTTCGAGCAGGCGGATCTGGCGTGTGATGACCGACGGCGAGGTGTTGATGCTGTCGGCTGCGCCACGGATCGAGCCGTGCGTCAGTACCTCGTGAAAATAGCGCAGCCTGCGCTGGTTCAGTTCCCGCATGTCGGATCTCGCTGTCTGGCGTGAAGGGCGCCGCGTGCCGTGGCGTTGCCTAGAGGGCAACGATAGCCGACTTAAGTTGCTCTTGCTCTGTTTTTTCAGATGCCAGACGATCAACGCCTGCCATCGAAAGACATCGCGTCCACAAGAGCCGACCACCACGGGAGAGATCGACATGTCCGCAACCCTGCCCCCACGCCATCTCACGGAAGGCGCCGGCGCCGCGCAGCAGGCGCTGTACCGCAAGCTGAACTGGCGCCTGTTGCCGTTCCTGCTGCTGTGCTACACCTTTGCCTACCTGGATCGCGTCAACATCGGCTTCGCCAAGCTGCAGATGCAGAGCGACCTGGGCTTTTCCGACGCGGTGTACGGGCTGGGCGCGGGCATCTTCTTCTTTGGCTACGTACTGTTCGAGATCCCGAGCAACCTGTTGCTGCCCCGGATCGGCGCGCGCAAGACCATCAGCCGCATCCTGGTGCTGTGGGGCCTGACCTCGGCGGGCATGATGTTCGTGCGCGACGAAACCACGTTCTACGTGCTGCGTTTCCTGCTTGGCGTGTTCGAGGCCGGCTTCGCCCCCGGGATGATCTTCTACCTGACCTACTGGTACGGGCAGCAACGCATGGCCCGCGTGATGGCGGTGGTGATGCTGGCGGGCCCCATCGGCGGCATCTTTGGCTCGCCGCTGTCCACCTGGCTGATGACGGCGCTGTCCGGTGCGCACGGGCTGGCCGGGTGGCAATGGATGTTCCTGGTCGAAGGGCTGCCCTGCGTGCTGCTTGGCGCGCTGGCCCTGCGCGTGCTGGCCGACCGCCCGGCCGACGCAAGCTGGCTCAGCGACGCGGAAAAGCGCATGCTGGCCGCCGAACTGCAGGCGCCCGCGGGCGGGCATCACTCGTTCGGCCAGGTGGCGCGCGATCCGCGCGTGTACTTGCTGGCCTTTGCCTACTTCACCATGATCTGCGGCATCTACGCGGTGAGCTTCTGGCTGCCGTCTATCCTGAAGGCGGACGGCGTCACCGACACCATGCAGATCGGCCTGTATTCGATGATTCCCTATATTGCCGCGGCGATCGCGATGCTGGTGATCGGCCGCAGCTCGGACCGCCGCGGCGAGCGCCGCTGGCACAGCGCGGTGCCCGCGTTTACCGGCGCGGTGGCGCTGGCCCTGGCCACGCAGTCCAGCGGCAACCTGCCGGTGTCGCTGCTGTGCATGACCATTGCCACGGCGATGATGTGGGCCGCCTATACCGTGTTCTGGGCGATCCCGTCGCAATACCTGAAGGGCGATGCCGCGGCCGGCGGCATCGCGCTGATCAACACCATCGGCCTGATCGGCGGCTTTCTCAGCCCTACCATCATCGGCACCGTGCGCACCGCCACGGGCAGCATGCAGGCCGGGCTGCTGGTGATGGTGGCGCTGCTGCTGGCCGGCGCGGCAGTGCTGGTGGCCAACCGGATGCCGGCGCCGCAGGGCGCGGTGTCGCCGGCGTGACGCCGGACTTTTGTTTCACGGAGAAGAACCTTGGCAACACGGATCCTGGTCGCCGGCTTCCAGCACGAGACCAATACCTTTGCGCCGTCAAAGGCAACTTACGCCAGCTTCGAGCGCGGCGAGGGCTTTCCCGCGATGGTGCGCGGCGACGACATGCGCGCGCTGCGCGACGTCAACATCCCGGCCGGCGGCTTCATGGCCGCCGCCGAACGCTACGGCTGGACGCTGCTGCCGGTGATCTGGGCCGGCGCCAGCCCGTCGGCGCACGTGACCGAGGACGCGTACGAGCGCATCGCCGGCGAGATCGTCGGCGCGGCGCGCGCTGGCGGCTTCGACGCGGTCTATCTCGACCTGCACGGCGCCATGGTGGCCGAGCACACCGACGACGGCGAGGGCACGCTGCTCGAGCGTATCCGCGCGGCGGTGGGCCCCGGGGTGCCGGTGGTTGCCTCGCTCGACCTGCATGCCAACGTCACGCACGCCATGCTGCAGGCCGCCGATGCGCTGGTGGCCTACCGCACCTACCCGCACGTAGACATGGCCGAGACCGGCGCGCGCGCCGCGGCGCTGGTGCAGCGACTGCTGGCGCGCAAGGGGCCGTTGCACTGCGCGGTGCGACGGCTGCCGTTCCTGATCCCGATCAACGGCATGTGCACGATGCTGGAGCCGGCGCGCGGCATGTACGCGCTGTTGCAGCAGGGCGAACGCGGCGACGTGGTGTCGCTGTCGTTCGCGCCGGGCTTCCCGGCCGCCGATTTCCCGGAATGCGGTCCGGTGATCTGGGGCTATGGCGACGACGCCGGCGCGGCCGAAGCCGCGGTGCAGGCGCTGTACGACCGGATGCTGGCCGACGAGCCCGCCTGGGAGGTGCCGTTCCTCTCGCCCGACGAGGCCGTGCTCGAAGCCATGCGGCTGGCTGCGGGGGCCACGCGGCCGGTGGTCATCGCCGACACGCAGGACAACCCCGGCGCGGGCGGCGATTCGAACACCATGGGCATGCTGCGGGCCTTGCTGCGCCACGGCGCGCGGCAGGCGGCGATCGGGCTGATCTGGGACCCGGCCGCGGCGGCCGAGGCGCACCGCGCCGGCGTGGGCGCGACCATCGACGTCGCGCTCGGGGGCGTATCCGGGGTGCCCGGCGACGCGCCGCTGCGCGGTCGCTTCGAGGTGCTGAAGCTGTCCGATGGCGTATGCCGCTACGGCGGGCCGATGATGCACGGCATGCAGGCCGATGTCGGCCCGGTGGCACTGTTGCGCATCGACGATGTGCAGGTGGTGGTCAGTGCCGGCAAGGCCCAGATGCTCGACCGCAACCTGTTCCGCGTGGGCGGGGTCGAGCCCGAGGCGATGAAGATCCTGGTCAACAAGAGCTCGGTGCATTTCCGCGCGGATTTCCAGGGCATCGCGCATGCCGTGCTGGTGGCCAAGGCACCGGGCCCGATGACGGCCGATCCTGCGGACCTGCCCTGGACCCGGCTGGCGCCGGGCATCCGGCTCAAGCCGATGGGCAGGCCGTTCGAGCCGTAATGCCGGAGCCGGGCCGGCAGGAGGCCCGGCCCCTCATGCCTGGCGCCGCGCCAGCGCCAGGAAGGCGCCCAGCCCCACCATCGTGACGCCCGAGGCACGGGTCATCAGCCGCGCGCGCGCCGCGCTCGCGGCGCCCGACCTGAGCAGGCGATGCGCGGCGAAGACCACGACCACGTCCACCAGCGTGTTGAGCGCGACGCAGATGCAGCCCAGCGGCACCAGTTGCGACACGGCCGCCTGGCCCGGCGCGACGAACTGCGGCAGGAACGCGAGGAAGAACAGCGCGGTCTTGACGTTCAGCACCTCGACCACCACGCCTTCGGCCAGCGCGCGGCGCGCGCCCCGCGGCGGCACGGCGGCGACCGCGGCGGGCTGCTCCTTGCGCCGCAGCAGGCGAATGCCCAGGAACACCAGGTACGCCGCGCCCAGGTACTTGAGCAGGCTGAACGCCATCGCCGACTGGGCGATGACCAGTGACACGCCCGCGGCAGCGGCAAGCACATGGAGCAAGCCGCCGATGCCCGTGCCCAGGCATGAGGCGAGGCCCTCCGACCGTCCGCCGGCCGCAGTCCGCGCGACGACATAAGCAATGGCCGGGCCGGGGGTAATGGCGAGCACGACGGCGGCGATCAGGAAGGGAATCAGCGACATGGTCAGGCTCCTTGACGGTGAGGCAGGGTCGAGCGGCGCGGCGGCGTCCGGACCGGGCCGGCGCACGCGCGGATACAGGCGGGACCGGATCAGACCGCGTTGCGCATCGACTGCGCCAGCTCGGCGCAGCCGCGCGCGTGCAGCGTGTCGGCCGCGCCGAGGCGGTCCCGCGTGTCCTTGTTCTGGCCGAGCTTGCGCTTGCCCACCAGCGACGTCACGGCGATCTCGAGGCCGACGATGCCGCGCAGCATGGCGTCGAGGTAGTCGGGCGGGGCGTCGCCCATCTTCCACGGGCGCGGTTCGGCGGCCTCGTGCCGCCGCGTCAGGCGCGCTACCAGGCCGCGCACGAAGCGCTCGTCGTCGCGCACGGTGAGGATGCCGTGCGCGTGCACCAGCTCGTAGTTCCAGGTCGGCACCTGGCGATGCGTCTCATGCTTGCTCGGGTACCAGTTCGGCGAGACATAGGCCTCGGCGCCGCGGAACACCACCATCACCGGCGTGCCGGTCGGGCACCGCTGCCAGACCGGGTTGGCCCGCGCCACGTGCGCGGTGAGGACGCCGTTGGCACCGGCGCCGGGGTCGAATTCGAACGGCAGATGGTCGGCATCCAGGCCGTGCTGGCCGTGCGTGACCAGCATGCCCAGCGGGTGCGCATGGATGATGCGGGCAAGGGCGTCGGGGCGGGTTTCGGCGAAATGTTCGGGGAGGTACATCGTTGGGGCTCGGGGCGATCGGATGCTCGATACTGTCGCCGACAACTGGCACAATCGGAAGGTCCAGTTTCAAGGAATCTGAATGGGCCAGTTTGACGAACCCGCCGGCACCCGCCCCGGCGCCACGGGCGCCGGACGCCGCATCTATGACCTGCTGCGCGCCCAGATTGCCGACGGCACCCTGCTGCCGGGTGGGCCGGCGCCGTCCACGCGCGGCCTGGCGGCCGAGCTGGGGGTATCGCGCACCACCGTGACCGCCGCCTACGAACAGCTCGCGGCAGAGGGTTTCCTGGTCACGGCCAGGGGGCGGGCGGCCCGCATTGCCAGCCCGCTGGCGGCTGCCCCGCCGGCCCGGCCGGATGTCGCGCGGCACGCCAGGGAACCGGCGCTGTCGCAGTTCGGCCGCCGCGTGGCGGCACTGGGGCTGCCGGCAGCGCCGCCGGCCGAGCCGGTGCGCTTCGATTTCCTGTACGGCTCGGTGGCCTGGCGGGACTTCCCGGCGCTGGCGTGGCGGCGCGCCTGGCAGGCCGAGCTGCTGCGCCAGCACGACAGCCTGTGCTACGCCGCGCCGGAAGGCGAGGCAGCCCTGCGGCGCGCGCTGCAGGGCTACCTGCGCCGCGCGCGCGGGCTGGCCTGCGACGCCGGACAGATCGTGGTGGTGCATGGCTCGCAGCAGGGCATCGACCTGTGCGCGCGGCTGTTGCTGGATGACGGCGATACCTTCGCCTTTGAAGAGCCCGGCTACCTGATGGCCAGGCGCTGCTTCGAAGCCACCGGCGCCCGGTGCCTGTCCGTTCCGGTGGACGGGCAGGGCATGGATACCGCCAGCCTGCCGGCGGACGACCGGGTCCGGCTGGCCTACGTGACGCCGTCGCACCAGTTCCCGCTGGGGGGCGTGCTGCCGATCGGGCGCCGGCAGGCACTGCTGCAATGGGCCCGGCGCCACGACGCCTGGATCGTCGAGGACGACTATGACGGCGAATTCCGCTACGGCCAGCGGCCGATCGATACCCTGCGCGCGATCGACACCGATGGCCGCGTGATCTATGTCGGCACCTTCTCCAAGGCGCTGTCGCCGCAGCTGCGGCTGGGGTACCTGGTGCTGCCGCCGGAACTGGTGCCGGTGTTCGGCCAGGCCAAGCGGCTGGCCGACCGCCATGCCCCCGTGCTGGAACAGCGCGTGCTGGCCGCACTGATCGACAGCGGCGCCTACGAGCGCCACGTCCGTCGCATGCGCCGCGAGAACGAGCGCCGCCGCGCGGCGCTGCTCGATGGCATTGCGCGCCACCTGCCCGGCGATGCCGAGGTCAGCGGCACCGCCGCCGGGCTGCACGTGGTGCTGTGGCTGCCGTCGCTGCGGCCGCGGGACGAGCCGGCACTGGTGGCCGCCGCGCGCGGCGCCGGCGTGGGCGTCTACCCGGTCTCGGCGCTGTATGCCCGGCCACATGGGGCGGGCCGGCCCCGTGCGGCCGGCCTGGTGCTGGGCTACGCCAGCCTGACCAGCGCGCAGATAGAGCAGGGCGTGCGCGTGCTGGGCACGGTGGTCGCGGCGATGGCGGGTTGACCGGCGGCACGCCCGGCGCTGCGTGCCGGGCATTTCTGCCAATGACATTGAACAGAACGGCAATTGGCCCACCTGGCGCAACGCTCTAACGTCTGTCGAAAACGACCGCGGCCGGTACGCCGGGCGGCAACAGAACGACAACCAGGAGACAGCGCATGGCTATCACAAGGCGTGGCATGGGAGGGCGTTTGCTATCGGTCGTGGCAAGGGCCATGGCGGCAATGGCGATCTGCGCGGCGGCAGCGCCGGCCGCGACGGCAGCTGGCGATTTCCCGGCCAAGCCCATCGAGTTCTGGATTCCGTTCCCGCCCGGCGGTCCCACCGACGGCTCGCTGCGCACGCTGCTGGCAGCCGCCGGCAAGGAACTGGACCAGCGCGTGGTGCCGATCAACAAGCCCGGTGCGGGCGCCACGCTGGCGGCCCAGGTGATGTCCCAGACCGCGGCGCCGAACGGCTACACGCTGTCGATGGTCGCGGCCAATATCTTCCGCATGCCGCACCTGCAAAAGACGCCATACGACCCGCTCAGGGACTTTACCTACATCATCGGCCTGACCAACTACCGCTATGGCCTGGTGGTGCGCGCCGACGCGCGCTGGAAGACGCTGGAAGAATTCCTTGCCTACGCGAAGGCGAACCCTGGCAAAGTGACCTACGGTGCGGTCGGCATCGGCAGCTCGGGACATATCTCGATGGAGAAGCTGGGCCGGGCCGCCGGCGCCAAATTTACCTTCGTGCCTTACAAGGGCGGCGCCGAGGAAATGATGGCGTTGATGGGCGGCGACATCGATGCGGTGCTTGACCCGGGCTGGGGCCAATTCGCCGTCGCCGGCAAGGTGCGGCCGCTGGCTATCGTCGGCGACGCGCGCTTTGCTCGCTTCAAGGATGTGCCGACCCTGAAGGAGCGGGGCTACGACATTACCGCCAGCTCGCTGGTGGGCATCGTCGGCCCGCGCGGCATGGATCCGGCGGTAGTCAGGAAGCTGCACGATGCGTTCTTCCGCGCCGCGCAGGACCCCGCCTACCTGCGCTCGCTCGAGGCCATCGACCTGGAGCCCGTCCACCTCAACAGCGCGGACTACACCAGGTTCGCGGCCGAACAATTCGAGCGCGAAAAGCGCGTGGTGCAGCAGCTCGATATCAGCCTGCAGTGATCGGCGTGCGATCATCGCGCGACCGGCTGCACTGTCTCAGTGCAGCGGTTCATGCCGGGCCATCCGTGGCTCGGGTTAGCGCAACTTCTTTGGTACGCTGGTGGTATGCCTGCCGCTGCCATCGCTGCTTGCGCCCCGAGCGCGTGACTTCCGCACTCCTCCGGCTGGCAGCGGCCAAAGGAGTGATCATGCAAGAGCTGAGCTTTAGCGCCCTGCTGTACCGCTATTTCTTCTTCGGCTGGCTGTTCCGGGACGCCAGCCGCGGCAACCGCGCCGAACGCACGCGCGCCTGGCACTTCAACCAGGCGCGCGCGCATTGGCTGCTGACCTACATGCGGCGCTGGCTCTGGTGCGGCGTGTTGTTCTACGCGCTGGGCAGTGTGGTGGAGCTGATGCTGTCCGCGCCGGCGCTGTCGGCGCTCTTCTATGTGCCCGGCGCGCTGTGCGTGCCGGTCAACGTTGTCATCGGCGTGCTGTGGCTGGGCCTGAAGACGCTGCCCGGGCCGCTGTGAACATGACGGCCGTATTCCTGCCCGCGGCAATCGCGCAGCAAGTCCGCCTGGCCCATGCCGTGATTGCACGTCATCTGGACGGCACGCTGCTGGGTGTCCACCTGTTCGGTTCGGCACTCGATGGCGGGCTGCGGCCGCACAGCGATATCGACCTGCTGGTGACCACGCGCGGCGGGCCCGACGATGCCCTGCGGCAAGCGCTGCTGCGCGACCTGCTGGAGGTCTCGGCTCCGCCGGGCAGCGACGGGCCGTGGCGGCCGCTGGAAGTTACCGTGGTGGCGCGCGGCGAAGTGGTGCCATGGCGCTACCCGGTCACGCGCGAACTGCAGTTCGGCGAATGGCTGCGCCAGGACATCCAGGCCGGCATGTTCGAGGGCCGGATGCCGGACCACGATCTCGCCATCCTGCTGACCCAGGTGCGGCAGCACAGCATCGCGCTGCTGGGTCCGACGGCCACGACGTGCTTCGAACCTGTTCCCCGGCAGGACTTCATCGCCGCGCTCGCCGATACCGTCGCCCAATGGCAGACCGAAAGCGACTGGGCCGGCGACGAGCGCAATGTGGTGCTGGCAATGGCGCGGATCTGGTACAGCGCCGCCACCGGCCGGATCGCACCCAAGGACGTCGCCGCCGCCTGGGTGCTGGAGCGCCTGCCGGCCGCGCAACGGCCGGTGATGGCAGCGGCGCGGGCGGCGTACCTGTCGGGCGGGCCGGATGATCCGGTGCTGCGTGGCGCGGCGGTTGCGGTGTTCATGCGGTACGCCGCAGGCGTGGTCAGGGCGCTGCTGGCGCAGCCGGCCGGGCACAGTCCCATGCGGTGAGGACCGGTATCGCCCGCGCCAGTCGGCGGCCGCCAACGGCTTGCTGCTCTCTCTGCTATGGTTAACAGGCCTTTCCGTCACGCGTGCCCGCCCCTGGCCGGCATCGCACGGCGGTCCACGGCAACCTTGAAACCAGGGAGAACGGCATGAAACCCGGCAAGCTAATCGTGGCGGCGGCGCTTGCCGCCGCGTCCGCTACAGCGCTGGCGCAACCCGAGACCCGCGTCGACTCGGTTTCCGGCGTGGGCGCATCGCGCACCACCGGCACGGTCAAGGCCACGGCCACGGTGGCGGCCATCGATGCGGCCACCCGCACCGTTACGCTCAAGGACGAGCAGGGCAAGCTCACCGACGTGCAGGTGGGCGACGACGTGCGCAACTTCGGGCAGCTGCGCGTGGGCGATGCGGTCACGGCGGAATACACGCAGGCCTTGTCGGTCAGCCTGAACCGCCAGAGCGGCATCCGCTCCAGCAGCGAGCGCGAGATCACGCAGCGCGCCGCGCCGGGCGCGAAGCCGGGCGGCATGGTCGGGCGCGAGGTCACGGTCACCGCGGACGTGGTGGCGGTCGACACCAAGACCGGCATGGTGACGCTGAAGGGGCCGCAGGGCCGGATGGTGGACGTGCATGTCGCCGACCCGAAGCAGCTGAAGGCGGTGCGCGCCGGCGAGCAGGTGCAGGCGGTCTACACCGAGGCGATCGCGATCTCGGTCACGCCGCGCAATGCGCGCTGATTTGCCGTCGGCCGTCCGCTACATCACGCGCCCGAACCACCACAGCGACAACAGCCCCGCGCACGCCGCCAGCAGCGCGCCCAGCGCGGCGAACAGCGCGGTGATCTCGACCTGGCTGCGCTTGTCGAACGCCAGCCGCGCGTTGAGCGCGCGGTACACCCGCTTCAGTTCGGTGGCATCCTCCAGCCGAAAGTACTCGGCACTGGTGGCGTCGGCGACTTCCTTCAGCACCTTCTCGTCCAGCCTGACGCGGGCCGACCAGCCGTCGACCGAGAGCACCACGCCTTCAGGGGTGCCCACGCCCACGGTATAGATGCGCACGCCGTGCTCCGCGGCAAGCTGGGCCGCGCGCATCGCCGCCGGGCCGGCGTTGCTTTCGCCGTCGGAGAACAGCACGATCGCGCCGGCGGTATAGGAGCCCGGCTGCACCGGCTCGCTGTTGCCGGGCGGATTGGCCAGGCCCCGTGATCGCCTTGGCGGCGGCGTGTCGTCGTTCATCAGCCGCTCGGCATCGGGCGTGAGCTCCGGCAGCAGTGTGGTCAGCGCAATCAGCATGCCGTTGCCCAGCGCGGTGCCGCCCTGCGGCTGCAGGCGCTCGATCGCGGTGGCAACGGCCTCCCTGGCGCGGGTGGGCGCCTGCGCCACGGCGGCGGTGCCGGCCATCGCAACCACGCCGACGCTGACGCCTGCGGGTTGCGCCTCCAGCAGGGTGGTGGCGGCCTGCTGGGCGGCGCCCAGGCGGCTGGGCTTGACATCCTGGGCGCGCATGCTGCCGGACAGGTCCATCACCAGCACCACCGTCTCGATGCGCGAAGGCAGCATCATCACCGCCTGGGGCCGCGCAATCGCCGCGATCAGCGCGGCCAGCGCCAGCAGGATCAGCAACGGCGCCACGTGGCGGCGCCAGCCACTGCCGCCCCGCGTCGCAACGCCCGCTGTCTTCAGCGCCGGGTAATGCCCGGCCGCGTGCCGCCTGCGCCGGTCGAGCCAGACATAGCCCGCCGCCAGCCCTCCGACCAGCGCGAACAGCCACAGCATGCCTGGCCACAGGAAGCTGAACACGGGCAGGCGGCTGAGCGCGTCGATCATGCGGCCCCCCTCGCGATGTTGGCGGCCCTGGCGCTGCCTTGCTGGCGCCGGCGCTGGCGCGCGAAGCTCAGCAGCGCCAGGTCGAGCCGGGCGTAGGTCGACAGCGTCAGGCATGCCACACCGGCGCGCGCGAAGGCCTGGCGCAGCTCCGCCTCGCGCGCCTCGGCGGCGGCTGCGAAGCGCTTGCGGAAGGACGGGTCATGGGTATCGACGAACAACTGCTCGCCGGTCTCCGCATCCTGCAGCACCACCAGTCCCAGGTCTGGCAACGCGGTTTCGAGCGGATCGACCAGCCGCACCGCGACCACTTCATGGCGCCGCGCGAGCATGCCAAGCGACGCCTGCCAGCCCGGCGCGCTGATGAAATCCGACACCACGAACACCACCGAGCGCCGCCTTGCCACCGCGCGGGCGCGTTCGAGCAGGTCGCGCAGCCGGGTGTCGCCCGGCGATGCGGCCGGCGTGGCGCGCATGCGGTGCAGCAGGTGCAGCAGCTGCCGGCGCCCGGCGCGCGCCGGCACCACCGTGGCGTCGGCATTGGCGGCGGCGCCATAGAGCACGGCGCCCACCCGGTTGCCATAGCGCGTCAGCAGCAGCGCCATCACCGTGGTGAAGTCGCTCAGCAGGTCGCGCTTGCGCACGCTGCCCGAGCCGAAGTCGATCGAGCCGCTCAGGTCCAGCAAGAACCAGGCCGCGACCTCGCGGTCTTCCTGGTACTCGCGCACATGCGGCGTCTGCAGTCGCGCGGTCACGTTCCAGTCGATATGGCGCACGTCGTCGCCGGCGTGGTATTCGCGCAGGTCGGCAAAGTCCAGGCCGAAGCCGCGGAACAGCGTGCGGTAGTCGCCTTGCAGCAGCCCGTCGAGGCGGCGCACCACAGTCCATTCCAGGCGCCGCAGCAGGGCATCGGTCTGGTTTGCGCCGGCGCCGGCCAGCGCCACGCCGGATACAACGCCGGAAGCAATCCCGGGCGCGGTGTCCGGGGCGTCCCGGGGCTTAGTCCGCCGCCGCCCGAACATGGGATTCCATGGGCCGCTCGGGAACCGGCAGCGCCTGCGAGATGCGGGAGATGAGCTGGTCGGCGGTCACGCCGTCGGACATGGCCTCATACGAGAGCGACAGGCGATGGCGCAACACGTCCGGCACCAGGTCGGCCACGTCCTCGGGCAGGGCGTAGTGGCGGCCGCGCAGGTAGGCCAGCGCGCGCGCGCCTTCGACCAGGCCGATGGTGGCGCGCGGGCTGGCGCCGAACGACACGTAGCGGTCCAGGTCCGCCAGGCCGTAGTCGCCCGGCTTGCGCGTGGCCGCGACCACGCGCACCGCGTACTGGACCAGGCTGGGATCGACATACACCTTGCGGCAGGCCTCCTGCAGCGCGGTCAGGTGCTCGGGCGTGGCCACCGGGCTTACGCTGATGCGCGGGCCGGTGACGCGGTTGACGATCACCACTTCTTCCTCTTCCGACGGATAGCCCACCAGCACCTTCATCATGAAGCGGTCGACCTGCGCCTCGGGCAGCGGGTAGGTGCCCTCGGTCTCGATCGGGTTCTGCGTCGCCATGACCAGGAACGGCGCGGGCACGCGATGGGTCTCGCCGGCGATGGTGACCTGCTTCTCCTGCATCACTTCCAGCAGCGCGCTCTGCACCTTGGCCGGCGCGCGGTTGATCTCGTCGGCCAGCAGCAGGTTGGCAAAGACCGGGCCGCGCACCGTCGAGAACTCGCCCGTGCCCTGGTTGTACATGCGCGTGCCGACCAGGTCGGCCGGCAGCAGGTCCGGCGTGAACTGGATGCGCTTGAAGGTGCCGCTCATGGTCCGCGCCAGCGTGTTGACGGTCAGGGTCTTGGCCAGCCCCGGCACGCCCTCCACCAGCAGGTGGCCGCCGGACAGGATGGCCACCAGCACCCGTTCGAGAAAATGGTCCTGCCCGACCACCACGCGTTTTACCTCGTACAGCAGGCGTTCCATCAAGTTGGCGCTGTCGGCTGCGCCCCTGGCTTGGTCGTTCATAGGTCCCCGCGTCAGAAAGGAGAAGTTCCGATGGATACGCCGGCGCTTTCGATCGTGGTGGCGAAGCCGATGCCGATGAAGGTGCCGCTGTTGCCCGGGTTGAGGATGGCGGTGACGATGCCCACCACCTCGCCATTCATGTTCACCAGCGGGCCGCCCGAGTTGCCCGGATTGACCGCGGCGTCGAACTGGATCAGCTTGTCCAGGGTCCGCTTGTTGTCGGACGCGACGAACTCGCGGTCCAGCCCGGACACCACGCCGGCGGATACCGACGGCCCGATGCCGAACGGAAAGCCCACCGCGACCACTTCGGACCCGGGCAGCAGGTCCCGGCTGGAACCCAGCGTTGCCGCCGGCAGGTCGTCGGGTATCGACTTGGCCTGGATCACCGCCAGGTCCTTCTCGGGAATCGTCTGCAGCACGGTGGCCTCGGACGTGTGCCCGTCGTGGAAGGTCAGCTCGAGGCGCCGCGCTCCGGCAATCACGTGGAGGCTGGTAAGGATCACGCCGCGCTCGGTCACCACCACGCCCGAGCCGATGTGGCGGGATTCCGGCTTGTTCTCCGCGCTGTTGCCGGGCGGACGTTCGTTGGGCAGTGGCGGGGCGGTGGGGGCGGGGGGAGTCGACGGTGAGGCTTCGGGCGGCGTGGTCGGGGCGTCACGTCCGGCCTGCGGCGCGGAAGCCGCATCGGCGGTTTTTGCGGGCGCGGGGTAGTTGCGGATTTCGACCACCGATTCACGCACCGCCTCGGCCGCCATGGCGGTGCGCGAGGGCAGGGGCTTGGTCTCGAGCGTGTGCAGCACGGCCGCGTCGATGTCCTTCTGCGTCAGCGCGCGCGGCTTGGGCTGCAACAGCCACGCCGAGCCCACACTGGCGGCAAGAACCAGCGCGACGGTCGCCGAGACCCATCCGTAGATCGTCACCCGTTTCATCGCAGCCCCCGAGGTCCCGTCCCGCCTTAAAAAATACAGTACCATCCTCTTACCCACGCGCCAAGGAGCAGGGCATGCAGTTTCTCTGGCCGCAGATGCTCTGGTTGCTGCTTGCGCTTCCGGTGCTGGCAGCCGCCTACCTGTACCTGCTCGCGCGGCGCAAGAAGGCGGCGGTGCTGTATGCAAGCCTTGCATTGCCGCGCGCCGCGCTCGGCCCGCGCCAACGCCTGCGGCGCCACATTCCACCGTTGCTGTTCTTCTTCGCGCTGGCCGCGGCATTGCTGGCCTGCGCGCGTCCCAGCGCCACCATCACGCTGCCGGCCGATACCGTGACCCTGGTGCTGGCGATGGACACCTCGCGCAGCATGGAGGCCGCCGACGTGCCGCCCAACCGCATCAGCGCCGCCCAGCAGGCCGCGCGCGACCTCGTCGTGGGGCTGCCGGCCAGCGTGCGGCTGGGCATCGTTTCCTTCGCCGGCACCGCGGCGGTGGTGCTGCCGCCCACCGACAACCGGCAGGACATGCTCGACGCGATCGATCGCTTCCAGCTGCAGCGCGGCACCGCCACCGGCAGCGGCCTGTTCCAGGCGCTGGCGGTGCTGTTTCCGGAAGACGGCATCGA
This sequence comes from Cupriavidus sp. SS-3, assembly GCF_035818815.1. Taxonomy (NCBI): domain Bacteria; kingdom Pseudomonadati; phylum Pseudomonadota; class Betaproteobacteria; order Burkholderiales; family Burkholderiaceae; genus Cupriavidus; species Cupriavidus sp. SS-3. Next base: position 49,963 of record NZ_JAYLVT010000006.1, read on the forward strand.
CCTCGAAGTGATCCTGTTCGGCAGCCGCTCGGACCGCGCCGGACGCGGCACCTCGCTCGACGAGGCCGCCGCGGCCGACGCCGCGCGCCGGCGCGAACAGAACCAGCAGGCGGCGCAGCCCGGCTCGTACCCGCACGGCGCGGTGATCCTGCTCAGCGACGGCCGGCGCACCACCGGGCCAGACCCGCTCGACGCCGCGCGCATGGCCGCCCAGCGCGGCGTGCGCGTCTACACCGTCGGCTTCGGCTCGCAGCAGGTCACGTCCGCGCCGGAGTCCAGCCTGGCGTACTTCATGCAGCTGGACGAACCGGCGCTGCGCGCGGTCGCCGCCATCACCGGCGGCGAGTACTTCCACGCCGGCACGGCGGCCGACCTGAGCCAGGTCTACCGCCAGCTCAGCGCGCGCTTTGCGCTGGAGCGCAGGGAAACCGAATTGGGTGCCTTGTTCGCCGCAGGGGCGGTGGCGTTGCTGGCGCTGGCGTGTGGGTTGTCGATGTTGTGGTTCAGGCGGTGAGGTGGCAAGCGATGGCGGAGTCATGTGAGGAGGCGACGGCCGCCTCTATTGCCTACTGGTCTGCCTTCGCGCCCGAACGGCGCACGATTTCCGCCCATTTCCTGCCCTCAGCTGCGTTGTAGCGGGCAAAGTCGGCGGGCGACGAGCCCACAGGCTCAGCACCCATGTCCGCGTATTGCTGGCGCACATCGGGCCGTTTCAGCGCGGCAGCCGCATGCGTGGCAAGCTTCTCGACCACTGCTGCCGGCGTGCCTCGCGGCGCCCACAAGCCATACCAGGTACTGATGTCGAAGCCGGGCAAGCCGGACTCCGCAACGGTCGGGATGTCGGGCAACGCGCTCGCGCGGCGCGGGGTGGTAACAGCGATGGCACGTAGCTTGCCGGACTTGATAAACGGCATGGCGGACGGCATGGAATCGAACATCAGCTGGATCTGGCCGCCCATCAGATCCGTCAGCGCCGGCGCGCTGCCCTTGTATGGAACATGCTGCATCGGCACCCTGGCCGCCAGCTTGAACGATTCGCCGGCCAGGTGCTGGGCCGAGGCATTGCCCGCCGAGCCGAAGTTAAGCGCGCCGCCCTCGCGCCTGGCATAGGCAATCAGGTCCTGCACGGTCTTCACCGGCGAGGCGTTGTTGACCACCAGCACCAGCGGTACGTCGGCCAGCTGCGTGATTGGCACGAAATCCTTGAACGCGTCATAGCGCATCTTCGGCTGGATGCTGGGGTTGATCACATGCAGCGAGGCATTGGCGAGGATGGTGTAGCCGTCAGCGGCCGCGCGCGCCACGGCTTCGGCGCCAATCATGCCGCTGGCGCCGGGTTTGTTGTCGACCACCACGCCCTGGCCCAGGCTTTCGCCCATCTTGACCGCCACCACGCGCGCCAGCAGGTCGGTGGGTCCGCCGGCCGGGTAGGGCAGCACCATGCGCACCGGATGTTGCGGAAATTCCTGCGCGCCGGCGGCGGCGGGCAGCAGCGCGCTGGCGGCCGACAGCACCAGCGCCGCGCGCAGCCGCGTCCATATCGCATGTGGTTTCGGATATCGGGTGTTCACGTCTCTGTCTCCTTGATTTTTATCGCTACCTTGCCCACCACCTGGCGGGATTCCAGCGCGGCCAGGGCATCGCCCAGGCCGGTGATCGGATACGTCGCGGACACGGTCGGCGCCAGCTTGCCCTGCGCGGCCCAGTCGAACAGCGTTGCCATGACGTCCTGCAGCGCCGCGGCGTGCTGTGCGCGCTCGTTGGCGGGCGTCCAGCCGATATAGCGGCCAAAGAAGAACCCGTGCAGCGTCAGGTTCTTGACCAGTAGCAGGTTCACCGGTGCCTGTGGGATGGTGCCGCTGGCAAAGCCGATGCTGAGGATGCGGGCGTTGGCCGCCGCCGCGCGCAGCGCCTGCTGGAACAGCTCGCCACCGACGGGGTCCACCACCACGTCGGCACCGCGGCCGCCGGTCAGGGCCTTGACCGCGCTTGCCAGGTCCGCCGGCGCCACTGCGTGCGTGGCGCCGCGCCGCAGCGCGTCGGCACGCTTGGCCTCGGTGCTGGCGCAGGCGATCACGGCGGCGCCGAGCTCGCGCGCAATCTCCACGGCGGCCAGGCCCACGCCCGCGCCGGCCCCCAGCACCAGCACGGTATCGCCGGGGCGCAGCGCGCAGCGCCACACCAACCCGCAATAGGCCGTGCCGTACGAAATCGGAACCGGCAGCGCGACCGTCGAGGGCAGCGCGTCCGGCACGCCATAGACCGTGTATTCGGGCACCGTGACCCGTTCGGCAAAGCAGCCCCAGTCCGCGATCGCCACCACGCGGTCGCCCGGGCGCAGCCGCGTGACGGCATCGCCGCAGGCGACCACGCGGCCGACGGCCTCGGTCCCCGGCACGAAAGGCAGCAGCGGGCGCCTTTGGTACTGTCCGGCAATCATCAGGCCGGTGGCATGGCTTACGCTGGCATACTCGACCGCGATCGTGACCGCATGCGGGTCAGCCAGCGCCGGCTCGGGAATGGATTGCACGGAGACGTCGTGCACACTGCCAAATTGTTCGCACACCAGCGCCTTCATTGGACACCTGCCCTGGCCGCAGGGGCCTGTCGCGCCACGCCCTGGCGCAGCCAGTCGTCGATGGCCAGCTGGCTGAAGCCCGCCTCGCGCAGGATCTCGACGGTATGTTCGCCGTTGGCCGGCGCCGGGCCGGGATCCCGGCGCAAGCCGCGCGCCGGGATCCCGGCAAAGGGCAGCGGCCCCAGCCCGGGCTGCGCGATGGCCTGGAAAGTTTGCCGATGCGCGGCCTGCGGATGCGCGAGCACGTCGTCATAGGTGCGCACCGGGGCATGCAGCACGTCATGCCGGCTGAGGATTTCCTGCCATTGCGCGGTGGTGTGCGTGGCGATGCAGCGCGCCACCAGCTGGTTGAGCAGCGCGGCATGGGCCATGCGCGCGGCGTTGTCGGCAAAGCGCGGGTCTTCGAGCCAGTCGGAATGGTCCAGCGCCCGGCACAGCTTGCCAAACTGCGCGTCGTTCAGCGCCAGCAGCGTCAGGCTGCCGTCGCGGCTGGCATAGACGCCGTTGGGCGCGCTGACTGGCCCCGCGGCGGCCGGGCCGCCGATGGCATGCTCGAGCAGGTTGTTGGCCTGCAGCGCGCAGCAGGCCTCGAACAGGTTCAGCTCGACATGGCCGCCGCGCCCGGTGCGATAGCGCCGGCACAGTGCCGCGGCGCACGCCTGCGCGGCATAAAGGCCGGTGGCGGCATCGGCCAGCAGCATGCCGATGCGGCGCGCGCTGCCATCGGCGTCCCGGTTGGCGAACATCAGTCCGGAATCCGCCTGCATGACAGAGTCCGACGCCGGATAGTCGGCATACGGACCATCCGCGCCATAGCCGCTGATCGACACATAGACCAGCTCAGGGCGTTGCGCGGCCAGCGCGGCATAACCCACGCCCAGCCGTTCGGCCACCTGCGGGCGAAAGTTCTGCACCAGCACGTCGGCCTGCAGCGCCAGGTCCAGCAGCACGGCCTTGCCGGTGTCGGTGGTGGCATCGATGCAGGCGCTGCGCTTGCCGCCGTTATAGGCCAGTGCCAGCGCGCTGGTATCGCCGCGCACGACACCGACCTTGCGGCCCCAGTCGCCCGCGGGCGGCTCGATCTTGACGACTTCCGCGCCTTGCTGCCACAGGATGTGAGCGCAATACGGGCCGGCAATGCCCTGGCTGATGTCCAGCACGCGCAAGCCGGCAAAGGGCAGGTCGGTGTCGTCCGGTCTGGTGGTGGAGAGTGAGGGCATGAGCTCGTCGGCAGGGATAAACACGAGCTTTATGCTAGGGTTGGCCTTCCGCCGAAACAATCCCCCGATTTGTGCCAATGGTGTTGACTGATGATTGACAATGATTTCGATCTCAACCTGGTGCGGCTCTTCGTCACCATGGTCGAGTCGCGCACGCTGACGGCGGCGGCGCAGCGCAGCGGCATGACGCGCTCGAACGTGTCGCGCCGGCTGAAGCTGCTGGAGCAGCATCTGGGCGCGCAGCTGATGCGCCGGACCACGCGGCATGTCGAGCTGACCGAAGCGGGACAGCTGCTGTATGCGCATGGCTTGCGCATGCTGGATGAACTGCAGTCCGCCAATACCGCCATCGACAGCCTCGGCACGGTGGTGCGCGGCGATGTGCGGATCCGCCTGCCGACGGGGCTGGGCCACCTCTACCTGACGCCGCTGCTGCTGGAATTCGCGCGCAGCTATCCGCAGATTTCGCTGCGCGTGGTGATCAACGACAACATTGGCGACCTGATTCCGGCCGAGGTCGACGTGGCGCTGAAGATCACTTCGCAGCCGCCGGACGATCACGTGGCGCGGCGCATCTGCGAGGTGGGCTGGTGCCTGTGCGCATCGGCATCGTTTCTGGACCGCCACGGGCCGGTCCGCACCGTGGCCGACCTGGAGCGCTGCGACATGATTGCGCCGGCATCGCTCGGACGGCGCTTTACGCTGAAGGTATGGCTGGCCGGCACGCCGATGACACTGCGCGTGTCGCCGCGGATCCAGTCAGGCGACTATCCGTTCCTGTTCGAATCGGTAATGGGCGGACTGGGCGTGGCGCTGCTGCCGCGGTATGCGGTCTGGCGGCAATTGCAATCGGGACAGATGCGCGAGGTGCTGGCCGAGTGCGAAGCCGAGGGCGTGGGCGACAGCGTCTACATGCTGACCGCGCCCAACCGCTATCCGACCCTGGCCACGCGCACGCTGATGGACTTTATCCGCCAGCACCTGGAGCGGCAGGCCGAGAACTGGGGCAGCCGCCACGCCGCTGCGGCGACTGCCGGTTGAGCCAGGGTCGGCACGGGGGCGCCTTGCGGCGTGGCGGCAACGCGCCTATTTCTCCTGCATCTTCGCCGCCTTGACGATCTCGCCCAGGCGACGGCGTTCCGCGTCGACGAACTTGATGAAGTCCGCGCGCGTGCCGCCGATCGGTTCGATGCCCACTTGCTTGAGCTTGGCGGCGGCGGCGGGTTCTTTCATGGCGTTGTCGACCGCCGCGGCGACCTTGTCGAGGATGGCGTCGGGCGTGCCCTTGGGCGCATGGATGCCGGCCCAGTGCGCGATCTGCAGGTCCGGAAAGCCTTGCTCCACCGCGGTGGATAGTTGCGGGTAGGCAGAAATGCGCTGGGTCCAGGTGGTGGCCAGCGCCTTGAACTTGCCGTCGTGCAGGATATGCGGCAATGCGATGATGCTGGCCTCGGAGGTGCCTTCGACCTGGCCGCCCAGCACGGCCGTGGTGCTTTCCGATCCGCTCTTGTAAGGCACCGGCTGCAGCTTCGCGCCGTACTTCACGTTCAGGATCTCCGCCACGAAATGCGGGGTGCTGCCGGTGCCGGCGGTGGCGAAATTGAAGCCATTGCCTTTCTTCGAAGCCTCGACGAAGTCGCGCAGGTCCTTGTAGGGCGCGTTCTTCGGCACCACGATCACCGACGGCGCCAGTCCGATCATCGCCACCGGCACCAGCGCGTCGTCCTTGAACGGCATCGACTTCTTGATCATGCTGTTGGAGATCACGCCGGCGGCGCTGATCAGGAAGGTGTAGCCGTCCGGCGCGCTCCGCGCCACCAGGTCGGCGCCCACGGTGCCGCCCGCGCCCGGCCGGTTCTCGACCAGCACGGTCTGGCCCAGCGCCTTGCTGGCGCCTTCGGCGGCCGCGCGCGCCATCAGGTCATTGGCGCCGCCCGCGGCGAACGGCACGACGAAGCGGATGGTCTTTGCGGGCCAGGAGTCTTGTGCGTTGGCCGGGCTGGCAGCAACGAGGGCTGCCGCGGCAAGCAGGCCGAGCGTGAATCGGTATGGGATCGTCAAGTCATGTCTCCTCAGGGTTGTGCAAAGGCTGGCGCTGGCTCGCTGCGCCGGCACGGGTGAAACCGCGGCCAACCTAGGCTGGCTCGACCGGCGGCGCGGTGGTGCCGCGCTGTACCAGCGCGACCGGCATTTCCATCCGGCCCGGCTCGATGCCGTCCTGCAGCCAGCGCAGCAGCGCGAGCGCGGTCTGCCGGCCCAGTTCGCTGCTTTCCAGCGCAATGGTCGTCAACGCGGGCGTGACTTCGGCGGAGATCGGCAGGTCGTCGCAGCCGACGATGGACAACTGGCGCGGCACCTCCAGGCCCATGGCCGTGGCCTCGAACAGGCAGCCGAGTGCGAGCACGTCGTTGCCGCAGAAGATCGCCGTCGGCGTTGCCGGGGCATGGGCAAGCACCGCGCGCAAGCCGGCCCGGCCGCCGGCGAAGGTGTAGGGTTGCTCGCATACGGCGCCAGGAGGCAGCGGCGCGCGCAGCGCACGCAGCGTGCCGAGGAAGCCCTCGGTGCGAAGTCGCGCGCGGTCGTTATGGGCGCCGATGCCGGAAATCATGCCGAAGCGGCGGTGGCCCAGGTCGTACAGATGGCGCGCGGCCTGCGCGCCGATCTCGAAATTGTCGAAGCCAATGCAGGGATACTGGCTGGACAGGGACCAGGTCAGGATGGTGCGCGTGCCGGATTGGCGCAGCAGCGCCAGCGTGTCCGGCGCATGGTCGGCGCCGACCAGGACCATGGCATCGACCGCGCGCTCGGACAGGGCGCGTACCACGTCGGTCTCGGTGTCCGGATCGTAGTTGTGCGAGCCCAGCAGCAACTGGTAGCCGCCGGCCGCCAGTACCTGCTGCATGCCCTGGATCGCATGGGAGAAGATGGCGTTGTCCAGCGTCGGCACCACCGCGGCGACGGTGCGCGAACGCCCTGATGCTAGCGTGCGCGCCGACGCATCGGGGACATAGCCGAGCGCGTCGATCGCCTGGCGCACCCGCTGCAGGGTGTCTTCCCGCACCAGCGAGGGCGATGACAGGGCGCGCGACACCGTCGCCATCGATACTCCCGCTAGCTTCGCCACGTCTTCAAGTCTGGTCCGCCGCACGTTTGCTGTCCTGGTTGCCGTTGCGCCATTGTCACCGATCTGTGCGGTACACACGACTATGCCGGGGGACGGTGGCCCTGACTTGCAAGTCTGCCGAGGGAAAACCCTGCCTTGCACTCCGTGGTTCTCCGACTAATCTTGCGTGAAAGCGCTTTCATTTGAAAAATGCGAGGAAATTTGAGACTCGCAGTTTTACCTCGCACAGAAATGATAGCGCTTACATCCGAAATCAAAGCCGAGGACGCCCGATGATCACGTACCTGAAGCAAGCCGAGAAAACGCCGCAGACAGAGACCGCCACCGCGCAGAAAGTGGTAACCGACATGCTGGCCGAGATCCAGGCGCATGGCGAGGCGGCCGTGCGCCAGTACGCCAGCAAGCTCGACGGCTGGGACGGCGAGATCGTGCTGACCCCGGACCAGGTCCGGCAGCAGACCCGCGACGTGCCCGCGTCCGTGCGCGCCGACATCGATTTCGCGATCGCTCAGGTGCGGGAGTTCGCGCTGGCGCAGCGCGAATCGCTGCGCGAGTTCGCGGTCGAACTGCACCCGGGCGTGACGGCGGGGCAGCGCGTGATCCCGGTCAACGTAGTGGGCTGCTACGCCCCGGCCGGGCGCTATGCGCATATTGCCTCGGCCTACATGGGGGTGGCGACGGCGAAGGCCGCCGGCGTCGGCACCGTGGTGGCGTGCTCGAGCCCGTTCCGCGGCCAGGGCATCCACCCGCACGTGCTCTATGCCTTTCAGGCGGCCGGCGCGGACGTGATCATGACGCTCGGCGGCGTGCAGGCGATCGCTGCGATGGCCTATGGCCTGTTCAGCGGCAAGCCCGCCGACGTGGTGGTCGGTCCCGGCAACAAGTTTGTCGCCGAGGCCAAGCGGGCGCTGTACGGGCAGGTAGGCATCGACGTATTCGCGGGGCCGTCCGAAGTTGCCGTGATCGCCGACGACAGCGCCGATCCGGCCATCGTTGCCAGCGACCTGGTGGGTCAGGCCGAGCATGGCCACGAGTCGCCTGCCTGGCTCTTCACCACCTCGCGCGCGCTGGCGGAACAGGTAATGGCGCTGGTGCCGGCGCTGATTGCTGCATTGCCGCCGACCGCGCGCGACGCGGCCACGGCGGCATGGCGCGACTATGGCGAGGTCATCGTCTGCGACAGCCGCGAAGAAGTGGCCGCGGTATCGGACCGCTATGCCTCCGAGCATCTGGAGGTGCATGCGCGCGACCTCGACTGGTGGCTGGCCCACCTGACCTGCTACGGCTCGCTGTTCCTTGGCGAAGAGACCACGGTGGCCTTTGGCGACAAGACCAGCGGCCCCAACCATGTGCTGCCGACCAAGGGCGCGGCGCGCTATTCCGGCGGGCTCTCGGTGCACAAGTTCATGAAGACACTGACCTGGCAGAAGATGACGCGCGAGGCGACGCGGCAGATCGGGCAGGTGACCGCGCGCATTTCGCGCCTGGAGGGCATGGAGGCGCACGCGCGCACCGCGGACGACCGCATGGCAAAGTACTTTCCGAACGCCCGCTTCGAGATGGGCGCGCCGGTGGAGGTGTGACGATGGCGCCCATGCACAACGCGGCCGGCGCTGCCGGACCGGACCTGCGCGGCCGGCAGGCGCTGGTGACCGGCGGCAGTTCCGGTATCGGCGAAAGCCTTGCCGAGGCACTGGGCCGGGCCGGCGCCAGGGTGGTGCTGGCGGCGCGCCGCCAGCCGCAACTCGATGCGGCGGCTTCGCGGCTCGACGCGATCGGCATCGCGGTCGACACGCAGGCGCTGGACGTGTCCGACCTCGATGCGATTCCCGCCGCCGCAGCGGCCTTGCAGCGCCGCTGCGGCACCATCGATATCCTGGTGAATGCCGCGGGCATGAACCTGCGCCAGCCCTTTGACAGCGTCACGCCGGCGTCGTGGCGGTTGCAGCTGGACACGCATCTGGGCGCGCCGTTCTTCCTGACGCAGGCGCTGGCGCCCGCGATGCAGGCGCAAGGATGGGGGCGGGTGCTCAACCTCGCGTCGCTGCAGTCTTATCGCGCCTTCGCCAACAGTGCGCCCTATGGCGCGGCCAAGGGTGGCATCGTGCAGCTGACGCGTGCCTTCGCCGAGGCGTGGTCGCGGCACGGCATCACCTGCAATGCGATCGGACCCGGCTTTTTCCCGACCGCGCTGACCGGGCCCGTGTTCGCCGATGCCGCGCTGGCCGATTACCATGCCGGGCGCACCTGCATTGGCCGCAACGGCGCTTTGCCGGACTTGCATGGGCTGGCCGCGTTCCTGGCCAGCGACATGGCCGCGTATATCACCGGGCAGACCTTCATGGTCGACGGTGGCTACACGGCAAGATGATTCCCGCCGCGGGGCGCATCGATTCGCCCCGCGCGCCTTGACCGATATCCAGAGCGCCATACGCGCCGCCTCGGGACCAGACCCGACAGGAGACAAGCATGACGAGACAGGTAGCGGCGCAGCCGCCGGCACAAGACCCCGGACGCAAGCTGAGGAAGATCGTGACCTCGAGCACGATCGGCGCGATGGTGGAGTGGTACGACTTTTTCCTGTACGGCGTGGTCGCCGGACTCGTGTTCAACAAGCTGTACTTCCCGTCGACCGACCCGGTGGTCGGCACGCTGCTGGCCTACGCCACCTTCGCCGCCGGGTTTGTCGCGCGCCCGCTGGGCGGCGTGATCTTCGGCCATTTCGGCGATACGCTGGGACGCAAGCGCATGCTGGTGCTGACGCTGATGATCATGGGCATCGCCACCACGGCCATCGGCCTGATCCCGACCTACGACCAGATCGGCATCTGGGCCCCGGTGCTGCTGCTGTTGTGCCGCATCGCGCAAGGCATCGGCCTCGGCGGCGAATGGGGCGGCGCCGTGCTGATGACGTTCGAGAGCGCGCCGGCGGGCCGCCGCGGCTTCTTCGCCAGCCTGCCGCAGACCGGCATGTCGCTGGGCCTGGTGCTGGCCAGCGGCGTGATTGCGTTGCTGTCGGCGCTGCTGTCGGACCGGGACTTCCTGGCATGGGGCTGGCGCATCGCCTTCCTGCTGAGTGCGGTGATGGTCTTCATCGGCTCCTACATGCGCACCCATGTCGAAGAGTCGCCGGAATTTGCCGCGGCACAACGCCACCCGCCGCGCCAGCAGCCGGATGCCAGCGCCTTGCCGTTCCTGGCCATGCTGCGCCAGTACCCCCGCGTGGTGCTGGCGTGCATGGGCGCGCGCTTTATCGACGGCGTCTTCTTCAACGTGTTCGGGGTGTTCTCGCTTGCCTACCTGACCCAGACCCTGAAGCTGTCGCGCAACGAGGCGTTGCTGGGCGTGCTGCTGGGCGCCGGCGTGATGACGCTGTTCATCCCGCTGTGGGGCGCCGTGTCCGACCGCCTCGGCCGGCCGCTGGTGTATGGCACTGGCGCGCTGCTGGCGGGCCTGTCGGCGTTTCCCGCGTTCTGGCTGATGCAGCATTCGGGCGGCAATGTGCTGCTGGTATGGGCGGCAATCATCATCCCCTTCGGCATCTTCCATGCCGCCGTGTTCGGCACCATGTCGTCGATGTTCTCCGAGGTCTTCGATGCGCGCGTGCGCTATACCGGGATTTCCTTCGTCTACCAGTTCGCGGGCGTGTTCGCCGGCGGACTGACGCCGATCATCGCCACCTGGCTGAATGCGCAGGGCGGCGGCGAGCCCTGGTACCTGTGCGCCTACGTGCTGGCGATCGGCGTGCTCAGCGCGGCCTGCACGCTGTGGATCGGCCGGCGCCAGGGCCCGGCCGGCGCGCGTGCGCTGGCACCGTCAGAAGCCGGCGCCTGATTCCTTCCTTCGGGCGGCAATTGCGCCGCCCGTCCTTGTGGTTCCCCTCCCATGTCCACTACTGGCAAGGCCATGAAAGCGATCGTCTATACCGAACCCAACGCCGTCGCGGTCCTGGAGCGCGACATGCCGGCCCTGGCCCCCGGCGAAGCCCTGCTGCGCATCGATGCCAGCGGCATCTGCGGCTCCGACCTGCATGCCTACCACGGCCACGATCCGCGCCGCAAGCCGGGACTGGTGCTTGGCCACGAGTTCGCGGGCACGGTGGTGGCCTCGTCCGACCCGGCCCGGCTGGCCGTCGGACAGCGCGTGACCGCCAACCCGCTGGTGACCTGCGGGCATTGCGACTATTGCCTGCAAGGGCGCGATAACCTGTGCGCGCACCGGGGCATGGTCGGCATGAGCCGGCCCGGCGCGTTGTCCGAATACCTGGCGATTCCGATCCGCTGCGCGATCCCGCTTCCGGACGCGCTGCCCAGCGTCAGCGCGGCTCTGACCGAGCCCGCGGCGACCGCGCTGCATGCGGTGAACCTGACCATGCGTGCGCTGGCCAGGCCGCTGCCCGAGTCCCGCGTGCTGGTCATCGGCGGCGGCGCGATCGGCATGCTGGCCGCCGCGCTGGTGCGGTCCTATGGCTGCGGCGAAGCCCAGGTGGCCGAGACCAATGCGCTGCGCCGGGCTTCGGTGACGCGGCATCTCGGCTGCGAGGCGGTCGACCCGCTGGCCGGCCCGCTGCCGGAATCAGCCTTCGACGTGGTCATCGACGCGGTGGGCGCGGGTGCGACGCGCAAGCTCGCCATCGCCGCCGCGCGGCCCGGCGGCGTGGTCATGCATATCGGCCTGCAGGACTGGGCCAGCGAGATCGACATGCGCAAGCTGACCCTGGCCGAGCTGACCCTGCTGGGCACCTATACCTACACCATGGCCGACCTGCGTGCCACCGTGGCGGCGCTGGAGCGTGGCAGCTTCGGCACGCTGGAGTGGGTCGAGACGCGCGCGCTGAGCGATGGTCCGGCGGCCTTTGCCGATCTGGCCGCAGGCCGCGTGGCGGCCGCCAAGGTGGTGCTGATTCCCGAAACCGTCTGACTGCGCCGCGGCGCGCGACCGGCACGCTGACCAGGACGTCTATCGAAATTCATATATATGAGTTGGTTGACATGGATGAATTCAACGCCTACCATGATTTCACGCACGACCCACAGAGAGGAGACAACGATGATTCACGTAGTGCTTCATGACGCCAAGGACACCGTCGCGGTAGCCGTGGTGGAAGGGATCCAGCCCGGCACCCAGCTAAATGCATGGATCATGGACGAAGACAAGATCGTGACGGTGACCGCGCTGCAGCCGATTCCCATCGGCCACAAGGTGGCGCTGCGCGACATGGATGTGAACGAGACGGTCTACAAGTACGGCATCGACATTGGCAAGGTGGTGGCGCCGATCAAGGCCGGGCAGCACGCCCACGTCCACAACATCAAGACCAAGCGCTGGTAAGCGCCGCGCCTGCGTTCCATTTGCCTTCATTCCGCTTCAATTCCGCTTCCATCGCGCATCCAAGGATCCACGTCATGTCCGTGATCGACCAAAACACCACCTTCTGGGGCTACCGCCGCGACAACGGCCGCGTCGGCGTGCGTAACCACGTCATCATCCTGCCGCTGGACGACCTGTCCAATGCCGCCGCCGAGGCCGTCGCCGCCGCGATCAAGGGCACCATGGCGATTCCCCACCCATACGGCCGCCTGCAGTTCGGGCCGGACCTGGACCTGCATTTCCGCACGCTGATCGGCGCGGGCAGCAACCCGAACGTCGCCGCGGTGGTGGTGATCGGGATCGAGGAGGGCTGGACCAAGAAGGTGGTCGACGGCATCGCGCAGACCGGCAAGCCGGTGGTGGGCTTCGGCATCGAGGGCCACGGCGACCACGACACCATCATGCGTGCCTCCAGGGCCGCGCGCGAGTTCGTGCAGTACGCCACCGCGCTGCACCGCGTGGAGTGCCCGATCAACGAACTGTGGGTCTCGACCAAGTGCGGCGAATCGGATACCACCTCGGGCTGCGGCGCCAACCCGACTGTCGGCAACGCCTTCGACAAGCTGCATCCGCTGGGCACCACGCTGGTATTCGGCGAGACCTCGGAGCTGACCGGCGGTGAGCATATCGTCGCGGCGCGCTGCGCCAACGACGACGTGCGCCACCAGTTCATGGCGATGTTCGAGCGCTACCAGGGCATGATCGACCGCTGGAAGACCTCCGACCTGTCCGAGTCGCAGCCGACCAAGGGCAATATCGCGGGCGGCCTGACCACCATCGAAGAGAAGGCGCTGGGCAATATCCAGAAGATCGGCAAGAAGTGCACCGTCGACGGCGTGCTCGACAAGGCCGAGGCGCCGACGCATCCGGGGCTGTGGTTCATGGATTCGTCGTCGGCCGCGGCCGAGATGGTCACGCTGTGCGCGGCCGCCGGATATGTGGTCCATTTCTTCCCGACCGGGCAGGGCAACGTGATCGGCAACCCGATCGTGCCGGTGATCAAGCTGTGCGCCAACCCGCGCACCGTGCGCCTGATGAGCGAGCACATGGACGTCGACTGCTCGGGCCTGCTGCAGCGCGAGCAGACCCTGGACCAGACCGGCGACAAGCTGCTGGAATGCATGCTGGCCACCATCAACGGCCGCTGGACCGCGGCCGAGGCGCTCGGCCACCGCGAGTTCGTGCTGACCCGCATCCACGAGTCGGCATGATGAAGCGCATCTGCATCAGCGAGTTCATGGACCCGGCCGCGGTGCAGGCGCTGAGCGCCGGCTTCGACCTGCGCTACGAGCCGGGCTGGGTGGACAGGCGCGGCGAGCTGCTCGAGGTCCTGGACGGGGCGCACGCGCTGGTGGTGCGCAACCGCACCCAGGTGGACGCGGCGCTGCTGGCGAGCGCGCCGGCCTTGCGCGTGGTGGGGCGGCTTGGCGTGGGGCTGGACAATATCGACGTAGCCGCCTGCCGCGAGCGCGGCATCCGTGTGATTCCCGCGGCCGGGGCCAATGCACGCTCGGTGGCGGAGTACGTGGTGACCACGGCCGCCGTGCTGCTGCGCGGCGCCTACCTGTCCAGTGCCGAGGTGGCTGACGGCCAGTGGCCGCGAGCCAGGCTGTCCGAGGGCCGGGAAGCGCTGGGCAAGACGCTGGGCCTGATCGGTTTCGGCGACATCGGCCGGCAGACCGCGGCGCTGGCGCGCGCCTTCGGCATGCAAGTCATTGCCAGCGATCCGATGCTGCCCGCAGACGATCCGGTCTGGACCGCCACCGGGGTAGCCTGCGTGCCGCTCGACGCGCTGCTGGCGCAGGCCGACGCGGTCAGCCTGCATGTGCCGCTGGTGGCCGCCACGCGCAACCTGATCGATGTCGGCCGTCTGGCGGCGATGAAGTCGGGCGCGGTGCTGATCAATACCGCGCGCGGCGGCGTGGTCGACGAGGCGGCGCTTGCCGATGCGCTGCGGGCCGGGCATATGGCCGGCGCCGCGCTGGACGTGTTCGGCAGCGAGCCACTGCCCGCGGGCAGCGCGCTGCGGGGCGTGCCCAACCTGATCCTGACACCGCACGTTGGCGGCGTGACCCGCGAAGCCAATGCGCGCGTATCGATGATGATCGCCCGCGAGGTGCGGCAATCGCTGGAGCAGATGCCATGAGCCGGATCGCATTGCAGGAACTGGAACGAGTGGCCGCGGCGGGCCTGCGCCGGGCCGGGGCCAGCGCCTTGCAGGCGCAGGCGACGGCGGCGGCGCTGGTGCGGGCCGATGCCGCGGGGCTGCCGTCGCACGGGGTCTCGCGCGTGCCGATGTACGTGGCGCACCTGCGCCATGACCGGGTCGACGGCAATGCCAAGCCGACGGTACAGGGCACGCGCGCCAGCGCGGTGCTGGTCGACGCGCGCTGCGGCTTTGCCTTCGCGGCGTGCGAGCTGGCCATCGCCGAAGCCGTGGCACGCGCGCGCGCAACCGGCGTCGGCGTGGCCGCGGTTACCAACAGCCATCACTTCGGCGCCGCAGCGCTGCCGCTGGAGGCCGTGGCGCGCGCCGGCATGGTCGGCATCGCCATGGGCAATTCGCCCGCGGCCATGCCTGCGTGGGGCGGCAAGCGGCCGCTGTTCGGCACCAACCCGATTGCGGCGGTATTCCCGCGGCAGGGCCACGCGCCGGTGGTGATCGACCTGTCGCTGTCGGAAGTCGCGCGCGGCAAGATCATGGTGGCGGCGAAGCAGGGCAAGCCGATTCCGCCCGGATGGGCGCTGGATGACGCCGGCCAGCCCACCACCGACGCCCAGGCCGCGCTGCGCGGCTCGATGCTGCCGGCGGGCGGCGTCAAGGGTGCGATGCTGGCGCTGCTGGTGGAACTGCTGGTGACGTCGCTGGCCGGGGCGCAGTTCGGCGCCGAGGCCGATTCCTTTTTCAGAGATGCGGGCAACCGTCCGCGCATCGGCCAGCTGTTCTTCGTGCTGGACCCCGGCGCCTTCGCCGGCTCGCAGGTCTACGCCGCACGCGTGGAAGCGCTGCTCGCGGCGATGCTGGACGACGAAGGCACGCGCGTGCCGGGTGCCCGCCGCGAAACCGCGCAGGCGCAGGCGGCAGTGCACGGCGTCGACGTGCCCGACGCGCTCTGGCGCGAATTGCAATCGCTTGCGGGCGAGGAGGCTGGCGCGCCGCATTGATTTCCTCACAACGGACCCACGCTTAGATGGGCCGGCTACAACTACCGGAGACAAACCATGGATCGACGCTTGATGTGCGGCGCGCGCAGGCACCTGAACCGCGTGCTGCTAGCCTTGTCAGTTGTATCGGCCCTCGCGGCATTGGCGCCGCGGCCTGCCGCCGCGCAGGGCGGCAGCGATGCCGCGGCCGCGGACTTTCCGGGCAAGCCGATCCGGTACGTGGTGCCGTTCGCGGCCGGCGGCCTGACCGACATCATGGCGCGCATGGTCGGCCATCAGCTCTCGGAAGAGTGGAAGAAGCCCATCGTGGTGGAAAACCGGCCGGGCGGCAATGCCAATATCGGCGCCGAGCAGGTCGCCAAGGCGCCGCCCGACGGCTACACCTGGCTGGCGGTGACGCTGACGCACGCGTCTAACGTGACCTTGTTCCCCAAGCTGCCGTTCAGCATGCAGAAAGACCTGGTGCCGGTGGCGCGCATCGCCTCGTCGCCAATGATGGTAGTGGTGCCGGCGAGCTCGCCGATCATGTCGATGAAGGACCTGGCCGCGGCGGCGCAGAAATCCAAGCTGAACGCGGGCTCCAGCGGCAACGGCACGCCGCCGCACCTGACGCTGGCCCTGTTCGAAAGCCAGACCCGGACCAGCTTCACCCATGTGCCGTACAAGGGCGGCGCGCCGTCGATGACCGACCTGATCGGCGGCCAGATCGACGTGGTGTTCTCCAACTTCCCCGAGTCGCTCGCCTATGTGAAAGGCGGCAAGCTGCGCGCGCTGGCCGTGACCACGCGCGAGCGCCATCCGCTGCTGCCCGACGTGCCCACCGTGGCCGAGGCCGGCTATCCGGAACTGATCGTCGAGAACTGGACCGGCCTGATGATGCCGGCCGGCACGCCCCGGCCGATCGTCGACAAGGTGGCCGCCTCGGTCGCGCGCATGCTGGCCGCCGAGGCGGTGCGCGGACGCATCGTCAGCGCGGGCTTTGCCCCCGCGGCCGGAGGCCCCGCGTTTGCCGACTACTTCAGCGGCGAGGTGACGCGCTGGGCCCGGCTGATCGAGGAGAAGCACATCCGGGTCGAATAGCGGCGCGGCGCGCCGCCGCGCCCGGGAGGCCGGCGTGCGGGCGTGGCGGCCGGCTTTAGTATGATTCGTCTTATCTATATGAGTCAGTCATGGATCGGCCGGCCGCCCCGCAGGCGGCATTGCAAAGGACACTAACGTGGGTTCCAGATTCGATGCCGGCGCAGCCATCGGCGGCGTGCTGTACAAGGACGTCAAGCACGCCATCCTGGCAGCCCTGGCCGAGGGCGAGTGGAAGCCGGGCGAGGCGATTCCGTCGGAGCGCAAGCTGATCGAGCGCTTCGGCGTCTCCATCGGCACGCTGCGCAAGGCCATCGACGAACTGGTGGCCGAGAACATCATGATCCGCCACCAGGGGCGGGGAACCTTCGTCGCGACGCACCGGCAGGAAGACCATTTCTTCCGCTTCTTCCGCATCGTGCGCCAGGACGGGTACCGCGAGTTCCCCACGGTAAAGCTGGCAAAGTTCCGCCGCGCCAAGGCCGACAAGGAAGAAGCCGCGGCGCTGGGGCTGCCGCTCGGCGAAGCCGTGTTCCGCTTCACCAACGTGCTGTCGCTGGAGGGGCGCGCGGTCATGATCGACGCCATTACCGTGCCGGCGGAACGCTTCAGGACGCTCACCGAGAAGCTGCTGCGCGAGCGGCCGAACACGCTCTACAACTTCTACCAGGACGCCTTCGGCATCAACATCATCCGCACCGAAGAGCGCCTGCGCGCCGCGCTGGCCGACGAGGAGGACCACGAACTGCTGGGCGTCCCCGTCGGCACGGCGATGCTGAAGATCCTGCGGGTGGCTTCGTCGTACCAGAACGAGCGCGTCGAGTACCGCGTCTCCAGGCTGGATACATCGGATTACGAGTTCGCGCTGTCGCAGCCGTGAAAGGGGCTGCGACTCGCTGAATTGCGCTGCGATCCTGCGCCCGCTGCCTCAGGCCCGACCGATCATGCGCAACACCGCGGCGGCCAGGGCGCCCTCGGCGTTGCCCAGCAGGTCGACCGCATCGAAATGGTGGCCGCGCTCCTGCACCACCACCTGCACGTCGAACCCGCATTCGCCCAGCAGCGCCTGGTATTCGCGCTGCAGCCGGTGGTACTCCGGCGATTCATCGCCGCCGACGGTCAGGATCATGGGCAGTTTGGCTTTCGGGACATGATGGATCGGACTGTAGCGGGCAACGTCCGCTTCAGTCAGCCCAACCACCTGGTTGAGGTAGCACAGCCGGATCGGCTCCAGGTCATACAAGCCGCTGATCGCGCAACCTCCCTTGAGGATATCCGCCGGTACGCCGAAGGCAGGCCAGTCCGTTGCCGCCAGCGTGGCGGTGAGATGGCCGCCGGCTGAGTGGCCGGACAAGAAGATGCGATCCGGATCGAATCCCAGTTCGTTGGCATGCCGGTAGAGCCATGCCACTGCTTCCTGATTGTCGCGGACAATCTCGGCCATGCCCACATCCGGAGCCAGGCGGTAGTTCACCACCGCGACGTTGATATCGCGCTGCAGGTAGGGCGCGGCAATGAAGCTGAAGTCGGACTTGTCCAGCGATTGCCAATAACCGCCATGAATGAAGACCAGCAGAGGGCGCTTTGGGGTGGCCGCCGGGAAGAAGTCGAGCGCCTGCAAGGCGTGTGCGCCATACGCAAGATCCGGCTTGACCAGATGGTTCCGACGGAACGTGGCGCTGGTGTCGGCCCATCGCTTGAAGATGTCCTGGAACCCGGGGATTCCAGCCCTGACGTTGTACTGCTGGTCCAGTTTTTCCTGGTTGAAGTTTCGATACACTGACATTAAATTTGGCTCCAGACGTTGGGATCGATGCGTCGATTCCATTGGGTCGTTGCGACGCTTGTCGCGTCCGGCCAAAGATACGTATCCGCGTTTAGCAGCGCGCGCCGCGGGATGACAACCACTATCGCAAAGACGCCATGTTCGGAAAAAGCGAAAACCGCGATGACTACCAGGCGATAGCGCAGCCGGTCGGCGGCATGGCGCGCAAGCTGAAGGATGGCTTCTATATCGCCCCGCATTCGCATCCGCGCGCGCAGCTGATCTATGCCTATGTGGGGGCCATCCTGGTCACAACGGACTTCGGTTCGTGGGTGGTGCCGCCCCAGCGCGCCGTCTGGGTGCCTTGCAACGTCAAGCACGCCATGCAGGCGTGCGGCGATGTGGAGATGCGAACCGTCTACGTTCGCGAAGATGCCGTACCGGGCGAGTTGCACGGCTGTTGCGTGGTCGCGGTGCCACCGCTGCTGCGCGAGCTGATCTCGGCCGCCGTGCGCATGCCGCTGGCCTATGACGAAGGCAGCCGCGACGGCTTGGTGGTGCAGCTTCTGCTGCAGGAGTTGCGTCCGCTTTCGGTGGTCCCGCTGCATCTGCCAATGCCAAGGGACCCACGCCTGGGCAAGATCTGCGCGAAGATCCTCGACGATCCCTCGGACGAGACCTCGGTCCAGACGTGGAGCCGCTCGGTTGGCGCCAGCGAACGGACCATCATCCGTCTGTTTCCGGAAGAAACGGGGATGACATACAGCCGCTGGAAGCAGCAGGCGCGGCTGATGGCCGCGGTTCGCCTGCTTGCCGAGGGTTGCCATGTCACGGACATCGCGCTTCAGCTTGGATACGAGAGTCCAAGCGCATTCAGCGCCATGTTCAGACGAGCGCTTGGCATGACCCCCACCGAGTATTTCCGCGACCGCAGCGGCGACTAGGCCTCAGGCTGCCGGTTGGCATCTGCGCGACATCAACTGGCGTCAAGGCGCGAATCGAGGCCTGGGCCCTGCGGCACAGTCTAGGTGCCGCCGGATGGCCAGCACCGTGCTTGCTCCGTCGGCATTTGTCCAAGTCGAGGAGTGAGTATGTCAGTGATGGATCGTATCCAGGCAGCGGGCATCGTCCTGCCTGCCGCCGCAATGCCCAAGGCGCTTTATGTCCCGTACACGCTGCACCGGGGCTTGCTGACGATATCGGGACAGCTGCCGCTGCAGGACGGCAAGCCCGTATTCGTCGGCAAGGTTCCCGGCGCGGTCAGCGTCGAGGCAGCGCAGGCGGCGGCCCGGCTTTGCCTGGCCAACCTGCTGGGCTGGGTGGCCGCCGCGGTCGATGGCGATTTCGAACGGATCCGGGGCATCGTGCGGGTAGGCGGCTACGTTGCAGCGGATCCTGGTTTCGACGATGCGCCACTGGTGATCAACGCCGCGTCGGATCTTCTCAACCGGATTTTTGCCGAGCGCGGGCGCCACGCCCGCCTTGCGCTCGGCGTGGCGAGCCTTCCGTTCGGTGCCCCGGTTGAGATCGAGGCAACCTTCGCACTGGACGCCTAGGCGATGGGCGCCGCGACAAAGGCCGGCTATGCCGACGTCCTGGTAGGCCTGCAATTTGGCGACGAGGGCAAGGCCCGAATCGTTGATCACCTGGCTGCCGGGTATGACGTGATTGCGCGTTTCAATGGCGGGGCCAACGCCGGACATACCATCGCCACGCCCGCCGGTGCGCTGCGGCTGCGGCAAGTGCCTTCTGGCGTGCTGCACCCTGGCGTTGCGCTTTACATCGGCTCGGGCTGCGTGGTCGGGTTGCAGCAGCTGGCATCCGAGATTGCGATGCTGGCGGCCCAAGGTATCAGCCTGGAGGGACGGCTGACAATCAGCGACAGGTGTCCGCTGGTTCAGCCGCGGCATGTGCTGGCGGACCGCCGCGATGGCGCACGGATCGGCACCACCGGCAACGGCATCGGCCCGTGCTACGCCGATCTGGCGGCCCGGATGCGGGGCGCCGAGCGGGTGGCGTTCCAGTTGCGCGACCTGCGCCGCGACGAGGACCATGTGTTCGAGCGGATGACCCGGCTGGCTGCGCAGGCCGATGACGATAGCGAGGCTATCGCGGCGATGGTCGACGGTATGCGCCGCGCGTGGACAGTGGTTCGGCCGTTCGTGACGGACGATGCGGTCGCATTGCTACGTCGGGTCGAGGCCGGTGCAAGGGTACTGTTCGAGGGAGCGCAGTCGGTGATGCTGGATGTGGTGCATGGCGTCCAGCCGTGGGTCACGTCCAGCCATACGCTGCCCGCCTACGCCTACGTGGGAGGAGATCTGCCGTGCCGCTATCACCGCAAGACCATCGGCGTGGCCAAGGCCATCGTTTCCCGGGTCGGCAACGGCCCGCTGCCGACCGAACTGGGCGGGCAGCGTTCCGAAGCCTATTGCGCCGCGGCGGCACATGCGGGCCGCGGCCGCGCCGACGAAGCGGCAAACCACGATCCGCTGACGTTGCTCGCCGAAGCGGATGCATTCTCGACCGGCGTGGCCATCCGGATGCTGGCGAACGAGTACGGCACCGGCACCGGCCGGCCACGGCGCGTGGGCCTGCTTGACGTTGCGCAACTGCGGCTCGCGATACAGCAGGCCGGCGTCGACGAGGTGTATCTCAACAAATGCGACAGCCTGGCCGCCTTTTCCCATACGCCCGAGCGTTGCATTCCGGTAGTCGTCGCTGGCGAGGCCGGTAGCGCAAGCCAGCGCGTGCTGCAATTTCCCGCGTTCGCGCAGGGCGCCATACCGACGGATGCCGCCTCGCCGCTGCCCCCGCAGCTTGAAGCGCTGCTCGCATGGCTGGCGCAGGCGATCGGCCGGCCCCTGCGCGGCATCGGACTAGGACCGGAACGCGCGCAAATGCGGCTTCTTGAACCCAACCAGCAGACCACACCATGACAAGTTCAACCCCCGCCTACTTGCGCGGCGAGATGCGCAGGACCGACCTGGCCTGGACCGACTGGCCGGCCATCGAAGCCTTCCTGAAGGATGAGCTGATCTGCCGCGTGGCGGTGCATGACGAACCGTACCCCTATGTCACGGCGCAGAGTTTTACCTTCACCGGCGACGCGTTCCTGATCCACAGTTCCAGGTTCGGCAAGCTTGCCGCCGCGATCCGGGCGAACCCGCTGGTCACGATCGAAATCGATCGGCCCGTGGCCTTGCTGAAAGCGCCGAAGGGCCAGAACACCAGCCTCGAGTATTTCAGCGTCATCGCGCGCTGTGAAGTCCGGCTGCGTGACAGTACCGAAGAGGTGCGCGCGCATCAGTACCGGGCGCTGGACAAGTTCCGGCCCGAGAAGGACTACTCGCCGATCGAGGATGGCGCGGCCAGCCAGATCGTGGCCTATCGCTGCGAAATCCGCGAGTTGAGCGCGAAGAAGCGCATCCTCGCTGACGGACAGTATTCGCCGCCAGGGCAGCCGCGCGCGCCGTACCTGCGCTATCCGTTCCAGTCCGGCGCGACGCTGTCCGGCCTGCCGCCGGAAGCGTTCGATCCCCATCGGTTTGGGGAGAAGTAGGGCTCGCAATCGCATGACATGAAGAGGTGCTTCGGCACCTCTTTTTTATGCTCGGTGGCTCGACACAAGCTCCTCCAATGCATTGGCGCCTGCGAGACAGACCTTGGCGTTCCGGCGCGCGTCGCGCACTTGGCCGCAAGCGACAGTAGCGAGCGATAGCGCAACCACGCGTTATTGCTTGCGCCAGCGCCATAGAGCACTGGCACTAGAACGACTGGAGACAAGATGAAGCACACCCCTCTCGAGCTGATGCGCGTGCGCACCGGCGACCGCCTGGAACGGCTGCCCGTATGCGGGTATCACCGCCTTCTGTTTGCAATCATTGCGCTGGCCTTCTTCTTCGACAATCTCGACCTGGCCATGATGACGTATTTGCTGGGTTCGATACGCACGGAGTTTGGCTTGACCGCTGCGCAAGCGGGCATGCTCGGAAGCGCCAGCTTTGTCGGCATGGCCGTCGGCGCGCTCAGTTCGGGAGTGCTTGCCGACAGGTTCGGACGCAAGCCCGTGTTCCAGGTCAGCATGATCATCTGGGGCGTGGGCAGCTATCTCTGTTCGACCGCGAGCAACCCCATGGAACTGGGCGCATACCGGCTCTTGCTCGGCATCGGCATGGGCATGGAACTGCCACTGGCACAGACGCTGATGTCGGAGTTCATCCCGGCGCGGCAGCGCGGCAAGTACCTGGCATTGATGGACGGCAACTGGCCGATCGCGTTCATCTGCGCTGGCCTGATGTCGTACTACGTGCTGAGCGCCTATACCTGGCGCACGATGTTCCTGCTTGGCGCGGTGCCGGCGCTCTTCCTGATCGTGGTTCGGCGCTTCGTCCCCGAGTCTCCGCGCTGGCTGGAATCGCAGGGGCGCCATGCCGAAGCCGCAGCGATCGTCGAACGCATCGAGCAGTCGGTGATGCGGCGGATGAAGCTTGATGCATTGCCGGAAGTCACTCCGGCGGCTGCGGCGGCGGAGCCGGAGGCAACGGGATTGCGCGTGCTGTGGTCGCGCGCGTACCGCAGCCGGACCCTGACTGTCTGGGGGCTGTGGTTCTTTGCCCTGCTGGGGTTCTACGGCCTCAATACGTGGATCGGCGCGCTGCTGCAGCAATCGGGACTGGATGTGACCAAGTCCGTGTTGTACACGGTGTATATCTCGATCGGCGGGATTCCGGGCTTCCTTTGGGCGGCGTGGGTGGTGGAGCGCTGGGGACGCAAGCCCGCCTGCGTGGCGACGCTGGTCGGCGGGGCGTGCATGGTCTTTATCTATGGCCGGGTCGCTGGCTCGGCGTCGGAGCCGCTGGCGCTATTCCTCTCCGGCGGCATGATGCAGTTCTTCATGTTCGGCATGTGGGCGGTGCTCTATACCTATACCCCGGAGCTCTATCCCACGCGCGCTCGCGCTTCTGGCTGTGGCATGGCTTCGACGGTGGGGCGCATCGGCTCGCTGCTGGGGCCGACGCTGGTGGGCCTGGTGCTGCCCGTCGCGGGGCAAGCTGGCGTGTTCTGCCTGGGCGCGCTGTGTTTCCTTGCCGCGGCGGCAATCGTGCTCCGGTTCGGCATCGAAACCCGCGGCAGGGCGCTGGAAGCCATTGCCGACTAAGGTACTGCCGGCGCGTCGTGGCGGCAGGTATCGGACGAGCTGCGTCATTCCACCACCGCCACGACGCTGGCAATGCCTTGCCGGGCCATCTTCACATAGGGGCAGAAGCGCTCGGTATTGCGCACCAGTTCTTCGGCCAGCGCCCGGGCCACGCCCGGCATCCTGACGCGGAGCTCCGCGGACAGCGCATAGGCGCCGTCCACGGGGTCGCGGCCGAAGGCGACTTCGACTTCCACGGCGAGGTGGTCGATACGGAGGCGGGCGCGCCGGGCCAGCAGGTGCAGGGCGCCATGGAAGCACGCGGCATAGCCCGCGGCGAACAGCTGTTCCGGGTTGGTGCCGTGGCCCGGGCCTCCCAGCGCGGCCGGCAGCCGCAGGTCGATGACGAGGTTGCCGTCATCGGAGCGGGCCACGCCGGAGGCGCGCCCGTGTCCGGTTTCGCCACCCGTGACGGTGACGGTGGTGGTGTAGAGCGGATCGAAGCCGGGCCCGCGATATTTGTCGAGCAGGCTCAACGGCGGCGCTTGCAGCTTCCGGTTCGCCATGGGCCGGCCCTGGGGTCAGGCGCGCGCTTGCTGGCGCTGTCGCAGCCATGCCTCGAAACTGGTCCTGCCCAGCCGCGCGGGGCCCTCGGGAACCAGCGTGCCATCGTCCAGCTCGGCGCCGAAATAGCGGGCCCTGGCGTCGACGACCACCTTGCGCGGATCACCGGTGGCTTCGAGATAGCGTTGCACCAGGTCGCTCAGCGCAAAGCGCTGCGGCCCGGCGATTTCGACGATGCCGTTGGCGGGATCAGCAAGCGCATGGTCGGCCACGGCCTCGGCCACGTCGTCGGACGCAATCGGCTGGATCGACGCGGACGACAGGCGGATCGTATCGCCGTCCGTGCCCGATTGCGCGATGCCGCCAAGGAACTCGAGGAACTGCGTGGCGCGGACAATGGTGTAGGGGATGCCGGCGTTGCGGATCAGGGCTTCCTGCGCGATCTTGCCGCGGAAGTAGCCGCTCTGGGCGAGCTTGTCCGTGCCGACCACCGACAGCGCCACATGGTGCGCGACGCCGGCCGCCTTCTCCGCCGCCGCCAGGTTGCGGCCCGAGGTCTCGAAGAAATGCAGGACGGCATCGTCGGCGAACGACGGAGAATTGGCCACGTCGACGACCACCTGCGCGCCCGCCAGCGCCTGGTCGAGGCCGGCGCCGGTCAGTGTGTCCACGCCGGTCTTTGGCGATGCCGCCACCACTTCGTGGCCTTGCGCGGCAAGGCGGGACACGACCTTGCTGCCGATCAGCCCGGTACCGCCAATTACAACGATCTTCATCATGCACCTCGGGTTCAGTTGGATGGAATGGGCAGGCGACCCATGTCCCATGCTAGGTGAACGAGGCGCGACGCGGTAGCGCCGCTGGCGGATGCGCGGTGTTTCCCGTCCGGCACCAATCGCCCGGCCGCGCGGGCGATGCCCGTCAGCCGATGATCCCGGCGCGGTACGCGCTGGGCGAGACGCCCAGGTGGCGCTGGAAGGCCAGGCGCAACCGTTCCTCGCTGCCGAAGCCACATTGCCTGGCGATCTGGTCGACCGGCCGGTGCGGGTCCTGCAGCAGCCGCCGCGCGGCTTCCAGCCGGAAATGCTCCACCCCCTTGGCCGGCGTGCGGCCGGTCTGCTGCTTGTACACCCGTGCAAAGTTGCGCGGGCTCATGCCGGCCTGCTCGGCAAGCTGCTCCACCGACAGCGTTTCCCGCGACAGGTTCTCGACGATCCAGAGATGAAGGGCCTCGAACAACGGCACCTGCCGGCTCTGCGTCAGCAGCATTTCGCTGAGCTGGGGCTGGCCCCCGGGGCGCTTGATGAACACCGCCAGTTCCCGCGCCGCGCTCAGCGAGATGTCGTGGCCATAGTCCGCTTCGACCAGCGCCAGCGCCATGTCGATGCCGGTGGTCACACCGGCCGAGGTCCAGATCCGATCCTGGCGCACGAAGATGGCGTCCTGGTCCAGCGTGACCGCGGGAAAGCGCGCGCGGAACGCCGCATGCATGGCCCAGTGGGTAGCCGCGCGCTTGCCGTCGAGCAGGCCCGCCTGCGCCAGCAGGAAGGCGCCGCTGCAGACCGAGGCGACGCGGGGCACCTGGGCGGCGGCCTGCCGCAGCCAGGCGACCAGGGACGCGGCGCTGTCCAGCAGCGTGATCATCTCGGGCGCGCCGGGCAGGACGATGGTGTCGATGCGCCGCAGGTCGATGGCATCAAGCGGCAAAGTATCCACGGACGTGCCTTCGGCTGACGCGGTCAGGCCGCCATGCTCGCTGGCCAGGTAAATGCGGTAGCCGGCCAGGCCGCGTTCGCGCGCGTGGCGCGACGCCGCCCAGAACGCGGTTTGCGGCCCGGTGAGGTCAAGCACGCTCATGCCGGGAAAGGCGACGAACAGCAGGCCCCGCGGGTGGTGGTCGAACGGCAGGGCAGAGTCGTGTGCGGCGGGCGCAGATGCGGAACGGGCCATGGCAAGGATCGCGAAAGTCGGTCGATGTTATGCCAGGCGCGCGATCCGCTGCAAGGCGCGACGGCCGCTGTCGCGGGGCGTGCGACGCCTGCGCCACGAAGCGGCTGCGGCCTGGGTCTGGCGCATCGCCATGTCTGCATTGTTGCGTGCTGCAGCGGCCGGCTGGCAGAAATCGAGGGGCATCTGGCATTTACCCGGCCCGTGGCGGCTCATTAAGATCCCGGCATGGTCATGCGCCGCGCAGCGTGGACCCGAACCCCGGCATTGCGCCGAAAGGCATTGACATGGACATCGTCGTTCCCGATCTCCGTCCGGCGTCCCCCGCCAGGCGCGCCGGCCCGGACATGGGCACATCCGGCCAGTTGCAACGGGGGCAGCAGCACGGCCGGCGCGAGGGCGTGCCCGACCGCGCCCCCGACCGCGCCGACGGCTTGTCCGCCAGCTTCGCAGCCAGCTATGCCGGCATCATCGCCTTCATGGCGGTGGCCACCGAAGGCAGCTTCTCCAGGGCGGGCGAGCGGCTCGGCATCGGCCGCTCCGCGGTCAGCCGCAATGTGCAGAAGCTGGAAACGCAACTGAGCACACGGCTGTTCCTGCGCACCACGCGTTCCACCCGGCTGACGCGCGAGGGCGAGCGGTTCTTCGAGAACTGCCACCAGGGCGTGGCGCAAATCGTCGAAGCCATGAACGACATGCTCGCGCTGCGCCAGGGGCCGCCCCGCGGCCTGCTGCGCATCAGCGCGGCCACCGGCTTCGGGCGCAAGGTGGTGGCACCGCTGCTGACGCGGTTCTCGGCGGCCTATCCGGAGATCTCGCTCGACCTGCTGCTGGACGACCGCCCGCTGGACTTCGCGGCGGAGAAGATCGACGTGGCGTTCCGCAACGGGCGTATCGAGGATTCCAGCATCATCGCCAGGCAACTGATCCCGATGCAGATGGCGGTGTGCGCGTCGCCGGCGTATGCCGCGCGGCACGGCTTGCCGCTGACGCTGGACGATCTTGTCCGGCATCAATGCATCCATACCCGGGTCGGCGGCGCGCGCGTGCTGGAATGGGAGTTCAAGGTGGACGGCCACCTGCGCAAGCTGCTGCCTGCCGGCAGGCTGACCTTCAACGATCCGGATCTGGTGCTCGCGGCGGTGCTGGACGGGCTGGGCCTGGCGCAGATGGCAGGCTATCAGGTGTGCGAGCCGATCGCCCGCGGCGCGCTGGTCACCGCGCTGGGCCGGCATGCGCCGGACGATCGCGGCCATTATCTCTGCTACCTGAGCCGGCAGCACCTGCCGTCGCGCATCCGCGTGTTCGTCGACTTCATGACGGACGCGATCCGGTCGCAGAACCTGCACTGCCTGGCGGACTTCGGCATGGACTATGCGAAGGCGGGTCCGGGTGGCTGATGCCGGCAGCGGTGCCGGCGCATCAGGCTGAGCCTACGCCGCGCCATCGCGGTAGCGCCGCTGGAGCTCCTCGAACGACACCAGTTCCCCGCAGATCGCGCTGGCCGCCACCGTCGGCGGGCTGGCCAGCCAGACCTGTCCCGGACCGGAGCGCCCCGGGAAGTTGCGGTTGATCGAGCTGACCGTCACCTGCTCCGGCCGCTCCGACGACCCCGGGCCACAGTTGGCGCAGGCGCCGCACGACGGCTGGAGGATGCGCGCGCCGATGGCCTGGAACGTCTCCAGGTAGCCCTGGCGGATGCAATAGTCGCGCACGTCGGTGGTGCCGAACTGCAGGTAGAGCGTGACCTGCGGCGCAAGGCGCAGGCCGCGTTGCACGGCCCAGTGCAGCACTTCGTGGTACCGGTCGAAGTCCTCGCGCTTGCCCGCCGTGCACGAGCCGCCGTAGGCAATGTCGACGGCCACCCGCTGCGTCAGCGCGGCGAGCGGCATGCCGTTGCCCGGATCGCCGGGGCGGGCCACCATGGGCTCGAGCGTGCCGCAGTCGATGTCGAGGGTGGCGGCGAACGTGGCGTCGTCGTCGCTGCGCATCCAGGGCTCGATCTCGAAATCGATGCCTCGCCGTTCCTTCAGGAAGCGCACGGTCTGCGCATCGGGCGCGACGATGCCGGTGAAGCCGCCCAGTTCGGCGCACATATTGGTCAGCGTGGCGCGTTCGTCGATCGACATCGCGCTGACGACCGGTCCGCTGAACTCGAACACCTTGCCGACGCCGGCGCCGGCCT
This sequence comes from Cupriavidus sp. SS-3, assembly GCF_035818815.1. Classification (NCBI taxonomy): domain Bacteria; kingdom Pseudomonadati; phylum Pseudomonadota; class Betaproteobacteria; order Burkholderiales; family Burkholderiaceae; genus Cupriavidus; species Cupriavidus sp. SS-3. The sequence goes on from NZ_JAYLVT010000006.1 coordinate 78,098, forward strand.
TGATGTCGGCCCGGGCCAGCAGGTGCAGCACCACGTCCTTGGCGGTGACGCCCGGCGCCAGCACGCCCTGCAGGCGCACCAGCAGGCATTGCGGCAGGGTCATGCGCACCGCGCCGGTGACGAAGGCGTTGGCCATGTCGGTGGTGCCGACGCCGAACGCCACGCAGCCCAGCGCGCCGCTGTGCGGGGTGTGGGAATCGGTGCCGACCACGACTTGCCCCGGCAGGGCATAGCGCTCGGCCATCATGGCGTGCGAGATGCCGGCCGCACGCGCGACCGCGGCGCCGCGGGACTCGGCCTCGGTCAGCGTGCGATGGCACCGGAGCTGGTAGTCGCGCACGAAGTCACGCTGCGCCGCGCACATGCGCGCGACGTTGTCGACCAGGCCGCCGCGCACGTGGGCCGGGCTTTCGCCGACATAGGAGGTGTGGTCCTCGAACACCACGATGCGGTCCGCATTCCTGAGCCGCAGCGGTTTGCCGAACGCCGCGTGCAGCATGTGGGCGCACATGCCGGTGTAGTACTCGTGGATAAAGCGCCAGTCGGCCCGCACGAAAATGCCGTCGCCCGCGACCGGGCGCTCCGGCGTCACCGGCGTTGCGAGCAGATGCCGTTGCACGATTTTCTCGAACAGGGTCTGCGGGCCGGTGGGGTGGCCGCAGGGCGCGGGTTCCACGTTGCTCAGGTACGCCTGGCCGAACCTGAGCAGGCCGCCATGCCGCAGGATGGCGGCGGCGAGGGCGTCGCGCCCGGCCACCAGCGTGTCCGCGTCGATGGGCTCGCCTTGCTCCAGCCGGGTGAGCAGGCTGAAGTTGGTCGAGGTGAACAGGCCGATGTTGTCGGCATTCTGGCGGTAGATGCGCTCGAAGCTGCGGGCGATGACGAGGCGGATGCCGGCCAGCTTCTCCGCTGCCGGACTATGCTCGCGCGACGAGCCCTTGCCGTAGCGGTTGCCGGCAACGGTTACGGCGAAGCCGCCTTCGCGGATCGCGCCGGCCGGGACCGGGCAGACACCTTCGACCTTGTAGCCGGTATAGGGAAAGCGGCCGAGCGCGTCGTCATAGTGCGTCAGGATCGGCACCGGCGTGATCTCGTCCGTGGAAACGTCGTCGCGCAGAGCGCCGGCGGTGACCAGCGTCATCGGCTGCCCCTGCAGCTGTGCCGTCATGGCCGACGCCGAGTCGGCGAGGAACAGGATGCGGGCCGTGGCCCCGATGGCGCTCATGCAGGATCTCCGAAGGCATTTCGGCGCAACTCTACCGGCCCTGGCGCGCGCGCACGAAGCGCTGATGCGGCATCGCGGCTATCTGCGCCAGGCATATCAGGGTAAACGCGGTGGTCATGCGTGACGCTCGCCGCAAGGTTAGTATCGGGCGACATTCCGGCCTGCCCACCCGGGCGCACTGACCCATGCACCGCATCGATCCCGTCAACATCCAGCTGTTCCTGGCCGCGGCCCGTGAAGGCTCGATCAAGCGCGCGGCTGAAACCGAGCATATCGCCCAGTCGGCGCTGAGCCGGCGCATCGCGGAACTGGAGCGCAGCCTGGGGGTGGTGCTGTTCGTGCGCTCGCCTGCCGGCGTGGTGCTGACCGATGCCGGCGCCCGCGCGCTGGAACTGGGGCGCAAGCTGAACGAGGACATCGCCAGCTTCGCGCGCGAGGTGCAGGACCTGGGCGACCGGGTCGCCGGCGTGGTGCGTGTGTCGGCCAGCCCATCGGCCATCATCGGTTTCCTGCCGGAGCGCCTGCATGCGTTCAAGGCGGCGCATCCGCTGGTCGAGATCGCGCTGTACGAGCGCTCCACCGCGGAAACGCTACGTGCCTGCCTCGATGACCGCGCCGACGTCGGCATCGGCGTCGCGGCCAAGACGCCGGGCGGGCTGGAATCATGGGCCTTCGCCAGCGATCCGCTCAATGTGGTGGTGCCGTCGTCGCATGCGCTGGCCCGGCGCAAGCGCATGCGCTATGCCGAGGTGCTGGAACATCCGCTGGTGGTGGTGCAGCCGGGCGGCGCGCTCGACCAGGACCTGCGCGAGCAGGCGGCCAACCTGCGGCTGCCGTTCAACCAGGGGGTGGCGGTGTCGAGTTTCGAGGCGGCCTGCCGCATGGTGGAGGCGGGACTGGGCATCGCCGTGCTGCCGGCCAGTGCCGGCGCGGCCTATGCCGGAACGCGGCGCTTTGTGCGCGTGCCGCTGGATGAACCGTGGCGCCAGCGCCAGTTGCGCATCTATGCGCCATACAAGCAGCCGCGGTTGCGTGCGATTGCCGCGATGATCGAGGCGCTGCAGCCAAAGGCTGGTACCGATGCTATGCCGGGCTGAGATACCCGGTGCAGCGGATTAGCACTCGGCCACCGCGGCGTCGCAACCCTACACTCCGTGCCAAAGCCACCGTCCACGGTGCGATTCGACCCACGGAGACAACACATGCAGACCTCGCTGTTTCGACAGGCGTGCAAGGCGCTTGCGGCCCTGATCACGCTCGCGGCACTGGCCGTCCAGGCCGTTCCAGTCCATGCGCAGGATGGCAAGCCGCTCAGGCTGATCGTGCCGACCCAGCCGGGGTCGCAGGCCGATGCCGTGGCCCGCGCGCTGAGCCAGCCGCTGGGCAAGCAGCTGGCCCAGTCGGTGGTGGTCGAGAATATCGCCGGCGCCGGCGGCGTGCCGGGCACCCAGCAGATCGTGCGCGCGCCGAAAGACGGCTCGACGCTGGGCCTGATCTCGTCGAACCACGTCATCAACCCGTTTATCTACAAGAGCCTGCCGTACGACGCGCTGCAGGACATCACGCCGATCACCGTGATCGGCACGCTGCCGCTGGTGCTGGTGGTCAATCCCGCGGTGAGCGCGCACAACACCAGGGACCTGCTCGCGCTGCTGAAGTCGAAGCCGGGCGAACTGAACTACGGCTCGTCGGGCAACGGCACGGTGCTGCACCTGGCCGGCCAGCTGCTGGCCAGCGAAGCCAAGGTGGATATCCGCCATGTGCCGTACAAGGGCGCCGGCAACTACACTACGGACCTGGTCGGCGGCCAGGTGCAGATGGGCTTCCTCACCGTGCAGGCGGTGCTGCCGCTGATCAAGGCGGGCAAGCTGCGGGCGATCGCCGTGTCCACCGCGCAGCGGGTGCCGGCGCTGCCCGAGGTGCCAACGCTGGCGGAGTCGGGCGTGCCGCGCTACAGCTTCGACGCGTGGCTGGCGATCGTCGGTCCCGCGGGCATGCCGAAGCCGGCTGTGCAGGACCTCCAGGCGAAGATCCAGGCCACGCTGCGCGAACGCGAGGTGCAGGAGCAGCTGTCGGCGCAAGGGCTGGTGGTGACAGGCACCGGCGCCGACGCGGCGGTGCCGTTCTTCAGGAGCGAACTGGACAAGCATGCGCGCATCGTCAAGCAGGCTGGCGCCACGCTGAATTAAAGGCTCCGGGCCGGGGCAAGCCGGCCCCCCACACGCTTGCCCGCTTCAGCTGCCGCAAGCGTGGATCAGGAATTCCCGCAGTGCATCGGCGGGTTTGCCCAGCTTGCGGCCGGGCTGCCACAGCATGCCGACCTCCATGTCGGGCACCGCATTGGCAATCGGCCGGGCCTCGATCTGCTTGCCTTCCAGCGACCACGGCCGATACACCATGTCGGACAGCACGGTGACGCCGAAGCCATGCGCCACCAGCCCGCGCAGTGCTTCCATCGAGCCGGTGCGGAAGGCGATATTGGGCGCGAGCCGGTGGCTGCGCCAGTAGCGCAGCGTCGAGTCCTCGGCCTCGTCGACGGTGATGAGCAAGTACGGATACGCCGCGATATCGCGCAGCGAGGGTCGCTCCACCTCAAGCAGCGGATGGCTGGCCGACGTCCACAGCTGGCGCCGCGAGCGCATCAGCGTATGGCGCTGGAAGCGCTGTGGCTTCTCCAGGTTGGACAGCAGCGCGATGCCGAACTCGATCTCGCCCGCCAGCACGGCGCGCTCGATGTCGGGGCGGTCCATGTCGAGCAGGTCCAGTTCGATATCCGGATAGTTGGTGCGGAAGCGCGCCAGCAATCCCGGCAAAAAGTATCCCAGCACGGTGTAGGACGCCGCCAGCCGCACGCTGCCCTGCAGCCCGTGCACCTGGAAACGCGGCTCGCGCAGCGCGTCTTCGACCGAATCCAGGATCTGGCGCGCATGCTGGAAGAACAGGTGGCCTTCGGCCGTCAGCGTCACGCCATGCGGCCGCCGCTCGAACAGGCGCACGCCCAGGCGCTGCTCCAGCGCCAGCACGGCATTGGTCACGGCCGACTGCGACACGTGCTCGGCGGTCGCCGCCATCGAGAACTGCCCGGTTTCCGCCGCCGCGACGAAATAGCGGAACTGCCGCAGCGTGACTTCCTTGGCCAGTCTTTCCGAACCTTCGCGCGCCTTGAACATGATGTCTCCGAGGTATCCGTTTTGCAGATATCAGGTGTTGGAATTCATGATTTTACGATGACCGCGCCGGTTTCTACACTCCTTCGGACAGCAAATAAAGCACCCAGAACAAAGCCCGGAGACCCACATCGTGAATGCCCCGCTCAATCCCGCCTTGCTCGAAGCCCTGGCCAGCGCCAGCCTGGACGACAAGTACACCCTGGACCAGGGCCGTGTCTACCTGAGCGGCGTGCAGGCGCTGGTGCGCCTGCCGATGCTGCAGAAGGCGCGTGACCGCGCCGCCGGGCTCAACACCGCCGGCTTTATCTCTGGCTACCGCGGCTCGCCGCTGGGCGGCGTCGACCAGGCGCTGTGGAAGGCCAAGCAGCATCTCGCGGCCAGCGACGTGGTGTTCCAGCCGGGCGTCAACGAAGACCTGGCCGCCACCGCGGTCTGGGGCAGCCAGCAGGTCAACCTGTTCCCCGGCGCCAAGCGCGATGGCGTGTTTTCGATGTGGTACGGCAAGGGCCCGGGCGTGGACCGCTCCATCGACGTGCTCAAGCACGCCAACTCGGCCGGATCGTCGCGCCATGGCGGCGTGCTGCTGCTGGCCGGCGACGACCATGCCGCCAAGTCCTCGACCGTGGCCCACCAGTCCGAGCACGTGCTGCAGGCGGCCGGCATTCCGGTGCTGTATCCCGCCAACGTGCAGGAATACCTGGACTACGGCCTGCATGGCTGGGCCATGAGCCGCTATTCCGGCCTGTGGGTGGCGATGAAGTGCGTCACCGACGTGGTCGAGTCGACCGCCTCGGTCGAGATCGACCCAAACCGCGTGCAGGTCGCGCTGCCGCAGGACTTCGCCATGCCGGCGGGCGGCCTCAATATCCGCTGGCCGGATTCCCCGCTGGAGCAGGAAGCGCGGCTGCTCGACCACAAGTGGTATGCGGCGCTCGCCTACGTGCGCGCCAACCGCCTGAACCGGGTGGTGCTCGATTCGCCCAACGCGCGCTTCGGCATCATGACCGCCGGCAAGGCGTACCTGGACGTGCGCCAGGCGCTGGTGGACCTGGGCCTGGATGACGACACCTGCGCCCGCATCGGCATCCGCGTCTACAAGGTCGGCTGCGTGTGGCCGCTGGAGGCCCACGGCGCGCGCGAATTCGCCACCGGCCTGGAAGAGATCCTGGTGGTCGAGGAAAAGCGCCAGATCCTCGAATACGCGCTGAAGGAAGAGCTGTACAACTGGCGCGAGGATGTGCGGCCCAAGGTGTTCGGCAAGTTCGACCAGCGCGGCAACGACGGCGGCGAGTGGTCGGTGCCGCGCGGCGACTGGCTGCTGCCCGCGCACTACGAGCTGTCGCCGGCGCTGATCGCCAAGGCCATCGCGCGCCGGCTGGAACGCTTCGACCTGCCGGCCGAGGTGCGCGCACGCATCGCCGCGCGCGTGGCGCTGATCGAGGCCAAGGAGCGCGAAGCGGCGCAGCCGCGCATCGCGGTGGAGCGCAAGCCGTGGTTCTGCTCGGGCTGCCCGCACAACACCTCGACGCGCGTACCGGAAGGCTCGCGCGCGCTGGCCGGCATCGGCTGCCACTACATGACCTTGTGGATGGACCGCAATACCGAGACCTTCAGCCAGATGGGCGGCGAGGGCGTGGCGTGGACGGGCCAGATGCATTTCACCGACGACAAGCACGTGTTCGCCAACCTGGGCGACGGCACGTACTTCCATTCCGGGCTGCTGGCGATCCGCGCGTCGATCGCGGCCCGGGCCAACATCACCTACAAGATCCTGTTCAACGATGCGGTGGCGATGACCGGCGGGCAGCCCATCGACGGCGTGCTGACGGTGCCGCAGATCGCGCACCAGGTGCTGGCCGAGGGCGCGAAGAAGCTGGTGGTGGTCACCGACGAGCCCGCCAAGTACGGCGATGGCGCGATGCTGCCGTCCGGCGTGGCGGTGCTGCATCGCGACCAGCTCGATGCCGTGCAGCTTGAGCTGCGCGACACCGAAGGCGTCACCATCCTGATCTACGACCAGACCTGCGCCACCGAGAAGCGCCGCCGCCGCAAGCGCGGCACCTATCCGGATCCGGCCAAGCGCGCCTTTATCAACGATGCGGTGTGCGAAGGCTGCGGCGACTGCTCGGCCAAGTCCAACTGCCTGTCGGTGGAGCCGCTCGAGACCGAGCTCGGCACCAAGCGGCGGATCAACCAGTCGTCGTGCAACAAGGACTTCTCCTGCGTCAACGGCTTCTGCCCCAGCTTCGTCACCGCCGAGGGCGCGCAGGTGCGCAAGCCCGCGGCGGCGGCTGGCAAGGGCAGCGGCGCCGACTTCGCGGCGCTGCCGCAGCCGCGGCTGCCGGCTTTGGAGCGGCCGTACGGGGTGCTGGTGACCGGCGTCGGCGGCACCGGCGTGGTCACCATCGGCGGGCTGCTGGGCATGGCCTCGCACCTGGAGCGCAAGGGCGTGACCGTGCTCGACATGGCCGGCCTGGCGCAGAAGGGCGGGGCGGTGATCAGCCACGTGCAGATCGCGCCGGTCCCGGAACACCTGCATGCGACCCGCATCGCCACCGGCGAGGCGCGCCTGGTGATCGGCGGCGACGCCATCGTCTCGGCCTCGGCCGAAGTGCTGTCCAAGGTCCGGCACGGGCTGACCGCCGCCGTGGTCAACAGCGCCAACACCCCCACCGCGGAGTTCATCAAGAACCCCAAATGGAAGTTCCCCGGCGCCAGCGCCGAGCAGGACCTGCGCGCCAGCGTGGGCGAGGCCTGCGCCTTCTTCGACGCCAGCGCCTGGGCCGTGACCCTGCTGGCCGACGCGATCTATTCCAACCCGCTGCTGCTGGGCTTTGCCTGGCAGAAGGGCTGGATCCCGCTGCAGCACGCCAGCCTGGTGCGCGCGATCGAACTCAATGGGGTGTCGGTCGACAAGAACCGTCTCGCCTTCGAATGGGGCCGTTACCTGGCCCACCACGGCGAGGCCGCGGTCAAGGCGCTGCTGCCGGCTGCGCCGGCCGCCGCCAGCGCGCAGGTGGTGGCGATGCCGCAGACGCTCGACGCGCTGATCCGCAAGCGCGAGGCGATGCTGACCGGTTACCAGAACGCCGCCTATGCCGCGCGCTATCGCGACGCCGTGGCCCGCATCCGCGCCGCGGAGCAGCAGCTGGGCATCGACCGCAAGCTGCCGCTGACCGAGGCCGTGGCCCGCAACCTGGCCAAGCTGATGGCGTACAAGGACGAGTACGAGGTGGCGCGCCTGTACACCGATCCCGCCTTCCTCGACAAGCTGCGCGCGCAGTTCGAAGGCGAGCCCGGCCGCGACTACCAGCTCAATTTCTGGCTGGCGCCGCCGCTGCTGGCCAAGGCTGACGCCAAGGGCCATCTGGTCAAGCGTCGCTTCGGTCCCCGCACCATGACGGCATTCCGCCTGCTGGCGCGCCTGAAGGGCCTGCGCGGCACCGCGCTGGATGTGTTCGGCAAGACCGCCGAGCGCCGCGCCGAGCGCGCGCTGGTCAGCGACTACCTGGCCATGGTCGAAGAGTTCGCGGGTTCGCTGAGCGCGGACAACTTCGACACCGCCCTGGCCCTGGCCACGCTGCCGGACGATATCCGTGGCTACGGTCACGTGAAGGAGGCCAGCATGGCCGCGGCGGCGGTGCGGCGCGAGGCGCTGCTGGCGCAATATCGCGGCGCGGCGCGGCGGAATGCGGCCTGACGCGGCAGCGCCTGCGGGGATCCCCGCCGCGACGTGAGGTCAAAGGCGGCGGGAAATTCTGCATGGGCGCCGCACCGGCGCCGCGGCGCGGTTGCGGCCAGGGCCACGCCCCATGCAGAATGGCAGCAAAACTACCTGCCCCCGACATGGAAACGCCAGACCGCCTGCTGCGCAGCTTCTTGCGTATTGCTTCGCTCAAGTCGCTGTCGAAGGCTGCGGATGACCTGAACCAGACGCAGTCCGGCGTCAGCAAGCAACTGGCCGCGCTCGAAACCCACCTTGGCAAGGCGTTGTTTACGCGAACGGGGCGTGGCGTTGCCCTGACCGAAGCCGGGCAAAAGCTGCAGGAAGCGATCGAAGGGCCCTATCGCGCCATCGATCACGCCGTGGACATAATCCGCGACGCGCATGGCAGTACCGAAGGGACAGTCAGGCTGGCCCTGGTCCATACGGTCAGCTATTACTTCATCGGCGATGTGGTGGCGAGTTTCGTCAGTGCGCATCCCGGGGTCAACCTGTCGATGATGGGGCGCAGTTCGCCGGAGGTCGTGGCCCTGGTGGAAAGCGGCAAGGCGGATCTGGGCGTGGCCTACGATACCGCGGTGGACACGGCCGCGCTGGTGGTTTATCCGCTCTTCGACGATACCATGTGCCTGGTGGAACGGGGCAGCACGGCCCCGGCTGCGGACGATCCCGGCGTCGACCTGGCCGGCCGCGACCTGCGCCTGGTTGCCTTCCCGCATGGCTATGCGCTGCGACGGATGCTCGATAGCGCCGGCCTGAAGGGCGCTTATGTCGCCGAGGCGGAAACGGTGGATGCCATGCTCAAGCTGGTTTCCGCCGGGGTAGGGTCCTGCATCCTGCCGAGCCGCCTGCCCGACAAGCTGCTGGCCGAGTATGGCCTGTGCAAGGTGAAGATCCATGCGCCGCTGTTGAAGCGGCGCATGGTGGCGGTGGCGCATCCCGAACGCCAGTCCTTGCCGCTGGCCGCCGCGCTGCTTTCATGTGCGCTCCAGGTTGCCAAGGCACTGGACACGTGAAGCCATGACATAGCTGCTATGAAGCCGGCTCCGTAGCTCGCCTGGAACCCCAATCCCATACTGGATCCCGATCCTTTCGACCTCTCGTCGCAGGGAAAACCCGGAGAAAACCAGTATGAACGCCCCCCTCAGAGACAAGTCGTACTTCGACCAGCGCGCGTCCAGCGACATGGCGAAGCACCTGCCGCGCCAGTCGCGCACCACGCAGGAGACCATGGCCTATGCCTGCCGGATCCTGGCCATGACGGAGCAGGAAGCCGGCCTGGCGGGCCAGATCAGTGTCCGTTCCGAACGTCCGGGCGCTTACTGGACGCTGCGTTTCGGCCTCGGCTTCGACGAAGCGACGCCGGCGGATTTTATCGAGGTCGATCGCGATCTCAACGCGCTCAGCGGCGGCGGCATGGCCAACCCGGCCACGCGCTTCCACCTGTGGGTCTACGACGCCCGGCCGGACGTCAACGCCATCATCCATACCCATTCGCCGTGGGCCAGCGCCCTTGCTGCCGCACGCCAGCCTCTGGTCATCGCGCAGATGGACATGACCCCCCTGCACAACGACTGCGCGTTCCTCGGCGACTGGCCAGGGGTCCCGATCGCAGACCAGGAAGGCGTGATCATCTCGGAAGCGCTGGGTGACAAGCGCGCGATCATCCTCGCGCACCACGGCTATCTGACCGCAGGCAAGACCTGCGAAGAGGCGACCTACCTCTCCGTCTATCTCGAGCGCGCTGCCCGGATGCAGATCCGCGCGCAGGCTTTCGGTCCGCTCACGCCGGTCGATGACGAGCTGGCCAGGGAGGCTCACGACTACTTGCTGAAGCCGTCCATCGTCAACTCCACGTTCGCGTACTGGGCGCGCCAGACGCACGGCATCGCGCCGTACGTCAAGCCGTGACGCGCTGGCAGCACGCATCAGAACAGACAAGGAGACAAGACGATGACCACGCAACAAGGCATGCGCTCGCGCCGCCACTACATCACGGCGGGCCTCGCCAGCATGATGGGCACGACCATCGAATGGTATGACTTCTTCCTCTACGGCACCGCCGCGGCCCTGATCTTCAACAAGATCTTCTTTCCCTCGTTCGATCCGCTGACCGGGACCCTGGCGGCTTTTGCCACTTACTCGGTCGGCTTCTTTGCGCGCCCGCTGGGTGGCATCGTCTTTGGCCATTTCGGCGACCGGGTCGGACGCAAGTCCATGCTGCTGATCACGCTGTTCATGATGGGCATCCCGACCATCCTGATCGGCCTGATCCCGTCCTATGACAGCATCGGCTACTGGGCCGCGGTCGCGCTCGTGCTGCTGCGCTTCCTGCAGGGCGTCGCGGTCGGGGGCGAGTGGGGCGGTGCGGTGCTGATGGCGGTCGAGCACGCGCCCGAAGGCAAGAAGGGTTTCTTTGGCAGCCTGCCGCAGGCCGGGGTGGCACCGGGCCTGATCCTGTCCTCGCTGGCGATGGGCATGGTCGCGACGCTGCCGGAGCAGGACATGCTGACGTGGGGATGGCGCGTGCCGTTCCTGGCGAGCGTGGTGCTGCTGGCGGTAGGCTGGTTCATCCGGGCGAAAGTGAGCGAATCCCCCGACTTCGAGCAAATGAAAAAGTCTGGCGACAAGGTCGAGATGCCGGCGCTGGTGGTGCTGCGCCGCTATCCGCGCCAGGTCCTGACCGTGGTCGGCGGCCGCCTGGCGGAAGTCACGTGGTTCTACACCGTGGTGACCTTTGCCCTGGCCTACGCCACCGGCACGCTCGGCATAGCCAAGACCGTGATGCTCGATGCCACGGTGTGGGGCGCCGCGGTCGCGATGTTCACCATGCCGCTGTTCGGCATCCTGGGTGACCGCTTCAGCTTCAAGTGGGTATTCATGGCCGGTACCGTGGGGATCCTGGTCTTTGCGCCGCAGTTCTTCGCGCTGCTGCAAACGCTCGATGCAGGCAATGTCACGATTGCCATGGCCGTCGCGATCGGCCTCGTCTATGCATGCCTGTACGGCCCTGAAGGCAGCCTGTTCTCCGCCCAGTTTCCGCCCGAGGTCCGCTATAGCGGCATCTCGATCGCGGTGCAGGTGTCCGGTGCGATCGGCGGAGGCCTGGCGCCCATCGTGGCCACGTCGCTGTTGAATCATGGCGGCGGCGACCCCGCGTACATCGTCTGGTACCTGGGTGCGCTCAGCGTGATCGCCTTTGTCAGTACGGCACTGATGCGCGATGTGAACCGGGCCAGGCACGCGGTCCCGCTGGCAAAGGGGGAGCGGGTATGAGCGCCGGTGCCTGTCCTTCACGCGTTACCCGGCGCGGCGACGCATAGCACCAGTTTGCTCGCCGCCTGGCCTGACCGCACCAGCTCGAGCGCGTGCCCGGCTTGTTCCAGCGGCAGGCATTCGATGCGAGGTGGCCGCAAACGGCCGTCGTTCATCAGCGCGGCGATTTCCGCGAGCCGTGCGCCGCTTGGCATCCTGCTGAACGCGACGGCGGTGCGCATGCCGCGCCGCGCGGCTTCGGCGGGATCGGGGCCGTGGTCGCCGCTGACCAGCGTCAGGATAGCCACAAGGATGCCGCCGGGCCGGAGCAGGTCCAGCCCCATCGGCAAGGTGCCGCATCCCACCGCGTCGAGCACCAGGTCGACGCCGTCCGGCGCCCAGGCCCGCACGGCGCCACCGATATCGCTTGCGCGGTAGTCGATGGCCAGGTCGCAGCCCAGCGCCAGCAGCGCGTCGCGGCGGGCCGCGCTGCAGGTGGCGGCGACGGCGGCGCCGGCGGCCCTGGCCAGTTGCACGGCGAACGTGCCGACCGCGCCCGCGCCCCCGTGCACCAGCACGGTCTGGCCCGGGCGCAGTCCGCCATCGTCGAACAGTCCGGTCCAGGCGGCCAGCGCCGGGGTCGGCACCGCCGCGGCTTCGGCGAATCCGACGTTGTCGGGAATCGGCACCACGCAATCCTGGCTGACAGCAACGTATTCCGCATACGATCCCCACTGGCCGGCGCCGACCCCGGTTTGCGCAAACACCCGCTGTCCACGCACGAAGCCCGTGACCCCGGCGCCGACCGCGGCCACCACGCCGCTGGCATCGAAGCCAAGCACGAAGGGAAAGCCGGCCTGCATGAAGTCGCTCAGATAACCCTCGCGGCATTTCCAGTCGGCGGGATTCACGCCGGCGCAAGCGACGCGGATCAGCACTTCGCCGGCTGCCGGCGCCGGCGTTGCGACCTCGCCAAGCCGGATGACCTCGGGGCCGCCGTGACGGTCGATCAGGAGCGCGCGCATGTTTTCTTGCATGAGGCTTACCTCGCCGACAGTTCGGGCTGGCCCAGCGCCGGATGCGCCCAGGCCGGGATGACGGGCGGCGGCAGCACGCCTTTGCCGTCGAGCGTGCGGACCTGCAGTCCATGCGCAACGGGAAAGTGCAGGCTATGGGCGATCTGGCCGGTGTGCAGTCGCGCCGGCACGCTGCATAGCGCCAGCGCGGTTTCCACCAGGTATTCCACAGGCTCGGTGGGATAGCCGTCGGGGATATAGCGCTCGCTGCCCGGTGTGAGGATCGCGGTGCTTGGCGCCACCGAATTGACGGCGATGCCGTCGGCCTCCAGTTCCGCGGCCAGGCCCTCGGTGAACCGGTTGACGGCGGCCTTGACGGCCGCGTAGGCCGTGACGCCGCCGGCGCGGTCAAAGTCCTGGTAGGGACGCGCCGGCGACAGCGCCGTGACCGAGCCCAGGTTCAGGATCCAGCCCGCGCCGCGCGCACGCATCAGCGGTATCGCGGCGCGGCTCAGCACGAACGGGATGCGCAGGTAGTGATCCACGGTACGGTCGAAGATGTCCAGCGGCATCGCGTCGATGGGGCTGTATTCGGCCAGGCCGGCGTTGTTGACCAGGATGTCCAGGCCACCCGCGGCCTCGGCGGCCCGCAGCACAAGCTGGTCGCGCTGCGCGGCATCCTCGAGATCCGCCGCCAGCGCCATGGCGCGGCCGCCTTGCCGCGTGATCAGCGCCACGGTCTCGGCCAGCGTGCCAGGATCTTCCCCGGAGTTGCCGGCGCGCCGTGCGCTGACCACCACCAGCGCGCCTTCCGCCGCGAAGCGCTGCGCGATGGCACGGCCGATGCCGCGGCTGGCGCCTGTCACTAGTGCGATCTTTCCTGTCAGTGTTCCGTGTGCGGTCATGATGCGCTTTCCTCCTTATGGTTGTGGCTGGCAATCTGGCTGACAATCAGGCTGGTCGCGAGCGGGCAGAAGGCATGGGAGATCGCCTCGACCGTCCATTCCGGAAACTCCGGGTCGAACCAGCGGTCGACCCGTCCCCAATGGAACGGGTGCATCAGGTATTCGCCCAGCAGGTCGTCCGCGCTGGCGAATTCCTGCTGCCAGACATGGGTCCATGTGGCCGGCGACAACACGCGGGCCAGCCGCCAGTTGCGGATCGCGGGCATGTACGTCGGCATCCGCAGCAGATCGTGCTCCAGTGCGTGGACCTGCCAGGGCGGCGCTTCAGGGCGGACCCGGAACATCAGCGTGCGCCAGGTGCCGTCACGCAGTTGCGGCGCACGCATGCCGTCCGCGATCGCCCGATAGGCGACGTGATCGACCGTTGCGATGCCGTCCAGCGCCGCGGCGAGACCGGCGCCATCGGCCTGCGCGCCGGACGAGCCGGTTTTGAATTGCAGGTCGAGCGTGTAGTCGCCGGCGCCCCAGCTTCCCGTCAGGTTGCGGCCGAGCGCCACCCGGTGCAGGCCAGGCAGCCTTTCAACGCGGTCGAGCAGGGCTGGCCCGGGGTCGGGCATCCCGTCGCAAATGCCGGTGTGCAGGCGCAGTTGCGCGGTCTCAAGGCGCATCGCAATGCTCCTTCGGCTGCGGCAGCACGGGTGTCGCGGCAGCCATCACATGGCGGCGGCGGGATTGGCACAGGGAGTCGACCGTCGACCAGAAGGCGAGGGCGGGACCGTCAATGCCGGCGCGCATGGCGTAATAGGCCGGCGCATCCGGCACTTGCCACAGCAGCCACAACGTATTGGGCGCATCTTGCAGCGCCACGGGTGGCGACACCCAGCAATGCAGCAGCGTCAGGCCCCTGGCGGCGCTGCCGGGCAGGTAGCGGGATTCCAGCAGGTCAAGCACCGCGGGCAGCTGGCCGGGCGCGAGCACGATTTCATCGAGTACGTGGATCATGGCTGTGTGGCGTCCTCTCATGGGTTGTCCCGTATAGGCATGGCGTTGCGCGCATGGCAACCTCCATGGCCGCCGGGACGATTATGGAAGCCCCGTTGGCCACGCACCCCTACCCGGACGATCAATCACCGTTACCGAAGCAATCACGACCAGCGCCCATGAATGCCCACATCCCGGGGAGTCCCGTCCCTGTTCCGCACGGCATGGTGCAGCGCTTGCTGGATGAGCTGAAACGGCAGGGCGTGGAGGTACCGGCCGCCGGCACGGAACCGCCGCGACCCGCACAGTTCACCGCGCTCTATCGCGCCGCGATCGAGCGGCTGGAAGCGCTGGTGGCCAAGGGCGACGGCCACCCGCCGATGTGCAGGCAGGAAGTGGATCTGCTGTGCCGCTGCGTGTTGAGTTGCCAGACGCTGCGCGAGGCGATCCACTGCGCGGCCGATTTCTGCGCGATGCTGTATCCGCGCGCCGGCGCGCTTAGCCTGGGCGAGCGCGCGGGCCAGGCGGTGTTTCGGATGGATTCGCTGCGGCGGGTGAAATCGTCGGCCGCCTGCCTGGTAGACCTGACCGGGCTGTTTTTCTACCTGCTGCTGTTCGGCTGGCTGGTGGGCCAGCCGATACGACCGACCCGGGTCAGCCTGGCGCATCCGCGGCGCGAGGACGCCTTGCCGTTCCTCGGCCTGTTCCATGCGCCGGTGACGTCCGGCAACCCGGCCTACGGCTTCGACTTCGACCAGGCCTTGCTCGACCGTCCGGTGGTGCGCCGGGCAGCGGAGCTTCAGGCATTCCTGAAGGACCTGCCTTACCGGCTGGTCGGGGCGCCGGTCGAAGTAGTGTCGCTGAGCCAGCAAGTGCGCGGCACGCTGCACGCGGCGCTGGTGCATGGCGCGCGGCTGCCGACGCTGGCCGAGCTGGCAGTGCGCTTCGATGTCAGCGAACCGACGCTGCGCCGCCGGCTCGCGGCGGACGGCAGCAGCTACCGGCAATTGCGCGAGCGCAGCCTGCAGGAATACGCCGAGCAATGCCTGCGGACCACCCGCTGGAGCATGGGCAGGATCGCCGAGCAGCTTGGCTTTGCCAGCGAGGAAGCCTTTCGCCGCGCCTTCCAGCGCTGGACCGGGCACGCGCCCACGCAGTTCAGGCGCGCCAGCCAGGGCAAGGCCACAGGGTAAGCCCACGACAGTGCGGTAATTCGTGCACGGCGCCGGCGGCAATATATGCAAAGCCGGCCGGGACGGCGGCACGCGCCGCTCGTCGGATGCGACGTGGTGAAGCCGGCGAAGCCTGATGGCATGACGCTTGCTGCCTTCGTTCCATTCCCCCACGAACATGACCCAGCGGAGGCGCCCATGGCACTGGAAGACCCGCTTGCTCCCCCGGCATCCCAGGCCGGCGCACTGCAACAGATCCCCACCACGCTGCACATCAACGGCATCACCCACGAGCTGCTGCTGGCGCCGTGGGTGATCCTGCTGGACCTGCTGCGCGAGCAACTGCAGCTCACCGGCACCAAGAAGGGCTGCGACCACGGCCAATGCGGCGCCTGCACGGTGCTGGCAGGCGACAGGCGCATCAAGTCGTGCCTGTGCCTGGCCGTGTCCTATGACGGCGCCGACATCACCACCGTGGAGGGGCTGGCCGATCGCGACACGGGTGCGCTGCATCCGCTGCAGCAGGCCTTTATCGACCACGACGCGTTCCAGTGCGGTTATTGCACGCCGGGGCAGCTGTGCTCCGCCGTGGGACTGCTGAACGAGCATCCGCCGGCAAGCCGAAAGGAGATCCGCGAGCGCATGAGCGGCAACCTGTGCCGCTGCGGCGCGTATGCGCAGATCGTCGAGGCGATCGCCGAGGTCGCCGGGCTGACTGACCACGACCAGGAGCCATCATGAACCCGTTCCGCTATGAGCGCGCGGCCACGGTGGAAGCGGCGCTGCAGTCGATCGCCGCCGCGCAGCGGGACGCCGGCGTGCAAAGCCTTGGCGACGACCACGCGCCGCACTTCCTGGCTTCCGGCACCAACCTGATCGACCTGGTGAAGGGCGGCATGATGCATCCGGCCGCGCTGGTCGATGTCAGGCAACTGCCGCTGCGGATGATCGAGGCCACGGCGGAGGGCGGGCTCAGGCTCGGTGCGCTGGCCAGCAACGCCGATACCGCGCAGCACCCGCTGGTGCGCGCGCAATATCCGCTGCTGCGCGCGGCAATCCTGGCCGGGGCCTCGGCGCAGATCCGCAATATGGCGACCAATGGCGGCAACCTGCTGCAGCGCACGCGCTGCTATTACTTCTACGATCCGGGCGTGCCCTGCAACAAGCGCGATCCCGGCAGCGGCTGCCCGGCGGCGACCGGGCTGGCGCGCCAGCATGCCATCCTGGGCGCGAGCGAGCATTGCGTCGCCACCCATCCGTCCGACATGTGCGTGGCACTGGCGGCGCTGGGCGCGGTGGTGCACGTGGCCTCGGCCAGCGGCCGCCGCGAGATTCCGTTCCATGAATTCCATCGGCTGCCGGAGGACCGCCCGCACATCGACACCACGCTGCGCCCCGACGAACTGATCACCCACATCGTGCTGCCTCCCGCCGCCGAGTTCGCGCGCCGTGCCTGTTACCTGAAGATCCGCGAGCGCGCGTCGTTTGCGTTCGCACTGGTGTCGGTGGCTGCCGCGCTGGACCTTGCCGACGATGGCACCGTGCGTGCCGCGCGGCTGGCACTGGGCGGCGTGGCCCACAAGCCGTGGCGCGATCCCGAGGCCGAGGCGCACCTGCAGGGCCGGCCCGCCACGGCCGAACACTTTGCCGCCGCGGCCCGCTTCCTGCTGCGCGATGCGCGCGCCTGGGGCGGCCCGGCCGTGCCCGAGAGCCTGCCGGGCAACAGCTTCAAGATTGCGCTGGCCGAGCGCGCGATCGTGCGCGCGCTGGAAATGGCGGTCGCCGGCGTGCTGAGCAATACCGGCGAAGACGCCTTCAGCGAGGAGGAGCAGCCATGAACGATCCGATCCCGCAATGCACGCCGCGCGCACGCCCCGGCACGGGCCCGGTCGGCATCGGCACGCCGGTCCCGCGCCTCGATGGCGTGGCCAAGGTCACCGGCACGGCGCGCTATGCCGCCGAGCATCCGGCCTTCGACCTTGCGCACGGGGTGGTGGTGAACAGCACCATTGCGCGCGGACGCATCGTGTCGATCGATTGCAGCGCGGCGCTGGCGGTGCCGGGCGTGCTCGAGGTGCTGACCCATGAGCGCCGCCCGCGCGTGCGTTCGCTCGACCTGTTCTACAAGGACATGGTCGCGCCCGCCGGTTCGCCGTTCAAGCCGCTGCACGACGCGCGCATCTGGTACAGCGGCCAGCCGGTCGCGCTGGTGGTGGCCGAGACCTTCGAGGCGGCACGCCATGCCGCGACGCTGGTGCGCGTGCGCTACCAGGCGTGGCCGCACGAGACCAGCCTGCTGGAGCACCTGGGCCGCGCCGGCAAGCCGATGCGCTTCAAGGCGGGCTATTCCGGCCCGCCCAGGGCGCGCGGCGATGCCGACGCCGCCTTCGCGCGCGCGCCTTTCCAGGTCGACGCGGAGTTCTACAGCGGCGTGGAACACCACAATCCGATGGAGATGCACGCCACCACGGTGATCCGCGGCGGCGACGGCCACCTGACCATCTACGACAAGACCCAGGGCTCGCAGAATTCGCGCTGGATGGTGTCGCGGGTGTTCGGGCTGCCCAAGCGCAAGGTCACGGTGCGCAATGAATACGTGGGCGGGGCGTTCGGCTCGGGGCTGCGGCCGCAGTACCAGCTGATCCTGGCGGTGATGGCGGCGCTGGCGCTGGAGCGCTCGGTGCGCGTGGTGCTGACACGGCCGCAGATGTTCACCTTCTGCCACCGGCCCGAGACCTGGCAGCGCGTCCGGCTGGGTGCCGACGCCGATGGGGGGCTGGTGAGCCTGATCCATGAAGCCGTGGCCGAGACCTCGCGCATGGAGCACTACGTCGAGGTGGTGGTCAACTGGTCCACGCAGCTCTATGCCTCCGAGAACAGCCGGCAGGACTATCGACTGGTCGACCTGGACCAGCCCACCCCGGCCGACATGCGCGCGCCGGGCGCCGCGCACGGCGTGCATGCGATCGAGGTGGCGATGGACGAGCTGTCCTATGCGGTGGGGATGGACCCGCTGGCGCTGCGGCTCAAAAACTACGCCGAGCGCGACGGCGCCAGCGGCCTGCCGTTCTCGAGCAAGGCACTGCGGGAATGCTACGCGCAGGGCGCGCAACGGTTCGGCTGGGCCGGACGGCCACCGCAGCCGCGTTCGATGCGCGCTGGCCACGAGCTGGTCGGCTGGGGCATGGCCAGCGGCACCTGGGACGCGCTGCAGATGTTCAGCCGCGCCCGCGCGGTGTTCCGCGCCGACGGCCGGCTCGAGGTAGCCAGTGCCGCCACCGACATCGGCACCGGCACGCTGACGGTGATGAGCCAGATCGCCGCCGCGTCGCTGGGCCTGCCGCTGGAGCAGGTGACGTTCGTGCTGGGCGATTCGGAGCTGCCGGTGGCGCCCGTGGAAGGCGGCTCGTCGCATGTGGCCACGGTCGGCAGCGCGGTCGACGGCGTGTGCGACAAGCTGCGCCGGATGCTGTGGCACATGGCGCGGCGCATGCAGGGCTCCGGCTTCGAGCGCGCGCGCTACGAGGACCTGGTGTTCGCGCACGGCCAGGTCAGCCTGCGCGGCGGCCCCGACCCCGACGCGTCGTTGCCGCTGACCGGCATCATGGCAGCGGCCCGGCGCGAGCAGATCGAGGCATCGTTCCTGCAATTGCCCAATTTGTTCAAGCAGAAGCAGTACACGCGCGCCGCGCACTCGGCCGTGTTCTGCGAGGTGCGCGTCGACGAGGCGCTGGGCACCGTGCGCGTGACGCGCGTGGTCAGCGCGGTGGCGGCCGGGCGCATCATCAACCCGAAGACCGCGCGCAGCCAGATCCTGGGCGGCATGGTGTGGGGCATCGGCCAGGCGCTGCACGAGGAAACGCACAGCGACCATGCGCTCGGCCGCTTCATGAACCGCAATATCGCCGAGTACCACATCGCCTCGCACGCCGATATCCAGGACCTGGACGTGATCTTCGTCGACGAGGACGACCGCGTGGTCAGCAGCCTCGGCGCCAAGGGCGTGGGCGAAATCGGGCTGGTCGGCGTTGCCGCCGCGATCAGCAATGCGATCTATCACGCCACCGGCAGGCGCTTGCGCAGCACGCCGATGACGCCGGACAAGGTCATGGCGCGCTGAACGGGGCTGGCCGCCGTCAGCGCCGCTGCGCCAGCCAGATGCCCGCCGCGATCGCGGCCAGGCCGACGCCGTGGTACCAGCGCGGCCAGTCGCCCAGCAGCACCGTCGACAGCAGCGCGGCGAAGACCGGCGTCAGCGTGATGAAGAACACCGGCAGCTGCGCGCCCGCGCGGGCGATGGCGCGGTCCCAGGCAAAGTAGGCCAGCAGCGACGGGATGGTCGCGACATAGAGCAGGATGCCCGCGACCTTGCCGTTCCATTGCAGCGGATGATCCAGCGTCAGCAGTTCCCATGCCGTCACCGGCGCGCTGGCCAGCACGCCGGTGACGATCTGTGCGAACAGCAGCACCGGCAGGGGCAGCGCGGGACGCTGCTTGCGCAGCAGCCAGGTGTAGGCGCTCCAGGCGATGGTGGCCGCCAGCATGAACAGGTCGCCGGGCACCAGGTCCAGCTGCGCCAGCCGCGCCAGTTCGCCGCGCACCAGCACGAAGGTCACGCCGACCATGCACAGCAGCGCGCCGGCGACATGCCAGGGCCGGACCCGTTCGCCGAAGCACAGCGCGCCGATCACGATCAGAAACAGCGGCGTGGAGGCGCCGATCAGGGTCACGTTGATCGGCGTCGAGCTGGTCAGCGCCAGGTACTGCAGCGCGTTATAGCTGGCGATCGACAGGATGCCCATGGCGGTGATCACGCCCGCGTGCCGGCGCAGCACCGCGCGGTGCTCGACCACGCCGCGCCAGGCAAACGGTGCCAGCAGCATGCCGGCCAGCACCCAGCGCGCCCAGTTCAGCGCGACCGGCGGCACCGTGCCGGCGGCAAGCCGGCCCACGATGGCATTGCCGGCCCAGCTCAGCGGGGGAAAGGTCAGCAGGAACAGGGTGGTCCAGTCGATGCGTCGGGGGCTGGGGCTGCTGGCGGACATGAGGCGAGGTCGATGGGTGGATGGCGCATTATCCGCGATGGCGATGCTTTAGGTGCCGCCACGCGGCGCGGGCACTCACCGGCGCTGGCGCGCGATGCGCGCCAGCGGCAGCGTCGCCAGGCGCGCGGTGACGACCTCGCGGATGGCCGGCGGGGCGTCGAGCTCGTCCAGCAGGCGCGGCCAGCGGGCATGCGCCAGCGCCACCGCTTCCCTGACCGCGGCGGTGGCGATGCGGCGCGGCACGCCGGCTTTCTCGGCGATCGCCTCGTACATGGCCAGGGTTTCCTCGCGCTGCAGCCGGTCGATGGCGACGTTCTGGCCGTACGAGGCAAAGCCGGGCAGCGCGGCCACGCAGACGATGTCGTACGCCGGCGACAGCACCGGCAGCACGCCGTTGGGGTAGATCACCGAGAAGTTCTTCAGGTGCGCGTCGCTGTTGCCGATCAGCGTATTGACCGCCTGGCGCAGGAAGAACTGCCGCACATGCTCGACCCCGCTCGGGCTTAGCCGGTACAGCGTGGCCACCAGCTGCACGTAGCCGTCGATGCTGGCGTACTTGCGGGCCGGCATCCGGCCCAGCATCTGGCAGCCGTCCTCGGCATGGACGCGCCCGGACGGGGTACGGTCGAAGCGGTCGACGGCAAGGTAGTGCAGGTCCTCGCCCAGGGCCTCGGCCAGTCCCTCCACCGCGATGGTCGACATGGGCAGCACGCGCGTGGCCGCGACATGCACGCCGGCGGCGGCCGCGAGCTGCATCGAGACCGATTCGTTGAACACCTGCGCGTCGTCGTTCCGGGCCGGCAGCTTGGCGATGATGTCGGACAGCTTGCCGTGGCTCGGCAGCGTGTAGCGCTTGCCATCCTGCACCGTCGACAGCGCCAGCTTGTTCTGCACGCCGGACACCGATGCGGCCCCTTGCGTGGCGCCCTCGACCACGGCGATCTCCAGGTTGTCGGCGCCGCCGGTCACGCCATAGGCGCGGGCATAGGCGGGCAGGGCGCCGATGTCCGCCGGCCGCACCACCACGGCCCCGGGCAGGTCGTTGCCGGCCGAGGCCAGGATGCCGAAGTCGTCCTTGTCTTCGGGCTGGCTGCGGGTGGCTTCCAGCCGCTTGCGCAGCTCGCCTTCGGGCAGCAGGCCGGCAAAGTAGGGCGGCAACTCATGGCCGGTGTTGTAGACCGCGGGATGGAAGGGGTTGTCCAGCACCTCGGCGGTGGCGCGGCGGCCGGCTTCGGTCGGCACCGTGATCGACAGGCTCAGCGTGGGGCGGTCGGTGTCGCCGCGGAATTCATCGGCGGGCACGAAGCGGACATTGCCGCCGGCCTCGCACAGGTAGCCGCAGAGCCGGTCATATAGCCGAACCTCCAGAAAGCGGGGATGCAGGGCGTAGCTCATTCCTGTTCCAGGAAGATGTCGAGCGCGGCGCGGGCGCCGCGGTCGGGGCCGCCGCCCTTGCCTTCCAGCACCTGGCGGACTTCGGCAAGGCGTTCGTTGGGCACCAGCACCCACTGCGCGTCGAGCGCGGCGGCCAGCGCTTCGAGCGTGGAAGCGCGGCTGTCCTTCTTGCCGAGCAGGATGGCCGACAGGTTTTGCGCCGCCATGCCGAGGATCCGGCCGAGTTCGCCCAGGCTCTTGCCCCTGGCTTCGCGCAGCTGGCGGCATTGGGAGATTAATGACATAGCATTAGTCAACGAGAAAAATCATTCTTTGGAATGATACCTGCCTTGATGGACCTCGTGCATATCATTCGATAGAAGCTTTTTTATAAGATAATCATTCTATGGAATGATAGTGCATGGCAACTTCAGTGGCCAAAGACCTGCGTGCGCGAGTGGACTTGGCGCCTCGTCGAGAGGCTCCGCAGTGCCGCTGCCTCCACCTCCTTCCGTTACCCCTTGCCTTGTCACCGATACTGTATAAATATACAGTCATCGTAAATATCCTAAATCCTCGCCCTGCCGGCGAGCGACGCTAACTTCATATGACTGCGCCATTGCATGCAGCCCCGCCCAGGGCGGCGGAGGGTCTGCCTTTCCCTGCGCCGGCGGCCTCAGGGCCCGCCTGGCCTGCTCCGGCCGAGCGCCAGCAGGCGCTGTCGGCGCTCGAGCAGCGCTATCCCGGGCTGTGGCGGGCCGGCCAGCTGGGCCGCGCCGGCGGGGCCGCGGTGTGCCCGACCGGGTATGACGCGCTGTCGGCGGAACTGCCCGGCGGCGGCTGGCCGGCCGGCGGCCTGACCGAACTGCTGACCACGCAGGGCGGCGCGGGGGAAATGCGCCTGCTGCTGCCAGCCCTGCGCACGCTGGCCGCGGCGGGGCGGCGCATTGCGCTGGTGGCGCCGCCTTACCTGCCCAATGCGATGGGGCTGGCCGCGGCCGGGCTGCCGGCGCGGCAGTGCTACTGGGTGCGTGCTCCGGCCGAAGCGGCCAGGGCCGCGCAGCAGGCCGACATGCTGTGGGCCGCCGAACAGGTGCTGCGCAGCCAGGCCTTTGGCGGCGTGCTGGTGTGGCTGCCGGCGGCGCGCCCCGAGGCGCTGCGGCGGCTGCAGGTGCTGGCGCAGGCCGGCGACGCGGTGGCCTGGGCATTGCGCCCGGCCACGGCGCTGCGCGAGTCGTCGCCCGCGGTGCTGCGGCTGCTGCTGGCGCCGCTGCCCGGCAACATGCTGTCGATCACCTTCCACAAGCGCCGCGGGCCGGTGCGGGACACGCCGCTGCTGCTGCGCCTGGACGGCATGGCGGCGGCCACGCGCGCGGCCGCCTGGCCGGTGCCGGCAGGGGCAACTGCGGCGGTGCCCGCCGGGCCCGAACCGCTGGCGCAGTCTTCTCAGCTTTCATCCGATGCCGTACTGGATCGCGGTGCACCTGCCGCGCCTGCCCCTGGACGCGCTGCAGCCCAACTGGCCTGAGCTGGCGCCCGCGAGCGTGTCCACCGCCACCCTGCACCATGCGCTGCCGGTGGCGGTGATGGCGCGCGAGCAGGTGGTGCTGGCCAATGGTCCGGCGATGCAGCTGGGCGTGCGCTATGGCATGCGCCGCGGTGGCGTGCAGGCCCTGTCGGCCGATATCGTGCAGCTGGAGCGCGACCCGGCCGCCGAAGCCGCGCTGATGGAAGCGGTGGCGCTGGCGCTGCTGCGTTTCACCCCGGGCGTGACCGTCGACGAGGAGCCGGAGTCGGCCACGCTGATGCTCGATGCCGGCGCCAGCCTGCGCCTGTTCGGCGGCCATCGCGCGCTGTGCCGCGCGGTGCGGGCCTGCGTGCGCCAGCTGGGCACCGTGGCCCAGGTGGGCTGCGGCCCGACCGCGCACGGCGCCGCCTGGCTGGCGCGCCAGCCGCTGCGGCGCACGCGGCGCGGCGTGGTGCGGCCCGGCCGCCGGGCGGTGGGCATGGCGCGCCTGCACCGGCTGCTCGACCGCCTGCCGGTGGAGGCGCTGCATACGCTGGCCGATCCGGCCTGGCTGGACGGCATCGGCTGCCGCACGCTGGGCGAGGTGCGGCGCCTGCCGCGCGCGGGCCTGACGCGCCGGCTGGGCCCGGCGCTGCTGGCGCGGCTGGACCAGGCCTATGGCGAGGCGCCGGCGCGCTTTGTCTGGTTCGTGGCGCCGCCCGCGTTTGCGCAGCGCATGGACCTGCCGGGCCGGATCGAATCCGCCGAAGCCGTGCTGGCCGGCGCGCAGCGGCTGCTGCTGGCGCTGGCGGGCTGGCTGGCGGTGCAGCAGGCCGGCGTCACGCGCTGCGTGCTGGTGCTGGAGCATGAGCGCTACCGGCGCGGCGCGGCGACCGAAGGCACCCCGGTGCCACTGGGCCTGGCCCAGCCCAGCCGCGATCCCGCGCACCTGTCGCGGCTGCTGCGCGAAAAGCTCGACCAGCTCAGCTTCCATGCCCCCGTGACCGGCCTGGCGCTGCGCGTGGAAGCCATGGCCGCGTGCGTGCCGCAAAGCGATGCGCTGTTCCCCGAGCCCGGCGGCACGCCGGAAGACCTGGGCCGCCTGCTCGATACGCTGATGGCGCGGCTGGGCCGCGACAACGTGCTGCAGCCGCGCCCGCTGGCCGACCACCGGCCCGAGCGCGCCAACCGCTGGTGCCCGGTCGACGAGCCCGCTGGCAAGCCCGCCAGCCTGCCCGAGCCGCAGCCGGAGCGCCCGCTGTGGCTGCTGCCGCAACCGCTGCCGCTGCCGGTGCAGCGCCACCGGCCCTGCCACGGCGGCCCGCTGGCGCTGCTGAGCCGGCCCGAGCGCATCGAGGCCGGCTGGTGGGACGGGGCCCTGGCCACGCGCGACTACTTTATCGCCGAGCGCGCCGACGGCCTGCGCTGCTGGATCTTCCGCGAGCGTCCGGGCCATGCCGCGCAGGACGATGGCGGCGAGTATCGCTGGTTCCTGCATGGGTTGTTCGCATGAGCGCGCCGCCCTTGCCCCCCTCGTTGCCTGCGTCCTTGCCGGGTTTGCTGCCGGCGCTGCCGGATTACGTGGAGCTGCACTGCATCTCCAACTTCACCTTCCTGAGCGGCGCCTCGCACCCGGGCGAACTGATCGAGCGCGCCTTCGGCCTGGGCTACCGCGGGCTGGCGCTGACCGATGAATGCTCGGTGGCCGGCACCGCGCGCGCGCACGATGCCATCGAGACCCTGCGCAAGCGCCTGCACGACGCGGTGGCGCGCAGCGCGGCACGGGTCGCTGAGGGCGTGGATGAAGGTGTCGATGACGGCGCCGATGACGGCATCGATGAACCGCTGCTCGACGACGCCGATGCCTTCGGCAGCGGCGACGACGATCCCGGCTTCCACGCCAGCCGCCACCAGCGGCTGCAGGCGCTGGCCCGCGCCGCCGATGCGTTCTCGCTGCTGATCGGCAGCCGCTTCAGCCTGATCCCGGCCAATGGACCGGAACAGGCGCCGCTGCGGCTGGTGCTGATCGCGCAGCACCGCGAGGGCTTCGGCAACCTGAGCGAGCTGATCACGCTGGGCCGCCGGCGCGCGCAGAAGGGCAGCTACCGGCTGCATCCCGAAGACCTCGCCGCGCCGGCCGGCGACATCGCCCACCTGCGCGGCATGCCCGGCTGCGTGGCGCTGCTGCTGCCCGACTATTGCGCCGAGCCGGAACGGCTGCTGGAGCAGGCCGAGTGGTGCCGCGCAGTGTTCGGCGAGCGCGCCTGGATCGCGCTGGAACAGTTGCAGGGCCATGCCGATGCCTTGCACCGCGCGCGCCTTGAAGCGGTATCGGCGCAGACCGGCGTGCCGCTGGCCGCGGCCGGCGCGGTCACCATGCATGTGCGCTCGCGCAAGCCGCTGTCCGACGTGCTGACCGCGATCCGGCTGGGCCAGCCGCTGGCCGAATGCGGCATGGCGCTGGCGCCCAATGCCGAGCAGCACCTGCGCATGCGCCAGGTGCTGTCGCGCCTGTACCCGCGCGAGGCGCTGGCGCAGACGCTGAAGATTGCCGAGACCTGCGATTTCTCGCTGGGCACGCTGCGTTACGAGTATCCCGAGGAACTGGTGCCGCCCGGCGAGACCCCGATCTCCTATCTGCGCAAGGAAGTCGAGCGTGGCAAGCGCGAGCGCTTTCCCAACGGCCTCAAGCCGGAGTGGGAAGCGCAGTTGAAGGAAGAGCTGGAGCTGATCGAGGAAAAGCACTACGAGCCGTTCTTCCTCACGGTGCACGACATCGTGCGCTTTGCGCGCTCGCGCGGCATCCTGTGCCAGGGGCGCGGCTCCGCCGCCAATTCGCTGGTGTGCTTCTGCCTGTATGTGACCGAGGTCAGCCCCGAACAGGCCAACCTGCTGTTCGGCCGCTTCCTGTCGCGCGAGCGCGACGAGCCGCCCGATATCGACGTGGATTTCGAGCACCAGCGGCGCGAAGAGGTGATTCAGTACATCTACGACAAATACGGCCGTCATCGCGCCGCGCTGGCGGCGTCGCTGATCACCTACCGTTCGCGCAGCGCCCTGCGCGACGTCGGCCGCGCGCTCGGCATCGACGCCAGCGTGGTGGAGCAGGTAGTCAAGGGCCAGGCATGGTGGGACGGCGGCCCGGGCTTTGTCGACAAGATCGCCCGCTACGGGCTCGATCCCGAGTCCCCGGCAGTGCAGCAGTGGGCCAGCCTGACGGCGCAGCTGCGTGGCTTTCCGCGCCACCTGTCGCAGCACGTGGGCGGCTTCGTGATCGCGCGCCACAAGCTGTCGCGGCTGGTGCCGATCGAGAACGCGGCCATGGCCGACCGCAGCGTGATCCAGTGGGACAAGGACGACCTGGAGTCGCTGGGCCTGCTCAAGGTCGACGTGCTGGCGCTGGGCATGCTGTCGGCGATCCGGCGCGCGCTGGAGATGATCCCCAACCCCAGCCGCGATCCGGCGCGCGCGGGCCTGCCGGCGCGCATGGAGGACATCCCGAAGGAGGACAAGCCGACCTACGACATGATCTGCCGGGCCGACACCATCGGCGTGTTCCAGATCGAGTCGCGCGCGCAGCAATCGATGCTGCCGCGGCTGCAGCCGCGCGAGTACTACGACCTGGTGGTGGAGGTGGCGATCGTGCGGCCCGGCCCGATCCAGGGGGGCATGGTCCATCCGTACCTGAAGCGGCGCGAGGCCTTTCGCCGCACGCAGAAGCCGCCGGTCTACTTCAACCAGGTAATCGAGAAAGTGCTGGGCCGCACCCTGGGCGTGCCGATCTTCCAGGAGCAGGTGATGCAGCTGGCCATCGACGCGGCGGGTTTTTCGCCGGGGCAGGCGGACCAGCTGCGCCGCTCGATGGCGGCATGGCGGCGGCGCGGCGACCTGCGCCAGCACCAGGACGCGCTGGTGCGGGCGCTGACCGGCAAGGGCTATCCGGAATCCTTCGCGCTGGCGATCTGCAAGCAGATCGAGGGGTTTGGCGAATACGGCTTTCCCGAAAGCCATGCGGCCAGCTTCGCCAAGCTGGTGTACGTGAGTTCGTGGCTCAAGTGCCACCATCCGGCGGCCTTCCTGTGCGCGCTGCTGAACAGCCAGCCGATGGGCTTCTATTCGCCCTCGCAGCTGGTGCAGGACGCGCGCCGCCATGATGTGGAGGTACTGCCGGTGGATGTCACCATCAGCCGCTGGGACAGCACGCTGGAGCCGGTGGCGGAGTCCGATGCGGCCATCATTCGGCAGGAGCGGCCGCCGCATCCGCGCGTGCGCCTGGGCCTGGGCCGGGTCAAGGGCATGCGCGAGGCCGCGGCGCTGCGCATCGAGGCCGCGCGCGCGCAGCGTGCCTTCGACAGTGTCGAAGACCTGGCGCTGCGCGCCGGCCTGGACCGCCACGACATCGACGTGCTGGCCGCCGCCGACGCGCTCGCGCCGCTCGCCGGCAACCGCCGCCAGGCCCGCTGGCAGGCGCGCGCCGCGGCCGCGCATGCCGCACACCGCGACCTGCTGTATGAAGCGCCGCCCGCCGAGGCCGCGCTCGCGCTGCCGGCGCCGCGCCTCGGCGAAGATGTGACCGCGGACTATGCCAGCCTGGGGTTGTCGCTCAAGTCGCACCCGCTGGCGCTGCTGCGGCACAAGCTGGCGGCGATGCGCTTCGTCACTGCCAGCCAGCTCGAACGCTGCGCCAACGGCCGCCGCGTGCGCGCCTGCGGCATCGTCACCGTGCGCCAGCGCCCGTCCACCGCCAGCGGCACCATCTTCGCCACCATCGAGGACGAGACCGGCAGCATCAACCTGATCCTGTGGCCCGACCTGGTCGAGCGCCAGCGCAAGGAGGTGCTGGGCGCCACGCTGCTGGGCGTGGTCGGCACCTGGCAGCGCCAGGGCGACGTGCGCCACCTGGTGGCCAAGGAACTGGTGGACCTGAGTCCGATGCTGGGACGGTTGATGGTGGGGAGCCGGGATTTTCATTGAGACGCACGGCGCCAATGAGGGGGATGCAAACGGCGCGAGACCAGTTGGCTCGCGCCGTTTGCTTTTCAGCGCTGCTCATCCGTCGGGCGGGTAAGCAGGCTCTCCCTGGTCAGACCAACGCCTGCAGGCGATCTGCGCTCTCGTCCAGCTGTTGCTTGAGCGGCAAAAGCAGGGCGTGGAGGCCGATGCCTTGGAGAATGGTGTCGCTCTGCAGGTCCAGCAAGGTCAGGAAGGACTGAAGGCCGGCGCTGACGCGGAGGATGTCGTCAGTGGCCTCGAGGATTTGCTCCTCCAGGGTGACGGCTTTGCTGGGTGGGGGCGGAGCGGCTTTGGCGCGGGGGCGGGCCTGGGCGCGGTCCACTTTGGCCACGTTTTCGGCCAGTTGAGCTTTTTGGGCGAGAGTGGGCTCCTGGGGAGCCGGGGTTGTGCTTTGCATTGCAACCTCCAAGTGTGAGTGACGGAGGCTCGCGGTCCGCTGCTAATCGGGTGGGCGAGCACAGGGCAGGGTTAGCAGACCGGGACACTCGGAAACCCGGCGAGCCCGAGGGCTCCCCAGCCAAGGCTCGCCCATTGTGCATGGGCGTGCGAAGGCGTGTAGAAGAGGGCTTGCTGCGCAAGCCCTCTTCTGTGAGTGTCCAAGCAGGCTGCTAAACCTGGTCGCCGTTGTCTGGCGACGAACCATTCTCAAACACCCGCACATGACCGGTCAACGAAACCGGTCGATCGGAAACGAATTTTGACATACTGGCCGGGTATGCAGGTCAGAGCGCGAGCGCAGGTTTGTCCGGAACGTTACCGAACCCGTGTCCCTGCGGGGCGTAGTCATGACGGCCATGAGAGCATTTAAGCTTAGGGCGACAAGAGCTGATCGAGTAGCGACCGGCGGAGGTCACCTCCCGGCCAAAAGCCGTCTGCCACAAATGAATTCAGCTCTGACCGAACATCGTCAATTTACAGACGTTCAACTAGCGCCCATCCTCCTGCGTAAGAGCAAACGCAAGGCCAGTCTCTCCAATGCGCGCTTCGTAATGGCCACTCCCGGTAACATCCACAGGGGCAGTCACCGTACCAGTGGTGACCATGGACCCTTCCTCAATCTTGTGACCCTGCTGGGCAAAACTCTTCCAAAGGAAGCCGAGGGATAGGAATGGCATTGTCCGGTCTGATCCCAACCAGGGAGTTGGCAATCCGCTCGCCATCGCGCCAGAGCGCGGCAACTTTCTCAAAGGCGGTGCTATCGGCCTGAGTGAGCTTGCCGCCGAGAACAGTGCGTGAAACCCAACGTTATCCGCGATAAAGCTGGGCTGACCCACCGCTTTCCGATCCAGGAATCTGCTACAGCCTACTTCGACAGCCAGGCTGCATACTCGATCATCGATGCCGCGTCGAACGCTTCGTCTCGTGGCGAAACCGTACGAGAAAAGCAAAAGGCCACCTCAACCTCCAAAGTAGCGCTTCGTCCAGCAGGTAGCTGCACGACGGCACCAGACTGGATTACACGAGAAGGAATCAAGACCCCAGTAGCCGGCGGGTTCGGCAACCGTTAAAGCTTGCGTCGCTCATTTTGCGATCAGCTTTGCAGAATATTGGGGTCCTTGTCGCGATCACTCGCCTCGGCGACCAGCAGCGCAGCGACATTGACAATGCGTCGTACCGTCGCGGACTCGGTGAGCACGTGAACTGGCCGGGCAGCGCCGAGGAGAATAGGACCAATCGCCACGTTGTTACCCGCGGCCGCCTTCAGGAAATTGTACGAGATGTTGGCGGCATCGATGTTCGGCAGGATGAGTACATTGGCATCACCTTCGAAACCAAGCTCGAAGCTACCCGTGCGCAGGCTGGCATCCAGCGCAATGTCACCATGCATTTCGCCGTCTGCCTGCAACTGCGGAGCGCGCTCACGCAATGCTTGAAGAGCCCTACGCATCTTCTGGGCCGATGCCGAGTCGCTGGTCCCGAAGTTGGAGTGGGAAACGAACGCAACCTTGGGTTCAATACCGAACCGGCGCACCTGCTCCGCTGCCATGACGGCGATGTCGGCCAGTTGTTCGGCAGAGGGATCGATATTGATGTGGGTGTCGGCCAGGAATATCTGCCGTCCGGGCAACACCAGGCCGGTCAATGCAGCGAACACATTGGCACCTGCTCTCTTGCCAATGACTTGATCGATGAAATGCAGGTGTCGATGCGGTGTGCTTACCGTTCCGCAGATCATGCCATCGGCTTCCCCTTTTTCGACAAGCATGGCGCCGATCAAGGTGGTGCGGCGCCGCATTTCCAGCTTCGCCATTTGTTCGCTGATGCCTCGTCGGGCCATGATCCGGTAATACGACTGCCAAAAATCCTTGTAGCGCGGGTCGTGTTCGGTATTGACCACGGCGAAGTCGCTGTCCGGGCGCAGGCGCAAGCCCAACTTCTCAATGCGCTTCGCAATGACATCCGGTCGCCCGACGAGGATTGGCGTTGCCAGTTGTTCGTCGACGACGATCTGTACCGCCCTCAGGACGCGCTCTTCCTCGCCTTCTGCAAACACGACGCGCTTTCTGGCAGAAGCGACGCTCTTCGCTTGCTGGAAGACCGGCTTCATCAGGTTGCCGCTGTGATAGACGAACTGTTGCAGATGCTGGCGATACGCTTCCATATCCTCGATGGGCCGCGTGGCAACCCCGGAATCCATGGCCGCCTGTGCTACCGCAGGGGCAATCTTCACGATCAGGCGCGGGTCGAACGGCTTCGGGATCAGATATTCGGGTCCGAAACTCAGCTCCTTGATGCCGTACGCTGTCGATACGATGTCGCTTTGTTCCTGCCTCGCCAGCTCCGCAATGGCGTTGACGGTGGCGATTTCCATTTCCCGCGTGATGGTCGTCGCCCCGGCATCCAGCGCCCCCCGGAAAATGAACGGGAAGCAAAGCACATTGTTGACCTGGTTGGGATAGTCGGCCCGGCCTGTTGCTAGCACGGCGTCGGGACGGGCGGCAGTCGCGATCTCCGGCGCAATCTCGGGTGTCGGATTGGCCAGGGCGAAGATCAAGGGCTGCGGTGCCATGGCCTTGACCATGTCTTCCTTCAACACGCCACCGGCTGACAGCCCAAGAAAGATGTCGGCGCCGTTAATGACTTCCCCTAGCCTGCGGGCGGGCGTGTCCTGTGCGAAGCGCTCCTTGTGCGGATCCATCAACTCCTTTCGTCCATGGTAGACGACGCCGGCGAGATCGGTCACGAAGATGTTCTCAAGCGGCATCCCCATGTCAACCAGCAGATCAAGACATGCCAGCGCCGCCGCCCCCGCGCCGGAAGCCACCAGCTTCACTTCGGCGATATGCTTGCCCACGACGCGCAAGCCATTCGTAATCGCCGCTGCCACGACGATGGCTGTACCATGCTGATCGTCGTGGAAGACGGGAATCTGCATGCGCGAGCGGCAGCCCTGCTCGACTGTAAAGCAGTCGGGGGCCTTGATATCCTCCAAGTTGATGCCGCCAAACGTCGGCTCCAGTGCGGCAATCACTTCTACCAGCTTTTCAGGGTCACTCTCGTTGAGCTCGATGTCAAAGACATCGATGCCGGCGAACTTCTTGAACAGCACAGCCTTCCCTTCCATCACGGGCTTGGCAGCCAAAGGGCCGATGTTGCCAAGTCCCAGCACGGCACTGCCGTTCGTGACCACGCCTACCAGATTGCTTCTGGCGGTATAGCGGGCAGCGTTGAGGGGGTCTGCGACGATCTCCTCACAGGGGTAAGCAACCCCCGGAGAGTAGGCAAGGGATAGGTCGCGTTGGTTAAGCAATTGCTTCGTCGGCGAGACGGTCAGTTTGCCCGGCGAAGGAAACTCGTGATATTCAAGCGCGGCTTCGCGCAAGCTCGGTGCAGCAGTCCTGGTGTTCATGTGAAGTTCCGGCAGTGCTTCGTTCCGACGGCGTTGGCGGCCGGGACCCAGCTATTAGTGGTTGGGACGTGGTGCAAGTGCGGGCTCGTTGGCCTCACTTGGAGCGTCGTCAAGTAGCTCATCTCGACGTCCGTCCAGGACGTCTCGTGCCTTCTGCATGTCAATGGCGCCTTCCCATCGTGCAACGGCAATCGTTGCCACGCCGTTTCCGATCAGGTTAGTGACTGCGCGCGCCTCGTTCAGGAAGCGATCAATACCGAGCAACAGCACAAGTCCCGACACAGGAATCTTGTTCATCGAAGCCAGTGTTGCAGCGAGCGCGACAAATCCGGCGCCAGCCACCCCCGCTGATCCTTTTGACGTCAGCAGCAGCACACCGAGGACGATCAGTTGGTCCCAGATGGTCAGGTCAATGTTCATGGCTTGTGCCACGAAGATCGTTGCCATCGTCAAATAGATCGCGGTACCGTCGGCGTTGAAGGTGTAGCCAGTGGGCAAGACCATCCCAACCACGGGCCGGGCGCATCCCAGCCTTTCAAGTTTGACCAGCATCTGCGGAAGAACCGCTTCAGTGGACGCGGTTCCCAGCGTCACGAAGATCTCATCCTTGATGTATCGGATGAATTTCCATAGCGACAGGCCCGACGCCCGCATCACCGCACCCAACGCCAGGACGATGAACGCGATGGACGTCAGGTAGAGGCAGAGCATCAACTCGCCGTAGGAGGCCAGCGTACCGATGCCGTACTTGGCAACCGTGAACGCCATGCCGCCGAACGCACCGATCGGGGCCACATGCATCACGATCCTGACCACGCCGAACATGGCGTGAAGGAACATATCAAGCATGTCGACGAAGGGGGCCGTGCGGGGACCCAGCCGTGCCAACGCAATGGCCAAGAGCATCGAGAAGAAGATGATCGGCAGCATCTCCCCATTCGCGAACGCGCCCACCACAGTGTTAGGTACGATGCTCATCAGGAAGTCGAGCATCGTGTGGTGCTCTGCCGCAGTCGTGTAGGCTTTGATCGCACCGCCATCGAGCTGTGTGGGATCGATATTCATGCCATGGCCGGGCTTGAACACATTGACGACGATGAGCCCGATGGCAAGCGCTACGGTCGACGCAATCTCAAAGTAAATGACCGCTTTCACGCCAACGCGACCGGCCTCATGGATATCGTTCATCCTCGCGATACCGACCACAACCGAGGCGAAGATGATGGGCGCCAACAGCATCCGGATCAGCTTGATGAAGATGTCGCCCAGTGGCTTCAGTTGTTCACCAAGATCCGGCATGAAGTGGCCGAGAAGAATCCCGGCAACGATGCCGATGAGAACCTGAACGTACAGCTTCGATAGGTGTTTCTTTAGAAATGAAGGCCGCACTGTTGTCTCCTGCAGGTGCGATTCGTGGTGCAACCGCCAAGCTTCGGACGCACGGGGCCCTATGGCAGCTCCAGTACATCGGAGCCGCCTGGCGATCAAGAATGTTGGGGAAAGACGGGACGGCACCGAACCAGGTGCCCCGTCCCGTGGGAAGCGCTATGCAGTCACTCCGGGTGAATGCCAGCGTCCGTGATGACTTTCGTCCACCGATTAACTTCTTCGTTGAAGAACTTCTTATGGCCTGCCGGTGAGAGACGATCGTCGGTGACAACCGTGATGCCCAAGGCCTCTTCACGTTTGATTAGCGCCGGATCCTTCAGCGCAGCGCGCAGGGCCTTGTTAATCTTCTCAAGTACGGCTGGCGGGGTACCGCGAGGCGCATACAAACCGTGCCAGACGGTGAAGTTGAATCCCGGCAAACCGGCTTCGTTGAGTGTCGGGATGTTCGCCAAAGCCGGTACGGTCGAGCGTTGGGCGCTTGTCACCCCAAACGCCTTGACCTTCTTGGCTTCAATCTGCGGCGTACTGTTGGTGGCCTGCTCGCACATCAAATCGACTTGCCCGCCCATGATGTCGGACATCGCGGGCGCCGTTCCCTTGTACGGTACGAAAGTCATGTCGCTTTTCAGCGTGCTTTGCAGCAGCAAGCTGCAGAGGTGCGACGCCGAGCCCACGCCTGCGTTGGCCAGGTTCAGCTTTCCGCCATTCGCCGCAATAAACTTCTTGAGTTCGGGCAGGTTGTTGGGCGGTAGCGCCGTCTTGCCGATCAGTGTCGACGGAGCCTCGTTGATTAGCCCGAGGAATTCCAGGTCCGAGGTCTTGTAGCCGAGCTTCTTGTACAACGCCGGCGCCGTCGCGAGACCGATATGGTGAACCAGCAGTGTATAGCCGTCCGGGGTCGCCCGGGCGACACGCGCCGTGCCGATGGTACCGCCGGCACCAGCGGTGTTCTCCACGACGACTGTGGTGCCGAGCGTTTTGCGCAGCGATTCGGCGACGTCGCGCGCGATCTTGTCGCTCGGGCCGCCAGCCACGAACGGGACAACCAGGGTGACAGGCTTCTCCGGATATTCGGCACGTGCGTAGCCGGATGTGACGAAGAGACCGCTAACAATGCATAGGGTGGCGGCGCGGATTGCCGCTTGCTTAATCCACATGGTTGTCTCCGTTTATGTTTTTGAAATGCTGTGGCTTACGCCGACAGTTGCTGCATCACGCTATACAGGTCCGACTTGCCTTCGAAGCCGATCCCGGGCAGGTCCGGCATCGTCAGGTAGCCCTTCTCGACCTTGACGCCATCGGGGAAGCCACCGAATGGCTGGAACAGGTCAGGGTAGCTCTCGTTGCCGCCCAGGCCCAAGCCCGCGGCAATGTTCAGCGACATCTGATGACCGCCGTGCGGAATGCAGCGGCTGGCTGACCAGCCGTGCTGCTTGAGCATGTCCAGTGTGCGCAGGTATTCCACCAGGCCATAGCTGAGGGCGCAGTCGAATTGTAGGTAGTCGCGATCCGGACGCATGCCGCCGTAGCGAATCAGGTTGCGGGCGTCCTGCATCGAGAACAGATCTTCGCCGGTGGCCATCGGTTTGTCGTAGTAGTTGCGCAACGTGGCTTGCAGTTCGAAGTCCAGCGGATCGCCCGGCTCCTCGTACCAGAACAGATCGTACTGGGAGAGCGCCTTGGCGTACTGGATGGCGGTATCGAGATCGAAGCGGCCATTGGCGTCGACGGCCAGCTTCTGACCATCCTGCAGCACGCTCAGGATCGAATCGATGCGGCGCAAATCCTCGTCCAGCGAAGCGCCGCCGATCTTCTTCTTGACCACGGTGTAGCCGCGGTCAATGTAGCTGCGCATCTCGTCCTTCAGCTTGCCGTGGTCCTGGCCGGGGTAGTAGTAGCCGCCGGCGGCGTAGACGAACACCTTGCGGTCGGGCTGCCCATTGCCGTAGCGGTCGGCCAGCAATTGGAACAGCGGCTTGCCTTCGATCTTGGCGACAGCATCCCAGACCGCCATGTCGATCGTGCCGATGGCCACCGAACGTTCGCCATGGCCGCCCGGCTTCTCGTTCTTGAACATGGTGTCCCAGATCTTGTGCGGATCCAGGTTGTTGCCGGTGGCGTCGATCAGCGACTCCGGATCGGCTTCCAGGATGCGGGGAATGAAGCGCTCGCGCATCAGGGTTCCCTGGCCATAGCGACCGTTGGAATTGAAGCCGTAGCCGACGACCGGCTTGCCGTCGCGGATCACGTCGGTGATCACGGCAACCAGGCTGAGGGTCATCTTGCTGAAGTCGATGTAGGCGTTACGGATGGGCGAGCTGATGGGGAAGGTCTTCTCGCGAATTTCTACGATTCTCACAATGTGTCTCCTGACTCATATGACATGAACGCTGGGGGCGTCGGAGTACGTAGCTTAGGCGCGGAATGGCGTACTACAATTGAACCACTTTCATTTCATTATTCTCCCAAAGTGAAGACTGAGATCGCGTCCGAACTGGAGTTCTTCGTTCTGATCGCTCGGCACGGCTCTTTAGCCGCAGCGGCGCGCGAACTCGATCTGACGCCTCCCGCAGCGACAAAAAGGCTGGCCCTGATGGAAAGCCGCCTTGGTGTACGCTTGGTGAACCGCACCACACGGCGCATCAGCCTGACGAACGAAGGCGAGACATATCTGGCGTATGCGCAAAGGATTCTGGCCGACCTCCGGGAGATGGAGAGCGTTGTGGCGAGCAGCGGCGCCGAACCGCGTGGACTGCTCCGCGTCAATGCGACCCTCGGCTTCGGACGGACCACCATTGCACCTCTGGTTTCCGAGTTTGCAAAGCGCTATACGCAGGTGGAGGTGCAGCTTGAAGTCACGGACCGCCCTGTAGACCTGGTGGACAGTGGTGTCGACCTGGCGATCCGGTTTGGGACGCTGCCGGATAATCGGTTGAGCGCTAGGCGCATCATGTCGAACCGTCGCTTTCTATGCGCGTCGCCGGTCTACCTGGACAAATTCGGGCCGCCGGCATCCCTGTCCGACCTTCACAATCATCGCTGCATCATTCACAGGCAGAACGACGAAGCGCATGCAATCTGGCGATTCGAGCATGATGGCCATCATGATAGTGTGAAGGTTGCTGGCGCGCTCTCCAGCAACGATGGGGACATCGTGCTCGGCTGGGCCCTCGATGGTCATGGCATCCTCATTCGTTCCGAATGGGATCTGACGAAGTACCTCGAGAGCGGCCGCTTGCGAGTCGTCTTGCCTCAATTTAAGTTACCGTCGGCAGATCTGTTCGTTTATTACTCACAGCGCCGAAATCAGACGGCCCGCGCGAGGGCCTTCATCGACTTCCTGGTTGAGAAGTTCCAGAAGCCGACCTAAGTTCAGCTCCATCCCATCGGCACGAACAATAGCCGGCATGAAGTTACTGCAGAACTGAACGCGGATCTAGCGACTAAGGCACGATCGAAGCGAACTCGCAAGGAGCCGTAGCGACTGGCGCGGGAGGCGGTTGCCGCGGCAATCGCGGCAAAAGCGGGAATGGGCACCGGCGCCTGCGCCAGTTCTGCTACTTCAGGTTACGCCTAGCCGATCTCGGGTGCGGCGCGCGACGTCCTGGGTCCACGGAAACGTAGACCAGTATTTGTCGGCAAACGCCTTGATCTCGGCGCGGTGCTTTAGCGACAGGCCGATCATGTCGAGCCCTTCGATAAACATGCGGCGATGCCGCTCAGACAACTCGAACGGATGCTCGCCGAGGGGCGTCTTGACGTGCATCGTTTCCACATCGATGAAAACGGTGTTATTGCTGTCAGCATCGATGGCGTTCATCAATGCTTCGATGACATCGCGCGGAAGCATCACTAGCAGCAGCCGATTGTTCATGGCATTGGAGTAGAAGATCTCGCCATAGCTGGGCGCGATAACGGCCCGCACACCGAACTGCTGCAAGCCCCAGACGGCGTGCTCGCGACTGGATCCGCAACCGAAATTCGCGCCACCCACTAGGATGCTCGTTCCCGCATACTCGGGCCGGTTCAGTACGAAGTCAGGGCGCAGATTGCCGTTTCCATCGAAGCGGTGGTCGTACAGAATGCCCTTGTCGAGACCCGCCTTGTCAATGCCGCGCAGAAACTGCTTCGGGATAATTTGGTCGGTATCGAGGTTCTCGAAGCGGATGGCGGCCGCCTTGCCGGCGATATAGGCGTATTCAGACATGATCGATCTCCAGCTTGCGGACGTCGGTGATCTTTCCCGTAATGGCCGCTGCTGCGGCCATGGCCGGGCTCATCAAATGCGTAATGGCGCCGCGCCCTTGCCTGCCTTCAAAGTTCCGGTTGGTGGTGGACGCACAGCGAACGCCCTCGGCCAGCACGTCGTCGTTCATGGCCAGGCACATGGAACAGCCGGGTTGTCGCCACTCGAATCCGGCCGCCGTGAGGATCTCCGCGATTCCTTCGCGCTCCGCTTGCGCCTTGACGGCGCCAGAGCCCGGAACGACCATTGCCCGGACGCCCTTCGCGACCTTCCTGCCCCTTGCGACCTCGGCCACGGCACGCAGATCTTCGATGCGGCCATTTGTGCATGAGCCAATAAAAACATGTTGAATCGCCGTGCCCGCCAGTACTGAGCCAGCAGTCAAATGTGTGTAAGAGAGAGCGCGCTCGACCGAGCGCTGGTCTGCTTCATCGATTTGATCTTCGGGAAACGGAATACGCCCTGAAACGGGCACGACCTGATCCGGGCTAGTGCCCCATGTCACGTAAGGTTCGATATCGCTGGCATCAAACACGAAGTCGAGATCGAATGTTGCTTCCGGATCGCTCTTCAACGTGTCCCAGTACGCCAGGGCGGCAATGCGCTGTGCATCGTCCATGTCGGGGGCACGGCGCAGCACGTAATCGATCGACGCGTCATCGGGTGCAATCAGGGCGCCCCGTGCCGCCGCTTCCACGGTCATGTTGCAAAGCGTGAAACGGGCTTCGACGCTCAGGTCCCGGATCGCCGACCCGCAGTACTCGACGACGTAGCCGCGCGCGCCCTGGGCGCCGATCCTGCCGATGATCATGAGGATCAGATCCTTGGCCGTCGTACCGACAGGCAGTTTGCCATCCACGCGGATGCGCATGGTCTTCGCCATCCGGTACACCAGCGTCTGCGTTGCCAGGACGTGCTCGACCTCCGACGTACCGATGCCGAAGCCCAGCGCACCGAGTGCGCCGTAGGTGGTCGTATGACTGTCACCACAGATCACGACCATACCCGGACGAATCATGCCGTGTTCGGGGGCAATGACGTGTTCGATGCCTTGGAGCGCATCGTTCGTATCGAACAGCGGGATGTTGTGCCGCTCACAGTTATCCCGCAGGTTCGTCGCCTGGAGCGACGAAGCCGGATCCGCGATCACGCGGATCTTCGTCGGATGCGTCGGAATGATGTGACTGACGACGGAAACATTCTGCCCCGGGATCAATACCCCGCGGTTCTGCTCGTGCAGCCCTGCAAAGGCCTGAGGACTCGTGTACTCGTTCATCAAGTGCAGGTCGCAGAAAAGCAGAACGTTGTCGTCGTCGATTCTGGTGACGGTGTGAGAGTCAACCAGCTTGTTGTAAATTGTTTTGGGGGGCATGGAGACTACCTGTTTTCACGATCACTCGGCGGTGATACCGCGCTGCTTGATTAAACCGGCCCACATCGGCATCTCTCTTTCAAGACGCTGGCGGGCTGCCTCCGGCGTCGAAGGCGTCGGTTCAAAACCTTCCTTCAGCATCCGGTCTTTTGTCGCCTGCGCCGTCAGGGTCGAATTGAGCGCGGCGTTCAACTTGTCGATGATGGGCTTCGGCGTGCCCGCCGGCGCAAAGACCATGAACCACGTCTCGAAGTTGTATCCGGGCAGACCAGCTTCGGTCGCGGTGGGCACGTTTGGCAGCAAGGATGAGCGTTTCGAGCCCGTCACGGCGAGCGCAGTCAATTTGCCTGCCAGCACGTGCTGCTGCGCGGCTGAAATCACCGGGAAGCTCATATCGACCTGTCCGGCGATGGTGTCGACCAGTGCGGGGCCGCCACCGCGATAGGGCACGTGGACGATTGATACATTGGCGACCGACTTGAACAGTTCGGCGGACATATGGAACGTACTGCCATTACCTGCCGAGCCATACGTCAGCTTGTCCGGCCTGGCCTTGGCAAGCGTGATGAGTTCTTGCAGGTTTTTGGCCGGGATCTTGTTGTTGATGACAAGGACGTGCTGTGAACCCGCCACCATCCCGATGGTCGCGAGATCCTTCAGCGTGTCGTAAGGCATGCGGGCGAACAGGCCGGGATTGATGGCCAGCGAAACCGTTTGCAGGCCAATGGTGTAGCCGTCCGCCGGCGACTTCGCGACGGCATCCACGCCGATGTTGCCACCCGCCCCGGCACGGTTCTCCACGACGATGGTGCCGCCAAGCGCTTTCGACCATGCGTCGGAAACGAGGCGTGCGGCGATATCGGCACTGCCGCCCGGCGCGTATGGCACGATCAGACGGATCGGGCGCTGCGGGTAGGTTTGCGCCGAAGCCGTTCCAAGAACGGCGGCGCAAGCGAGGAAGGCAACAAGGCGAGGCATTTTCATGGAGTCTCCTTCAGTGCGGTTTTTATGGAACGGATGCTAGCACTTGCCTACAGAAACATAATTTAGGCAGAATCACTTCTTTCTTGCCTACAATTCAGCAATGGACGGGTTCTCGGATGTGGCCTTTTTCATGGCCATCAACAAGCTCGGCAGTCTCGCTGCCGCGGCCCAGGAGTTGGGGGTCACCCCGTCCGCCGTCAGCAAACGGCTCATCGCCCTGGAGTCGAGACTTGGCGTCAGGCTACTGAACCGTACGACCCGACGCATCAGCCTCACGCCCGAAGGCGAGAATTACCTTGTGGAGGGCGCGCGCATTCTCGCTGAGCTCGAGACGCTGGAGCGATCCGTTGGCGGCAACAGTGGGACACCTCAAGGTCTCGTTAGAATTGGCGCAACGCTTGGCTTCGGCCGCCGACATATCGCACCTGCCTTGGCGGCGTTTTCGCGAGCATTCCCGAAAATCGAGATTCAGCTCTATCTCAGCGAGCGGCCGCTGAATCTGACCGAACTTGGGCTGGACGCCGTCGTTCATTTTGGCG
The DNA here is from genome assembly GCF_035818815.1 of Cupriavidus sp. SS-3. Taxonomy (NCBI): domain Bacteria; kingdom Pseudomonadati; phylum Pseudomonadota; class Betaproteobacteria; order Burkholderiales; family Burkholderiaceae; genus Cupriavidus; species Cupriavidus sp. SS-3. The sequence continues at coordinate 118,865 of NZ_JAYLVT010000006.1, forward strand.
AGTTACCTGACGTACGGCTGACGGCGCGCCTGCTGGCGAACAACCGTCGCGTGCTTTGCGCTGCCCCCTCGTACCTTGCACGGGCAGGGTTGCCGGCAAGTCCGCGCGATCTCGCCCGGCATAGCTGCATCTTCATTCGCGAAGCTGACGAGACCTTTGGCACCTGGCACATGCGCAATGGCTCTCAACACGAGACCGTAAAGGTGCGCGGAACCATGAGCACAAACGATGGCGAGTCCGCCGTTGCTTGGGCGCTGGAGGGCCAAGGACTCGTGGTCCGGTCCGAGTGGGACGTCGCAGAGCCACTGAGAAGCGGAGCGCTATGCAGGGTGCTTCCGCAATGGCAGTTCGCTCCGGCCGACATCTACCTGGTCTACCGCGGCAGCAAGACGCGTCCTGACAAGGTTGGTGTGCTCGTCGATTTCCTCCTTGCACACTTTGCCAATCATCGGCAGGCAAAGCCAGGCAGCGATGGTAGGTGGTAGCTGGCAGGCACGGTGATCGGGCACCAAATTAGAATTCGTCCTGAGTCCGCGGTAGGCATAGTAATCGAGGCGTGCCGGATGGCCGCTAAAGGCCTGAAAGCAGGCCCCCAAGGTGAGAAGAGCGAATGACGGCAGTGGGTCGGTCTGGGACATCGGCGATCGATGCCCGCGCAGGCCGCATCAATCGTGGTTGATGGAAGATTGGTCTATGCTCTCCAGTTCGTCAAAAGCCTCGCCATTCAATCAATTGGCATCTCGGCAACAGCGGGGCAGCCGATGAGAAAAGCGCCGCAAGAAGCATTCTGCTTGAGCGCCTCACGGGCTTCCTTCAGAAGCAGGGATTTCCAGTTCTTGCCCGCGCGCGGAAAGAGCCGGTTGACCGGCATCTGCTCGCCAGTATGAGCAGTATCTCGACCTCTGCCAAAACTGTTCGATAAGTTGTTGTGCCCGGGGCAGTGCACGAACTTCCGTAGACCGCGATCGGTAGGCCACTGGCATGCTTCCTGCTGCCTTGCAGCATCGGCACGCCGGCTGTGTCCCAAGGAGCATGCGATGAAGAACCCCTGGCTCAAAAAGAACCCGATGCTGAGCATGTGGCTCAGCGGCGCGAATGCGGTGGCCGGCGCGGCGCGTGGGCGCGCGGTGGCCGAGGGCAGGCGCCAGACAGCCACGGCCGCCGCGGCGATGACCAAGGCCGCAACGGACGCGTGGATTGCGGCGCTGACGCCGCCCAAGCCCGCCCGCAAGCGCGCGGCCAGGCGCCGCAGCAAGTAGCCGGATGTACATGGTCGCGGCCGGCAATTTGTGCAAGCGAAGGCGCGCATGAGCGCCGATATCCGGCCACCCCGGCGCAAGGACCGCGCGGGTCGGGAGGCGGACCAGGTCCCCACGGACTCGGACAACTTGGTCAGGGTGCGCGGCGCGCGCGAGCACAACCTCAAGGATGTCGATGTCGATATCCCGCGCAATGCGCTGGTGGTGTTCACCGGCGTGTCGGGCTCGGGCAAGTCGTCGCTCGCGTTCGGCACGCTCTACGCGGAAGCGCAGCGGCGCTATTTCGAATCCGTCGCCCCCTATGCAAGGCGGCTGATCGATCAGGTGGGCGTGCCCGAGGTCGACAGCATCGAGGGCCTGCCGCCCGCCGTGGCGCTGCAGCAGCAGCGCGGCACGCCGAACGCGCGGTCGACGGTGGGCAGCGTCACCACGCTGTCGAGCCTGGTGCGCATGCTGTACTCGCGCGCTGGCACCTATCCCGCGCGGCAGCCGATGCTTTACGCCGAGGATTTCTCGCCCAACACCGTGGAGGGCGCCTGCCCGGAATGCCATGGTCTCGGGCGTATCTACGATGTCACCGAGCAGTCGATGGTGCCCGACGATTCGCTCACCATCCGCGAACGCGCCGTGGCCGCGTGGCCGCCGGCCTGGCACGGGCAGAACCTGCGCGACATCCTCGTCACCCTCGGCTATGACGTCGATACGCCGTGGCGCGACCTGCCGAAGGAGGATCGCGACTGGATCCTCTTCACCGAGGAGCAGCCCACCGTGCCGGTTTACGCTGGCTTCACGCCGCGCGAGGTGCGCGCCGCGCTCAAGCGCAAGCTGGAGCCGAGCTACCAGGGCACCTTCACGGGGGCACGGCGCTACGTGCTGCAGACCTTCGCCACCACGCAGAGCGCGCTGATGAAGAAGCGCGTGGCGCAATACATGATCGGGCGCGAATGTCCGGCGTGCCACGGCAAGCGGCTCAAGAAGGCGGCGCTGTCCGTGACGTTCGCCGGGCTCGACATCGGCGAATTCACGCACCTGCCGTTGGCCCGCGTGGCCGAGATCATGCTGCCCATCGCGCAAGGCAAATCGCCCGGCCGGGCCGGTGCCGCCGGCGCCGTGCTAAGCCGCAAGGCGGCGCGTGCGGACACGGCGCGGCGCGTGGCGGCCGGCGGCTCGGCGCACAAGGCCGCCCCCGACGTGCGGCGCACACCCAACCTCTCCGAGGAGAAGCGGCTCGCCTCGCAACGCATCGCCGAGGAACTGATGGAGCGGTTGTCCACGCTGATCGACCTGGGCCTCGGCTATCTGTCGCTCGATCGCAGCACGCCAACGCTGTCCTCGGGCGAGCTGCAACGGCTGCGGCTGGCCACGCAGATCTCGTCGCAACTGTTCGGTGTGGTCTACGTCCTCGATGAACCCTCGGCCGGGCTGCATCCCGCCGATGGTGAGGCGCTGCTCGTGGCATTGCGCCGCCTGAACGCGGCCGGCAATTCGCTGTTCGTCGTGGAGCACGACACGCAGACCATGCGCCAGGCCGACTGGATCGTCGACGTGGGGCCCGCAGCCGGCGAGCACGGCGGGCGCGTGCTCTACAGCGGCCCGCCCGACGGCCTGGCCGAGATCGCGGCCTCGCGCACCGCGGCCTACCTGTTCGGGCCGCCGGAGATGCAGCAGCGCGCGCCGCGAGAGCCGGCCGGGTGGCTCAGGCTGGCCCATGTCTCGCGCAACAACCTGCATCGCGTGGATGCGGATATCCCGCTTGGCTGCTTCACCGCCGTAACCGGGGTTTCGGGTTCGGGCAAGTCGAGCCTGATAAGCCAGGCGCTGCCCGAACTCGTGAACCGGCACCTGGGCCGCGCCGACGACAGCGATTCCGAAGACGAGCGCGACCCGCTGTTCGCGGTGACCGATGCCCCGACCGAAGGCCGCATCGCTGGTGGCATGGAGTCAGTGCGCCGGCTGGTGCGCGTGGACCAGAAGCCGATTGGCCGCACGCCCCGTTCGAACCTGGCGACCTATACCGGATTCTTCGACCATGTACGCAAGCTGTTCGCCGCGACGCCCGCCGCGCGCAAGCGGCGCTACACGGCCGGCCGTTTCTCGTTCAACGTGGCGCAGGGACGCTGCCCGACGTGCGAAGGCGAGGGCTTCGTCAGCGTGGAGCTGCTGTTCCTGCCGAGCGTCTACGCGCCCTGTTCGGCGTGCAACGGCACGCGCTACCGGCCGCAGACGCTGGAAATCACCTGGAAGGGCCGGAACATCGCCGAGGTGCTGGACCTGACCGTCGACGCGGCCTGCGAGGTCTTCGCCGACGAGGCGCCGGCGATGCGAGCCCTGACGGCGTTGCGCGATATCGGGCTCGGCTATCTGCGGCTCGGGCAGCCGGCCACGGAACTGTCGGGCGGCGAGGCGCAGCGCATCAAGCTGGCCACCGAATTGCAGCGCGCGCAGCGCGGCGACTCGCTGTACGTGCTCGACGAGCCCACCAACGGCCTGCATCCCGCCGATGTGGATCGCCTGCTGGTGCAGTTGCAGGCGCTGGTGGACGCCGGCAACACCGTGGTCGTGGTCGAACACGACATGCGCGTGGTGGCGCAGGCGGATTGGGTTATCGACATCGGACCCGGCGCCGGCGACGAAGGGGGGCGCATCGTGGCAAGCGGCCGTCCGGCCGTCATCGCGGTCTCCATCGCAAGCGTGACGGCGGCCTACCTCGCGAAGGAGTTCGGCTGAGCCGATCCCGGAACGGCTTCGGGTTCGGTAATAGCCTGGCAATGCGGCGAACTGCGGCAGAACGGTCGAGGAAGAATTACGCGAGCTAGACAATATGGATGGAACCACCATTGGCCGAAGGCCCACGGTGATACGCAGTGAGTAGAAAGCGAGCTAATTTCCCGATGCTGGGTTGGGAGGTTGCAGGGTCAAGACCAGAGAGGGCCGAGACCGGCCAGAAGCAGACATTCGACGACCGCATGCATATTGTTGACAATCCCGCATGTACGACCTAGCGTAGGTATCCTTCCAAGGAGTCGTTTGCGAAAATGACAAGTTCGACGACGTCTGGCAGTGCAGAGCCTTCCACCGCGCATCGGCTTGTGATCGTCGAGGGCATTATGGGTTCAGGCAAGTCAACGACGATGCGCCTCATTGCGAAACATCTGCAAGAGGCCGCGCAGCCAGTGTTGCCGGTCCACGAGAGGACAGAGCCCCACCCGGTGCGCGCGACAGACGAACTTGAACACTGGTTTGAACCGTGGCGGGACACGACACCAAAGCATCTCGCGGACCGTGCCCTAGCTAATTGGAAAGCCTTTGTCGAGACGACACAGGCCGAGACCCCAATCCCAGTAATAGACGGCCAACTGTTTCATGGAGACCTGACTAACCTGCTGCTGATGGAAGCCGAGTCCGCGTTGATTTTCGACTACGTACAAGCGCTGACAGCAGTCACTGCTCCGCTCAATCCGTTCGTCCTCTACCTTTGGCAGGAGGATGTCGAAAAAGCTATACGGAGTGTCTGTGCGGAACGCGGCGATGAGTGGATCGAATATCAGGTGAACTGGAAGCTCGCGGCCCCTTATTGCGTGCGCAGGGGTTACAAGGGATTGGAGGGGCTTATTTGCCTATATCGCGATTACCGCCGAATCACCGATGATTTGTTTCGCCAGCTACCGTTAGCCAAGCTCGCGATTGAGAACTCTGCAAGGGACTGGCCAGCCTATGAGAGCCAAATTCTGCGTGAGTTGCGACTGCCGGGTGGATTAGCTCATGGTGTCGACGCCAATTGATACGGTTATTGTGCAGTCATTGTATGACTGTCGATGCCAAGTAGACTCTCCCAACGATCGCTTATCGTTGCGCTGGACTTGCCCCTGCGCGTGCTGGTGCGCGATGACTGCCAGGGCAGCACTTGGATGAGCAGCCACACCGCCGCGCCGCCGGCTGTGGCGCAGCGGCTGATTCTTGACACGGGTGGGCGCGCAAGGCGCCCCGCGGTGATTTACCCGGCCAGGCCCTTGTTGGGGTTGATCAGGTATTTCTCCCCCGTCGCGCGCTTGTTGTAGACGGCGATCAGCTCCAGGTCGAGCACCTCGGCCAGCGAGATCTCTTTCGAGTAGTGGCTGGCAAAGGTGGTCTTCAGCTCCGAAACCACGCGTTGCTTCAGCGCGTTGGCCCGCTCGCGCCCGATCTTCTGCAGGAACGGGAACAGCAGCCAGCCGCCCATGCCCCACGCCATGCCGAAGTTGCGGTTGAACTCGGTCGGGCTTGTGTCCAGGCCGCCGTAGAGGTAGACCTGCTTGTGGGTGGTCGAGCCATAGCGGCTGTACTCGCGGGCCGTCTTGTTCAAGGCCGCTTCCATGCAGGTGAGGATCTGGCCGGCGAGCTTGCCGCCGCCCGTGGCGTCGAACGCGATCGTTGCGCCAGTGGCGGCGAGTGCCTCGGTGAGCTCCTGCATGAACGTGGGCGACGCGGAGTTGCAGACGTGGACCGCGCCTTGTGCCTTGAGCAGGTCCACCTGCTCCTGCTTGCGCACGATGTTCACCAGCTTGATGCCATCCTTGAGACAGATCTGATTGAGCATCTGGCCCAGGTTGGAGGCCGCGGCGGTGTGCACCAGGGCGCTATGTCCTTCGAGCCGCATGGTCTCGACCATGCCCAGTGCGGTGAGCGGGTTGACGAATGACGACGCGCCGTCAGCAGGCGTGGCGCCTTCGGGCAAGACCAGGCACTGGTCCGCGGAGATGCAGCGGTACTGCGAGTACATCGCGCCGCCGATGGCGGCGACGGTCTTTCCCATCAAGGCTTGCGCCGCAGGGGACGAGCCTGCATCGACGACCACGCCCGCGCCCTCATTGCCAACCGGCATGGACACATTCAGGCGGCCCGCCATGCTGCGCATCGCGCCTTCCGGAACGCGCGCGGTGACTATGGGCCGCTCGGCCGTGCCGCTGGCCTTGGCCGTGCTCATGTCGGCCGCACCGAACAGCAGGCCGAGATCGGACGGGTTGAGAGGAGAGGCTTCAATGCGGATGAGCACTTCATCCGGGCCAGGATGCGGCGTGTCGATGCTGTCTAGCGATAGCTCGAGTTCACCGCTGCTCTTGATTTGCGAACGAAGTTGAAGTGCGGTGTGCATTCGATGTCTCCTTGGCCTGTCGGTTTGCGGTGAGCGGGGCAGCTGCCTGGGGCTGTTTTCGCCAGCAGTCAGCAATGTAGCAAGTTCCTGCGAATCCCGTACTGGCCGGAAATTCAGAGATGGCCGGGGCGGGATTTCCATTGACGTGCCGGCGGTGCGGGCGCTGGCGGTGCGCGGCGCATTCGTCAATCCATGGCACGGTGCCCTTTGTTGTTCACGCAACTGTCATCAAGCGCGGTTAAGGTAGCGTCCGTCCACCACGGATGACCCCAGGGCGCTGCGCCCGGCCCGCGCCACCTACATCGGCGCTGCCGGCGCATGCGCGCCGCCAGCCTCACCGGGCTGCCCGCAGTAACTTGCCTGCCGCGCGGGCACGCTTCGCCCGCATTCCTGACCCACTCAGACCTGCCACCGACATGAAATCCCGCCTGATCGCCGCGGCCTTGCTGGCCGCCACGGCGAGTCCTGCCTTCGCCCTGAACATCCTGCTGAGCAACGACGACGGCCTGACCAGCAACCTGAAGGCGCTGTACGACGCGCTCAAGGGCGCTGGCCACAACGTCATCGTCAGCGTACCCTGCACCGGCCAGAGCGGCCGCGGCGCCGGCATCGTGATGTACAGCACCACGGTCATCGTGCCGGACAACGACAAGACCCAGGTCGAGGCCGAAGGCGGCTGCCACAACGGCGCGGCCAAGACCGGCGAGCCGGCGGTCGGCCCCTTCACCAAGGCGGGCTACACCAATGGCGACTACCACTACGCCCACGGCACGCCGGTGATGGCGACCATGTACGGCCTGGACGTGCTGGCGCCGGCGCGCTGGGGCAAGGCCCCGGACCTGGTGCTGTCCGGTCCCAACGAAGGCCAGAACGTTGGCCGCATCGTCAACAGCTCGGGCACGGTCAGCAATGCGCAGTTCGGCGCAGCGCGCGGCATTCCATCCATCGCGTTGAGCGCGGGCACGGACTCGGTCGACAATGCCGGCCTGGCGAGCCCGGTGTCCGGCGTGGTGGCGCAGCTGACCATCAAGCTGCTCGGCACGCTGCAGGCCAAGGCCAACGGCGGCCCGCTGCTGCCGGCGGGGCTGGCGCTGAACGTCAACTTCCCGAATGCGCCGACGGCGGCCACGCCGTTTGCGTTCTCGCGGCATGGCACCTTCGACGCCTATGCGCTGAAGTTCAGCGGCACGGCGCCGTACGGCCTCGGCATCGGCGCCGGCGGCGGCACGCCGACGGCCGCGCAGGCCGAGGACGAGTCGGTGGTCTACAAGACCAAAACGGCCGTTACCGCCATGCAGATCGGCTTCGACCAGCGTCCCGCCGGCCAGCAATGGCTGCGCCTGCGCCTGGGTGAACTGTTCGGCCAGTGAGGCAGGTCCCGATGAAACGCCTCATTTCCCTGTTTCCCCTGGCAGTCGTGCTGGGGCTGGCCGCCTGCGGCGGCAACGACGCGCCCGGCAACGGCGCACCGCCCGCGACCGCGACCTTGTCCGTCACCGACCTGGATCCCGGCGCCTACGTCGTCAGCGTGGGCGATGCCGACAACCCGACCGTCGGCAAGTACTACGCCGGCACGGACGGCAGCCGCTACCTGGCCCTGGCCGATGCCGAAGACAAGGCCACGGCCATCTACCGCCGCGACAAGGGCGGCAGCTGGGTCGCAGCGCCTGGCGCGGACGCGTCCGCCAGCGTCAAGCTGCTGAGCCAGGCCGCGGTGTCGGCCGCGAGCGTCGATCCCGCCAGCGTGGCCGGCACCTACACCACGGTGCTGCCTACGGGCGCCAGCGCCATCTTCACCGTCACCGCGGAAGGCAAGATCGCGCCCGGCGCTTCGGCATGCCAGCTGTCGGGAACACTGGCTGCGCAGGCCATGCCGAATACGCTGAGCCTGAAGCTGTCGACGTCGGCCTGCGGCACGCTGCCTGCCAGTGCCAGCGGTGTGCTCGCCATCGATACGGACTACCAGCCGGCCGCATTCCGCCTGATCGCGGACGATGGCGGCCGCGTGGTGGACCTGTGGGCGTATCGCGACTGAGCGATGCAGCCTGGCGTGCTAGCGCATCGCCAGGCTGCCGGCCAGCATTTGCTGCTCTGCCGGGAGTTCGCGCATGGCCTGGTTCAGCGTTGCGGTGGTGGTGGTGATGGCGGCGCCCAGGCTGGCGATTTCCTGCTGCAGCACCGCGATGCGGATGCGCTTCTGGTCGGGCGTGCCGGTGGTGGCGTTCTTCGCCGCCTCCAGCTCCTGCAGCTTGCGCGCCAGCTGCGCGCGCAGTTCGCGCAGGCGCTTGATCGCATCCCTGGCCTGGTCCGGCAGGCCGCTGTCGTCGACATCGCTGTTGTCGCGCACTGAAGCGGCCTGGTTGCCGCCCGCCAGCGCGTGGCCAGGGGCCGAAATATGGATCTCGGCACTGGCCGCCGGCCGGGTACGAATCCCCGGCGCGTCGCTGGCGCTTTCGCTGGAGGCGGCGGGTGGTGCCGCAGGCGTATCCATCGACACGGCAGCCGCTGCCTTGGCTGCAATCGGTTCGATCATGGTCACGGTGGTACTTCTCCTGGTTCGCCGGCGATGGGCAATTCGTGCTCGGAAGCGGCCGGCTCCAGGCGGATATCGGCTGCCTAGAGCGCCGACTTGAGCTTGCCGCGCGGCCATCGAGCCACGGAAACCGGTGTCGAGACGCGCTGAAACGCTGACGCACAGACCGGATTTTTGCGAAAGGCACGATGACGCGCCGAGAGCGCGCCACCGCGCACGCACGGCTTCCGCCAGGCATGGATTGGCGGCATCCGTCCTGACTACTGTGCTGTTCATGACTTGATCATCCTCAGGCATCGTGGCGACCGGCTTGACCCCGGCGTGGCCGGCGCCGGGCTTGAGCCTGCCCGACGGGCATGGCAGGATACGCCGATGCCTGCCGCGACCCCCGATACCGTCCTGCGCGACCTGGCCCGCCTGCGCCGGGTCCGTGACCGCATTGACCGTGACTATGCCCAAGCCCTGGACGTCGAGGCGCTCGCACGCGACGTCCATATGTCGGCGGGCCATCTCAGCCGGCAGTTCCGGCTGGCCTATGGTGAGTCGGTCTATGCCTACCTGATGACCCGGCGCATCGAGCGCGCGATGGCGCTGCTGCGACGGGGCGACCTGAGTGTCACCGAGGTCTGCTTCGAGGTGGGGTGCTCGTCCCTGGGGTCCTTCAGTTCACGGTTTACCGAGCTGGTCGGCGTCTCGCCCAGCATTTACCGGCGCGACTGCGCGCGCCAGGCCGAGGGCATCCCGTCCTGCATCGCCAGGCAGGTGACGCGACCGATCAGGAATCGAGAAGCGCCGGAACCGTCGTCCGACTAGACTGGCTTCCATGCCTTCCGGGCCAACGCCGCGACGGCCGCGGCCACCGCTTTCTCACCCCTCACCCCTTACGGAGACTGATCATGGACCTCACCATTCACTCGACCTTTCTGCCGCATTCCGATCCGGCGGTGTCGCTGGCGTTCTACCGGGACGCCCTGGATTTCGAGATCCGCAAGGATGTCGCCTTTGGCGGCCACCGCTGGATTACCGTCGGCCCGAAGGACAAGCCCGACACTGCCATCGTCCTGTACCCGCCAAACGCTACCCCGGGCGTCACCGACGAGGAGAAGCGCACCATCGCCGAGATGATGGCCAAGGGCACGTTCGCCATGCTGCTGCTTGGCGCGAAAGACCTCGACGCCGTCTTCCAGCGCCTGCAGGACCGCGACGCCGAGATCGTGCAGGAGCCGACAGACCAGCCTTACGGCGTGCGCGATTTCGCGGTGCGCGATCCGGCCGGCAACATGATCCGGATCCAGCAACTCAAATAAGGGCGGCGCCGGCCGTGCGCCGGCCTCGGTTCGCATTGCACTTCATCTCTCGCGATCGGTTTATTCGATGGTGACTTTGCCATCCCTGACCAGGACGGCGAACTTGTCGGTCTCGTCGTGGATGCGCCGGGCAAACGCTTCGGGCGTGCTCGACATCGGCTCCGCGCCCGCGGCCAGCATGCGTTGCCGGAAGTCGGGCGAATTCACAATCTTGACGATCTCGGCATTCAGGCGCATGAGCACAGGCTTGGGTGTGGCGGCAGGGGCAAGCACGCCGAACCACGTGCCGATATCGAAGCCCTTGAGTCCGGCCTCCTCCATGGTCGGTACCTCGGGCAACGCGGTGGAGCGTTTTGCCGTGGTCACCGCCAGCGCCTTGAGCTTGCCGCCCTTGATGTGTGGCAGCACCGTGGTCAGGGTGTCGAAGGACATGGATACCTGGCCGCCAAGCAGGTCGGTGGTCAGGGGGCCGCTTCCCTTGTAGGGAACATGCAGCAACTTCACACCGGTGGTGCTCTGGAACTGGGTGCCGATCAGGTGCTGGGCGGTGCCGTTGCCATTGGAACCGTACGACAGTTCCGGCGAAGCCTTCCTTGCCAGCGCGATCAACTCGGCTACGTTCTTCGCCGGCGTCTTGGCGCTGTTGATGACCAGAACATTGGGCACCATCGCCAGCGTGGAGACCGGCGCCAGGTCCTTCTGGAAGCTGTAGGGCAGCTTCTTGTAGACGGAAGTGGCGATGGTATGGTGCACCGCGCCGATCAGCAGCGTATAGCCGTCGGGTTTCGCCTTGGCGACGTAGTCGGCGCCCACGGTGGCGCCTGCGCCGGGGCGGTTCTCGACGATGACCGGCTGGCCCAGGGTTTTCGTCAACTGGTCCCCGAGAGCGCGCGCCAGCACGTCGGTGGTGCCCCCCGATGGGAATGGCACCACCAGGCTGACGGGTTTGGTCGGCCAGTCCTGTGCCATCCCCGCGGTAGCGCCGCAAAGTCCGATTGCGCAGAGCGACAGGCCACAGATGCGGCGGATAGTCATGGTGAATCGATGCATGGTTGTCTCCTTGGTGTTTGGTGGCGTCAATGCGTGAGGGTGACTGTGTCGATAGCCGTCCCTCACTGAACCTGCGCGATGCGCAGCAGGTTGGTGGTGCCGGCCACCGTGAACGGCAGGCCGGCGGAAATCACGATCGACTGGCCGCGCTCGCCAAAGCGTTCCCTGACCACCGTCCGGCTCGCCAGCTCGGTCATTTCCAGCACGTCGACGACTTCATGGCACAGCACCGCGTGAACGCCCCACGCAAGCGCAAGCCGGCGTGCCGTGGCCATGCGCGGTGTCATGCCCAGGATCGGCACCCCGGGGCGCTCGCGCGCCATGCGCAGCGCGGAATAACCTGAGCTGGTGTAGGCCACCGCGGCTGGCATCTTGAGCAGTGCCGCCACGTGGCGCACCGCGTAGCCGATGGCGTCGGCGGCCTCGGCGCGCGGCGGCGTGTGCGAAGCCTGGATCGCTTCGTGATAGAGCGGATCGGACTCGGTGCGCGCGATGATGCCGTTCATCATCTTCACGGCCTCCACGGGATACCGGCCCGAGGCCGACTCGGCGGAGAGCATCACCGCATCGGTGCCGTCGTAGACGGCGGTGGCCACGTCGGAGGCTTCCGCGCGCGTGGGCACCGGCGCGGCGATCATCGACTCCAGCATCTGCGTGGCCACGATCACCGGCTTGCCCGCTTTGCGGCAGGCGCGCACGATGTGCTTCTGCAGCGACGGCACTTGCTCGGCGGGCATTTCCACGCCGAGATCGCCACGCGCCACCATCACCGCGTCGGCTTCGGCAACGATGGCATCCAGGCTCTGGATCGCGGCGGGCTTTTCCAGCTTGGCGACGATGCCGGCGCGGTCCTGCACGATGGCCTTGATCTCTTCTATGTCTTCGGGGCGCTGCACGAACGACAACGCAATCCAGTCCACGCCGAGCGCCAGGCCGAATTCGAGATCGCGGCGGTCCTTGTCGGTCATGGCCGAGAGCGGCAGCACCACGCCAGGCACGTTGACGCCCTTGCGGTCGGACAGTGCGCCGCCATTGACGACCGTGGTGTCGGCGAAGTCGCCGGCGCATCGGTTTACGCGCAGGCGTATCTTGCCGTCGTCCAGCAGCAGCTCGGACCCTTCGCGCAGCGCCGCGAAGATCTCCGGGTGGGGCAGGCTCACGCGGGCCGCGGAACCGGGAACCTCCTGGTCCAGGTCCAGCCGGAATGATGCCTGCGCCGCAAGCTGGACCGCCCCCCCGGCAAAGGTGCCGATGCGCAGCTTGGGGCCTTGCAGGTCGAGCAGCACCCCGATCGGGCGGCCGCGTTCCCGCTCGATGGCCCGGATCGTGTCAAGTCGCTGCCGGTGGTCGTCGTGACTGCCGTGGCTGAAGTTCAGGCGGAACACATCGGCACCGGCGTCGAACAGGGCTTCGATGATCTCGGATGAGGTGCTGGCGGGCCCCAGCGTGGCCACGATCTTCGCATTGCGAAGGCGTCTCATGGTGATGCTCCATCAGGGCGCGATCAGGATCGCGCGGAAATCGTTGACGTTGGTAAGGGTGGGGCCGGTGATGACGGCATCGCCCAGCGCTTCGAAAAAGCCGTGCCCGTTGTTGTTCGCCAGGGCATCCTGCGGACGCAGGCCCAGCGCCCAGGCGCGCTGCAAGGTATCGGGCGTGACCATGGCGCCCGCAATCTCTTCCTGGCCGTCGACGCCATCGGTGTCGCCCGCCAGCGCATGGATGCGGGCATCGCCGCGCAGTGCCAGCGCGAGTGCGAGCAGGAATTCCACATTGCGGCCGCCACGTCCCTGGCCCCGCACCGTGACGGTGGTCTCGCCGCCGGAAAGCAGCACGCATGGGGTGGGGAAGAGCTGGTGGCTGGCCGATTCGAGGGCAAGCGAGCCGAGTACCAGCCCGACATCGCGCGCCTCGCCTTCGATGGCATCGCCGAGGAGGTGCACGTGGAATCCTGCTTCACGCGCGACGCGGGCAGCCGCTTCCAACGCCATGCGCGGCGTGGCGATCAAGGTGGTGTCGATGCGCGGCAGCCGTGCATCGGCGGGCTTGATGGTTTCCGCCGCTTCGGACTCCAGCACGCGCATGACGTGCGCAGGTACCGCCAGGCCGTAGCGGCGCACGATGTCGAGCGCATCCTGGCGGGTGGTGGGGTCCGGCACGGTCGGACCCGATGCGATGTCGACGGGGTCATCGCCCGGCACGTCGGACAGCAGCAGGTTGCACACCCGGGCGGGGTGGCAGGCCGCTGCCAGGCGCCCGCCCTTGATCGCCGAGAGGTGGCGCCGGACGCAGTTCGTCTCTGCGATCGTGGCGCCGGACTTGAGCAGCGCGCGGTTGATGGCCTGCTTGTCCGCGAGCGCAATGCCGGCCAGCGGCAGCGGCAGCAGCGAAGACCCGCCGCCGGAAACAAGGCTGACCACCAGATCGTCCCCGGTCAGGCCGGACACCCGTTCCAGCATGCGCCGCGCCGCGTCATGCCCGGCGGCGTCTGGCACCGGATGCGCGGCTTCCACGACCTCGATGCGCTCGCACGGTACCGCATGGCCGTAGCGCGTGACGACCAGACCCTCCAGCGGCCACGGCCAGGCGGACTCGAAAGCCCGCGCCATGGCTGCCGATGCCTTGCCCGCACCGATCACGATGGTGCGGCCCCGCGGACGCAGGGGCAAGTGGCGCGCGATGGTCAGCGATGGCTGCGCCGCGGCAATGGCGGCGTCGAACATGCGGCGCAGCAGTGCCGACGCTTCGTTTGTCTGGATCTTCATCGTCATCGACCTCAGTGCATCGGTCCGGCGTGCGCATCGGCGGCCCGGTCGGAACCGGGACGCGAAGGTGCTGCAACGAAGGCGGGGGCTGCAAGGCAGCCGCGTGGCGGACCTCAGGCGGCCTTGGGCTGGCTGCTTTGCGCCAGGAACTTGCAGACGGCCCTGGTCACGTCGATGGTTTTCGCCTTGCCGCCCAGGTCCCCGGTATGCAGCAGCGGATTGGCGGTGACGGCTTCGATCGCCGCCATCACGCGCTGCGCGGCGGCATGCTCGCCCAGGTGTTCGAGCAGCATCACCACCGACCAGAACGTGCCCACGGGATTGGCCAGGCCCTGGCCCATGATGTCGAAGGCGGAGCCGTGGATCGGCTCGAACATCGACGGATAGCGGCGCTCCGGATCGATGTTGCCGGTGGGCGCAATGCCGAGGCTGCCGGCCAGCGCGGCGGCCAGGTCGCTCAGGATGTCGGCGTGCAGGTTGGTGGCGACAATGGTGTCGAGCGTTGCCGGACGGTTGACCATGCGCGCGGTGGCGGCATCGACCAGTTCCTTGTCCCAGGTGACATCGGGAAAGTCCTTCGCCACCTGCACCGCCACTTCATCCCACATCACCATGGCATGACGCTGGGCGTTGGATTTTGTGATCACCGTCAGCAGCCTGCGCGGCCGCGACTGCGCCAGCCTGAACGCGAAGCGCAGAATGCGCTCCACCCCGACCCGCGTCATCATCGACACATCGGTGGCGGCCTCGATCGGATGGCCCTGGTGCACGCGGCCGCCGACGCCGGAGTATTCGCCTTCCGAGTTCTCGCGCACGATCACCCAGTTCAGGTCTTCCGGCGCGCAGCGCTTGAGCGGGCCGTCGATGCCGGGCAGGATGCGGGTCGGCCGCACGTTGGCGTACTGGTCGAAGCCCTGGCAGATCTTCAGGCGCAGGCCCCAGAGCGTGATGTGGTCGGGGATCTGGTTGTCGCCGGCGGAGCCGAACAGGATCGCATCCTTGTCACGCAGCGCATCGAGACCGTCCGCCGGCATCATCACGCCATGCTGGCGGTAGTAGTCGCCGCCCCAGTCGAAGTTCTCGAACTCGAAGCGAAAGCCGGCGCCATGGGCAGCCAGCGCTTCCATGACCTCGCGGCCGGCGGGCACGACCTCCTTGCCGATACCGTCGCCGGGGATGGTTGCAATCTTGTACGTCTTCATCGTTCGTCTCCTGTCTGGTCTGGAAATGCTGTGGCGCGTCGCACCGCTGCCAAGCGCGTTGGACGAATTCTGGTGGATGGACGAGGTTTTTGATCGGGGCTAAAGTTAAACCATTCTTAACCTAAAGTTTAAGGTGTTGCATGGCGGCCAATAGTGCGATCCAGCCCGCGGAGCTGGGCTTTTTCACCGTGCTGGCGACGGCCGGCAGCCTGAGCGCGGCGGCACGCGACCTCGGTATCACCACCGCGGCGGTCAGCAAGCGGCTGGGCCAGATGGAGGCGCGCATCGGCATGCCGCTGGTGATCCGCACCACGCGGCGCATGAGCCTGACCCCGGAGGGCGAGGTGCTGCTCGAGCATGCGCGCCGCATCCTGGGCGAGCTGGACGACCTGGAGCAATTGCTGACCAGCGCCAAGGGCCGGCCCAGCGGGCTGCTGCGCGTCAATGCCACGCTCGGTTTCGGGCGCATGCACGTGGCCCCGGTCATCTCCGATTACAGCCGCATGTATCCCGAGGTCGACGTGCAACTGCAGCTGTCAGCCGACCCGCCACCGCTGTCGGAGGATGCGTTCGACGTTTGCGTGCGCTTCGGCGAGCCGCCGGACGCCCGCATCGTGGCGCGCAAACTGGCGCCGAATCGTCGTTTGCTGGTGGCGTCGCCGGGTTACCTGCGCAAGCACGGCACGCCCCAGGTGCCGGCAGACCTGCCGGGTCATAACTGCATCGGCATCCGCCAGGGCAGCGATGCCTATGGCGTCTGGCGACTGACGCCGGTCAAGGGAGCCCGGGCGCGCACCGAGGCTATCCACGTGCGCGGCAACCTGACCACCAACGATGGCGAGATCGCCGTGAACTGGGCGCTTGAGGGACACGGCATCGTCCTGCGCGCCGAATGGGATGTCGACCGCTATCTGCGCAGCGGAAGGCTGGTGCAGGTATTGCCGCAGTATGCGACCCCGGAAGCCAACATCTATGCCGTGTATCAACAGCGGCATCAGCTGTCGTCGCGGATCCGGCTGTTCGTGGAGTATCTGGCGGAGAAATTTGCCGCGTTTGGCAAGTAGGGCTGTGTAGCGCGCCATGTGGCTGGCACAGGCCAGCAGGGTCCGTCGGCAACCACGATTCAGCCGTAAGGTCGGAGACGCTCAGGGTCAGGCGCGACAATACGTTGCTGGAGGTTAGCTGTGTTGGTGCCTGACGATGAAGGCTTCTACGGCGTCGTGCAGTATGACCGGCTTCTCCAGGAAGATGAAGTGACCACCGTCCAGGATGGAAAACTCCGTCCCCGGAATCCGGCCTGCCAGTTCCTCGGAGAAATATGGCGGCGCGCAGAAGTCGCGTTCGCCCACCAGCACCAGCGTCGGCGTGGTGATCGACGGCAGGTCATCGAAGGCGTCATGCCCGGCGATCATGTCTATCCGGGCGAAGACGATCTCCGCTTCGAATGGACAGGCCGATGCAGTGTTCACCCAGGCCTGCACCTGCTCCGGGTGTTCGCGCTGGAATTCCGGATCGAAGAGGAATAGCGCGTTGGCCTCGGTAGACGCGCGCAGGCCGGAATCAGCTAGCATGCGTCGCCGCATGTCGAACTGGCGACGATAGAACGCATCCGCGCGTGCGATCGAAGAGAGGATTGTCGCGCTACGCAAGCGTTCGCGGTGATGGATCGCCAGCCACTGTACGATGGCCCCTCCCGTCGATGAGCCGATCGCATGAACCGGCCCGCAACCGACCGCCTCGATGACCCGCGCCATGTCAAGCGCGTGCTGCGCAATGGTCATGCCGTGGGCGGTGTGCTCGGAAGCTCCGGTGCCGCGATGATCCGGTACGATCACCTGGTGATGCGCGGCGAACAGATCGATCTGCGGACCCCAGGAGGCACCGACCCCCGCCAGCCCGGCCAGCAGCAGCACGGGCGATCCTTTGCCCTTGACCTCGTAATGGATCGAAACACCATCGGACGCTACGCACGGCATCTTGTTTCTCCGGCTTCAGGGCGACGCGAAGCAGCGCTGGGTCACGTCGACGGTCATGCCTGCGAGATGGATATTAGTGCCTGCAGGCCAACGTTACGAGCGCTGGCTCAGGCGAAGACACTACGTCCGTTAGAGTGCCCGATTGCCATGGCGTAATCCGAGAGTCATCGTCATCCGCTGTAGCCCAGGCACGGACGCGATGGCTGCGCAAGGTGGCGCTCGAACCAGTCCGCCGTGAGCGTCGCAACCTCTGCCAGGGCCTTGCGGTCATCGAAGCCGCAGCTACTGGCCGGCACCAGCCTCAGTTGCCGGGGACCATGCATCTGTTCGAAGGCAAGTTGATGGATCCGGATGCTCTGCGCATTGCCGCTTGCACAGATCAGCAAAGCAGGTGTCTCCAGCCGTCGCAGGATCGCGTCGCCGGCCAGGTCGGGCCGTCCGGCCATGCAGGCGATGGCGCCGGCTTGTGACGCGCTGTCCACGGCCGCGCGCAGCGCTGCCGCCGCGGCGGTACCGGCGCTGAGCAAGCCGACGGGCAAGCCCGCGAACGGCGTGCCGGCCCGCAGGAACTTCAGGGCCTGGACCAGTCTTGCGGTCAGCTCATCGACGTCCGATGCGGCCGCGTCGTCGACCTGGCTGTCAGGCTTGAGGTCTACCAGCATGGTCGCGAGTCCTCGCGCCCGGAGCTTGCGTGCCAGGTATTGGCTGCGGGCGGCGCGGCGCTGCGCGCCCCCGGCATGCGCCATTAACGCGACGCCGATCGGGTTGGGCGCGGATTCCAGCATGGCCCGCAGGCGCGTCGTGCCGTAGGGAATCAGCATGGCCTTGCTCAGCGATGGCACGCTTGCCACGGCGCCCGGTCCCGCGCGGAGCGGGGATGGCGCTGACGCCATGCCTGTCAACTGCCGGACCCGGTCATCGCTGACCAGCTGGAACTCATGATAGAAGTGCGCCAGGTTTTCAATGCGGTCCGGCGTGTCCAGGCAGACGATCTCGTCAGCCAGCGCACGCACTTGGTCCAGTCCGGCCCGGGTGGCGATCGGCAGCGCGCAGACCAGGCGGGCGGGGCGGCGCTTGCGCAGGCTGGCGAGCGCGGCGTGCATGGTCGCGCCGCTCACCAGGCCATCGTCCACCACGATCACCACGCGGCCGCCCGGGTCCATCGGCTTGCGAACCGGCCTATACACCGCGCGCTGCCGGCACAGCTGGTCGAAGTGGGGGTCGCGCAGGCTGCCGGCGCTACTGCCCGTCTGCGCGCCGTTCGTATGCCAGGTCCTGCCGGTGTCGTCCAGCGCCACCCCTGCATCGATCCTGCGCGCCATCACCAGGTCGAAGTCCGCGCCCAGGGCGTCGGCCACGACCCGTCCGACCGGCACGCCGCCACGCGGAATCGCCAGCACCAGCGCGCCGGTTGCGCGATAGGCGTGCAACGCCGAGGCCAGTTCCGCGCCGGCATGCGCGCGCGTCAGAAAACGAGTCTGGTATCGGCTCATCGGTGGGTTCTGGCGACGATCTATTGACGGATATTCAGCACGGCGGCGCCGGCCAGGCGGCCCTCGCGCAGCGCGGCCAGTGCCTGGTTGGCTTGCTCGAGCGGATAGGCGGTGGTATGCGTATGCAGCGGAGTCCGGGCGGCAATGTCCATTAGCGCGTGGCCATCGGCGCGCGTCAGGTTGGCCACGGAATACAGGCGCCTTTCTTCCCAGAGCCATTCGTAAGGCATGCTCGGGATATCGCTCATGTGAATCCCGCCGCAGACCACGACGCCACCCTTGTCCACGTCGCGCAGCGCCTTGGGAATCAGCGCGCCCACCGGAGCGAAAATCAGCGCCGCGTCCAGCGGCACGGGCGCCTGCAGGTCGCTCGAGCCGGCCCAGCATGCGCCCGTCTGAAAGGCGAGTTGCTGGGCGGCGGTATCGCCCGCGCGGGTGAAGGCGTAGACTTCGCGGCCTTGCGCCACGGCGATCTGCGTCACCAGGTGGGCCGCGGCGCCGAAGCCGTAGATGCCGATGCGGCGTGCCTGGCCGGCTGCGCCAGCCATGCGCAGTGTGCGATAGCCGATCAGGCCCGCGCAAAGCAGCGGCGCGGCGTGCTCGTCATCGTAGGCGGGCGGGATGCGGAAGCAGAAGTCGCTGTCGGCCACCGCATACTCGGCATAGCCGCCATCGCGGGTATAGCCGGTGAAAAGCGGCGCGCTGCACAGGTTCTCGCGATGCCGCAGGCAATAGCGGCACGCGCCGCACGCATGTCCCAGCCATGGCACGCCGACGCGTTCACCCGCGCTCAAGGCACTGACGCCGGCGCCGCAGGCATCCACCCGTCCGACGATTTCATGCCCCGGGACGAGTGCCGGCTTGGGATGGCGCAGTTCGCCATCGACGATATGCAGGTCGGTCCGGCACACGCCGCAGGCGGTCACGGCGATGCGGACCTGGCCGGGGCCGGGTTCCGGCACCGGCAACTGACGAAGGCGCAACGGCAGGCCGGCGCCCTCGAAGACCATCGCTCGCATGCTTTGGCTGGACATGGGGCAGGGCGGCGCAAGGGTTATCCTTCGATTTCGCTGCGGACCAGCAGCACGGGCTTGCTCGTTTTGGCGAGCACGCCTTCCGACACGCTGCCCATCAACAGGCGCCTGACGCCGCGGCGCCCATGCGTGCCGAGCACGATCAGGTCGGCATTCCACGCATCGGCGTCGGCAACAATGGTCGACGAGATCTTGCCCGGCGCCACCGGCTTTTCATCCAGTTGCACCAGGTTCGGCACGCCTGCCTCGCTGAGCCGGACCGAGGCCGCATCCAGCGCCTTGCGGCCATGCGCGATGATGCTGTCGACCAGCTCCTTCGGATTGAAATAGCTGGCCTCGAAGAAGACATCGGTGTCGTCCGCCACGAACAGGGCCTTGACCTCGGCGCCGGTCGCCTTGGCGATGATGATGGCCTGGCTTAGCGCCAGGTCCGAGGAGCGGCTGCCGTCGACGGCGAGCAGGATGCGCTTGTACATGATGGGTCTCCTGAAATCGATGTGCGGGATCGCATTGCGAGGCGTCGCATTCAGGGTAGATGCCGGCGTGGATACGCGTTTGACCTGCGTCAATTCGAAGCGGCAGGGCTGGCGCCTCTTTGAGGTAAACCGGGAGCGCGGTGCTGACAGCACGACATTGGCTCGGCGCGAGCATGCGATGCGGCACGCCGGCTACCCCTCGTGCCGGTGCCGGGCATACCCATCCGGCGCGATGGCGGCCCCGTTGCCATCGGGGAAGGGGGCGTCGTGACGGGGCTTACGCGCCAGGCGCGTGGCAAACCACTTCGATATTGTGCCCGTCAGGACCAATCACGAACGCCGCATAGTAGTCCGCGTGGTAGTGCGGTCGCAGACCCGGCGCACCGTTGTCCCTGGCGCCGGCGGAGAGCGCGGCGCGGTAGAAGGCGTCGACCTGCTGCCGGGTCGCGGCAGTAAACGCCAGGTGCAGGGGCGCAGGCTTTTCCCCGCTCTGGAACAGGCACAGCGAAGCCTTGCCGCCGGCGCTGAGCTCGACCCCATACGTCGGCGGCCCCTCGGACGCGACCGCTACGCCGAGCGGTGCCAGGGCCTCGAGGAAGAACGCCTTGCTGGCGGCATAGTCGCTGACACCGAATTTGACGTGGTCGAACATAGGGTTTCCTCAGTCGCTTGTGAGGCCGCGTCGCGCCGGGCCGCCTGGCATCGGGTGACGCTCAGGCAAGCAGGGCCAGGGCGTCGGCCAGCGACAGCACGGTCGTGCGCGAATCGAAGGCCGTGGCAAAAAGATGATCGTGCACGACCTCGTCAGGGTCATAGCAGCAATCCTTGACCGTGAACAGGCGGAAGTCCGCGTCACTCGCATACGCCACCGATGACAGCACCACGCCGGTCGACGCAATGCCCACCATGATCAGGGTATCGATCCCCTGCGCGGACAGCCGTACCTGCAGGTCGGTGCCAAAGAACACGCTGGCGCGATGCGCGGTGATCAGCGGCTCGCTGTCCTGCCGGCCAAGCTCGGGCGAGACCTGGTCGTCGACGAACAGGCCCAGCCGCTTGATGCCTTGTCCATTCCGGTTCAACGGGCTGACTTCCGGATAGCCCGGGCTGAAGTGGATCCTGGCGAAATAGACGCTGACGCCCGCGGCCCGCGCGGCGTCGCATAGCTTGCGCGTATTGGCAAGCAGGGTAGGGGCGACGCCGGGGAAGAGGGCCAGGATGTCGGTCTGGTAGTGCATCACGACCAGAGCCGTCTGCGACGGAACGAGTGGCGGGATCTGGGCGGTCATGCTGTGCGTGCGGCGGTGCCTTCCAGGCGTGGTGGGTGGCCGGCCGGATGGTCTGGTCCATGTGCAACGAGTGGCGACATCAGGCTGGGGCGACAGCGGATGAAAAGGGACTCTATCACGGCAATCCGCGCCAGGCGCGTTCGCGGTACAGGCTGCGAGCGCCGCGCCGTTTGCGTGGAAGACATGCTTGCTAACACAATCGCGAATCATTATCATTCCCGGTTTTGTTACAAATCATCAGGACGCTGCGCGCGCGCCTGCTGCCACCATGCAACCCCTTCCGGCCTTCTCTGCCCGTTCCGCTTTCCGTCCCCGCCCTTTGTCCGTGCTGATTTGTGCCATCGCGGGGACGATGCCGATGCTTGCCGTCGCCCAGGCGCAGGCCCCGGGGGCCTCGGTGGACGGGGGCAGCCTGAATGCCGTGGAGGTGCGGGTCGACCGTATCAAGAGCGACCTGGTCAACCCGATGCGGCAGGTCACGGTGATCGAGCGCGAGGAGCTGGACGAGCTGCGCACGGGTTCGACCAACCTTGCCACCATGCTGAGCAAGGTCATTCCGGGCATGGCCGATTCCAGCCGCACGGTGACGGATTTCGGCCAGACCCTGCGCGGGCGCAGCGCGCTGGTGCTGGTCGACGGCATCCCGCTGAATACCAACCGCGACTCGGCGCGCAACCTGGCCACCATCGATCCCAGCAATATCGAGCGCATCGAGGTGCTGCGCGGCAGCAGCGCGCTCTACGGGGCGGGCGCCAGCGGCGGCATCATCTCGATCACCACCCGCCAGGCCGGCGGGCCGCCGAGCGCGGATACCACGGTGACGCTGGGCACGCCGCTGACGCGGCTGAGCAGGGAAGGGCTGAGCGCCAACGTGCAGCAGCATTTTTCCGGCAGCCAGGGGCCGATCGACTATGCCTTCCACCTGGGCGCGCAGCGCATCGGCAGCCCCTACGATGCCGAAGGCCACCGCATTGCGCCGGAGCCCAGCCAGGGCGATCTGTTCGATTCCAACGTCTACAACCTGAGCGGCAAGCTGGGCTGGCGCATCGATGGCCAGCAGCGCCTGCAGCTGAGCGTCAGCCGGTACCAGGCCAAGCAGGACACCGACTATGCGTCCGATCCGTCGGTGGCCCGGGCGCCGGCCGGCTCCACCGCCGCGCGCGCGATTCGCGGCCTGCAGCTGGAGAACCAGAACGAGCTGCGCAATACCGTGGTCAACCTGGACTACCAGCACCAGGACCTGTTCGGCAGCACGGTATCGAGCCAGTTCTACTACCGCGACTACTTCACGCGTTTCCCGCCCTTCGACGCGCGCGCGGTGGCCACGCGCGGCGGCAATATCGACCAGATCAGCCAGAACAGCGATGTCTTCGGCGGCCGCCTGACCATCAGCACGCCGCTGGGCCAGGCCAAGGCCACCAAGCTGCTGTGGGGCGCCGACTACAACCAGGAGCGCAGCGACATGCCGCTGGACCTGTTCGATCCGCGCGCCTACGACAGCAGCGGGGGGCTGGTCTTCAACCGCATCGGCACGGCCACCTACATGCCGCCGCTGACCACGCGCAGTGGCGGCATCTTCGGCCAGCTGCAGCACAAGTTCAGCGAGCAGTGGTCGGCCGAGGGCGGCCTGCGCTATGAGCGCGCCAGCGCCAGCTTCGATGATTTCGTGCCGCTGTCGCAATCGCGCGTGAGCAACCCGGCCACGGTCAAGGGCGGCACGGTCAACTATGGCGCCTGGCTGTTCAACCTGGGCGCGGCCTATGCGCCGGTCAAGGGCCAGGAGTTCTATGCCTCGTTCAGCCAGGGCTTCCAGCTGCCGGACATCGGCCTGCAGATCCGCAATGCGCGCGCCGGCTTCGATATCAATTCGTCCAGCCTGGACCCGGTAAAGACCAACAACTATGAAGTGGGCTGGCGCGGCGCGCTGGGCAATACGCTGGCGAGCGTGGCGCTGTTCTACACCACCTCCAAGCTTGGCGACGTGCAGAGCTTCAACAACGGCCTGATCCTGACCCGCACCGAGGAGCGCATCGCGGGCGTGGAAGCGGCCGCCGACTACCGCTCGGACGACGAGCGCTGGGGCGCGGGCGGCACCATCACCTGGATCAACGGACGCGAGCGGCCGCAAGGCAGCGCGGACTTCCAGGACATGACCGGTTACCGCATTCCGCCGCTCAAGGTCACGGCGTACCTGCAGTTCCGTCCCGTGAGCCAGTGGAGCAACCGCGTGCAGCTGAGCTACTACGCCAGCCGCGACTACCGGCTCAACGGCCAGAACAGCTTTGGCCGGCGCGAGGTCAGCAGCTATACCACCGTGGACCTGATCAGCCGCTATGAACTGACGCGCAAGGATACGATCACGGTCGGCATCGAGAACCTGTTCAACCGCAACTACTACCCGCTGTACAGCCAGCTGCTGCGCAACAGCAACAACACCAGCCGGCTGCCGGCAGCGGGCATCACGCTGACGGCGATGTACCAGCACCGCTGGTAAGCGCGGTGCGGCGTGGCTGGCGGCGCCTGCCGCCGCCAGCCCGCGCTCTTTAGTCGAGCGTGATCTTGCCCGCCTTGACGATCTCCGCATAGCGCCTGGTATCGCGCTCGATCAGCTTGCGGAACTCCTCGGGCGTACCGCCCACCGGCACAAAGCCGAGGTCGGTCAGCTTCTTCGTGACTTCAGGGCTGCGCGTGGCCGCGGCGATTTCCCGGGCCATGCGCGCGACGATCGGCTGCGGCGTGCCGGCCGGCGCCAGCAGGCCCGTCCATGAACTCATGACGAAGCCGGGGAAGCCGGCTTCTTCCATGGTCGGGATATTGGGCTCGCCCGGCCAGCGTTTGGCCGAGGCGACGGCCAGCACGCTGATCTTGCCGGACTTGACGTGCGGCATCGGCACCAGCAGCGGGTCGAACGCCACCGAGACCTCGCCGGACACCAGTGCCGGCAGGATCGGCGCGCTGCCGTTGTAGGGCACGTGGGTGAGCTTGAGCTTCGATTCCATCGCCAGGCGCTCGCCGGTCAGGTGGGCGGAGCTGCCGACGCCGCTGGAGCCGAAGGTCAGCGTGTCGGGATGCTTCCTGCCGTAGTCGACCAGCTCGGCCACGGTCTTGACCGGCAGCTTCTTGCTGGCGAACAGGAACAGCGGCAGCTCGGCCATTTCCGCCACCGGCACCAGGTCGGCGGGTTTGTAGCTGAGTTTGGAATACAGCGACATGTTGGCGCTGTAGGCCGCCAGCACCGAGACAAAGGTGTAGCCGTCCGCGGCCGAGCGCGCGGCCACGCCGACGCCCAGGGTGCTGTTGGCACCGGGCTTGTTCTCGATGATGATGGGCTGGCCCAGCCGTTGCGAGACCTGCTCGAACACGACTCGCGAGACCGTGTCGGTGGAGCCGCCCGGGGTGTAGGGCACGATCACCTTGATCGGCTTGGCCGGCCATGCGTCGGCGGCGAGGGCGGTGGGGGCGGTGTGGAGGGCGGCCACGCCGGCAACGGCGATGGCGATGGAACGCGCGCGGCGCGCGGCGCGATGCTTGATGCTGGACTTCAACTACGTCTCCTTCTTTGGCATGCCTGGCAATCCCCTGGCGGGGCTGCGGCCGGGACTCCGGCCGGCCAATTATGCGGGACGCAGTCTGCGCGGTGCCGCGCCAACGGCAGCCGGAACACGGGCGCGGGCCATCCAATGTGCGATAGTCGAACCAGGCTGGCCGCGACGATCGTCAGAATTCGTAGTTGACCGACACGTCGAACACTGCATTGGTCCGCTTGCGCGTGATCGGGCTGTCGGCCGCGTCGCCAGCCAGCTGCGATACCGCCACGTCAGAGCTGGCAAACCAGTGTTTGGCGAAGTACCACACCGAGGTCACGCCGAAGCCGTATGACTTGATCCCGCCGCGCGCGTGGTACTGCGGCCGGCCGGCGCGCGCCTGCGCGGCGCTGACGCCGTACCAGGCGTTCATGTAGCGCGAGTCGGCCAGCGTGACGGTGGGGCCGGCGAACCAGAAGAATTTCTCCGAGCTGCCGGGCAGCGGCATATAGGCGCCGATATCGCCGACCCAGCCGTCGCTGCCGCCCAGGCTGCGGCGCGCGTCGATGCGCAGCACCAGCGGAAATTCCTTCGAGACCGCGTATTCGGCGAACAGCTTGCCTTCCGGCGCCGGGTTGATATTGCCCATGCCGTCCAGGTGCGGCGAGTCTTCCTGCCCGCGCCGGCCCAGGTTGTAGGTGAGCGCGATGCCGGCGCGCCAGTTCCTGCCGCGCAGCAGGTTCACGCCCAGCCCTTCGCCGATCGACGCAAAGGCAAGGTCGCGGTAGCGGATGTCGATGCTGGGGCCGCCGATCACGATGTACTCGGACGAACCGTCGTAGCGCGGCCGCAGCATCGCCGCGGCGCCAAGCCGGACCTGCCAGTCGGGGATGTCGTCCTGGAACAGCTTCTGCAGCGGAATGCCGGCGGAGAACTGCCATTCGGCCAGCGGTGCCGGCGTCTGGGCGCCGGCCCGGCCGGCGGCCAGCAGCGCGCCGGTGGCCAGCAGCAGGGCGATGCACGAGGAAGTACGCGGTGGAATTCGCTCGGTCATGGCAGCCTCCGTGCCCGCATGGCGGGCAGCCAGGTTGCGGGCGCTGGGCCCGTGGGCGACATCTTTCCACCGGATCGCGGCCGGCGCAACCACTGGCGCAGCCAGCGCGGTGCCTGCAGATCCCTGCCTGGTGACGAAAAGGCGTTTCAGTCGAGCAGCTTGTCCAGCGTGATCGGCAAGTCGCGCACGCGCCGGCCGGTGGCGTGGTATACGGCATTGGCAATGGCCGCGGCCACGCCCACGATGCCGATCTCGCCGATGCCCTTGGTGCCGAGCGCGTTGATATGCGGATCGTCCTCGTCCACCACCGTGATCTCGATGGTGCCGATGTCGGCATTGACCGGCACGTGGTACTCGGCCAGGTTGGCGTTGGCGACGCGCCCGGTGGCCAGGTCCAGCTCGGTCTTCTCGTGCAGCGCCATGCCGATGCCCCAGACGATGCCGCCCA
Organism: Cupriavidus sp. SS-3; assembly: GCF_035818815.1. Classification (NCBI taxonomy): domain Bacteria; kingdom Pseudomonadati; phylum Pseudomonadota; class Betaproteobacteria; order Burkholderiales; family Burkholderiaceae; genus Cupriavidus; species Cupriavidus sp. SS-3. The sequence continues at coordinate 145,406 of NZ_JAYLVT010000006.1, forward strand.
TCAGCTGGCTGTGCGCGGTCTTGCGGTTCAGCAGCCGGCCGGCGCCGTAGCTGGCAACGACGCGGTGAACGCGGATCTCGCCCAGGTCCGGATCGACGCGGACTTCGGCAAAGACCGCGCCGAAAGCATGCATGGAATACGCCTGGCGCTCCTTGCCGGGTTTGGTGCTGGCGCGGCCCTCGATTGCTCGCCCGCCCGCACGCCGGATCGGCGCGGACATCGGTTCGCGCTGTGCCGGATCCGAGCGGCGTTGCAGCCAGCCTTCGACGATTTCGACATCCTCCACCGGCGCGCCAGACAACGGCGAGGCGGTATCGGCCACAGCCTGGCGGACCAGGCGCAGCCGTGCCGCTTCGGCCGCCTGCTGCACGGCGGGCGCGACGCTGGCCACGGACTGCGAGCCGCCAGACACCGGGGCTTCCGGGAAGGCCGTGTCGCCCAGTTCAAAGCGTACGTGCTCCGGCGGCAGGCCCAGCGCATCGGCGGCGACCTGCGTCATCACCGTATAGGTGCCGGTGCCGAGGTCCTGCGAGCCCGAACGCACCAGCGCCGTACCGTCCGGCAGCAGGCGTACCATCGCGCTGGCCGGCGAGCGGTAGGTGGGGTAGGTGGCGGTGGCCATGCCCAGTCCGACCAACTTGCCGTCGGCCTGCATCGAGCGCGGGGCGGGATCGCGGCGGGCCCAGCCGAAGCGCTCGGCGGCGTCGCGATAGCATTGACGCAGCGACTTGCTCGAGAACGGCAGCTGCTTGTCCGGATCGGTGTCGGCGTGGTTGCGCAGGCGCAGTGCGAGCGGGTCGAGTCCCAGCCGCTCGGCCAGTTCGTCGAGCGCGCATTCCAGCGCAAAGCTGCCGGGCGCTTCACCCGGCGCGCGCATGAAGGTGGGCGTGCCGATGTCCAGCTCGACCAGCCGGTGGCTGGTCTGCACGTTGGCGCAGGCGTAGAGCCGGCGCGTGAGCAGCGCGGCGGATTCAACCCATTCCTCGATCATGGAAGTGCATGTGGTCACGTCATGGCGTAAGGCTTGCAGCGCGCCGTCGGCGGCCGCGGCGGCAACCACATGCTGCTCGGTAACAGGCCGCCCGCCCACCGGGCCGAACATCTGGGTCCGTTCCACCACCAGCCTGACCGGACGGCTGACCTGCCGCGCCGCCATCGCGGCCAGGACCACGTGCGACCACACCGAGCCCTTGCAGCCAAAGCCGCCGCCCACGTACGGGCAGATCACGCGCACCTTGTCGGCAGCGATGCCGAACGCGGCGGCGACGGCCTTGCGCACGCCGGTGACGTATTGCGTCGCGTCGTACAGGGTGAGCTGGTCGCCATCCCACGCCGCGAGGGTGGCATGCGGCTCCATCGGGTTGTGGGTTTCCATCGGCGTGGTGTAGACCGCGTCGATCACGGCGGCGGCGCCGCGCCGGCCCGCATCGGGATCGCCGCGGCGGCTGTCGGCGGATTCGTCCTCGTCAGGCTTGCGGGCCCGCGCGCGCGCCTGCGCGAAGTCCAGTACGGCATCGCCCTGCCGGTATTGCACCGGCACGCAGCGCGCGGCGTCGCGGGCCTGCTCGAGCGTATCGGCCACCACCACGGCGATGGGCTGGTTGTTGTAGTGGACCGTGGTGTCCTGCAGCAGGCTCATCACGTGGCCGGCGGTGGGGATGTCCGCGGCCGCCTTGCCGGCCCTGGGCAGGTGCGGGGCGTTGAACGGCGTCAGCACCAGCCGCACGCCCGGCATGCGTTCGCACGCGGCGGTGTCGATGGCGACGATCTCGCCGCGGGCGATGGCGCTGGTGACCATCACCGCATGGACCAGTCCCGGCAGCGTGTGGTCGGCGGTGTAGCGGGCGCGGCCGGTGACCTTGGAGATGCCGTCGACGCGGTCGAGCGGGGTGCCGGTTATGCTCATGCCGAAGCTCCTGACGGGCCGCTGGCAACCTTCAGCGCGAGGGCGACGGCGCGCTGCGCCAGGCCGATCTTGAACGCGTTGTGCGCATACGGGTGCGCGCCGTCGAGCAGCAGCCGCGCCGCGTCGGCCGCGCTGTGCGCGCTCAGCGGCCGGCCTGCCAGCGCGCGCTCCGCCGCGGGCACGCGCCACGGCTTGTGCGCCACGCCGCCCAGCGCCAGCCGCGCGCTGTGCACCAGCTTGCCGTCGAGTTCGAGCGCCGCGGCCACCGAGACCAGGGCGAAGGCAAAGCTGGAGCGGTCCCGCACCTTCAAGTAGTGCGCATGGGCGGCGTAGGGCGAGGGCGGCAGGTCGATGGCAACGATCAGCTCGCCGGGGGCCAGCATGGTGTCGCACTGCGGGGTATCGCCGGGCAGGCGGTGGAAGTCGCCGATTGGGATGCGGCGCTCGCCGGTGGTGGCGCGCACCACGATCACGGCCTCGAGCGCGGCCAGCGCCACGCACATGTCGGACGGATGCACAGCGATGCAATGCTCGCTGGCGCCGAGGATGGCATGGATGCGGTTGATGCCGTCGCGCGCGCCGCAGCCCGAGCCGGGCTTGCGCTTGTTGCAGGCCGGGAAGCCCAGGTCATAGAAGTAATGGCAGCGGGTACGCTGCAGCAGGTTGCCGCCCACCGTGGCCATATTGCGCAGCTGCCCGGACGCGCCCGACAGCAGCGCCTGCGCCAGCAGCGGATAGCGTTCGCGCACCAGCGCATGGTTGGCCGCATCGGTGTTGCTGGCCATCGCGCCCAGGCGCAGGCCGCCATCGGGCAGCGCCGCGATCTGGTCCAGCGGCAGCCGGCTGACGTCGACCAGCAGCCGCGGCGCTTCCACGCCGGCCTTGACCAGGTCCAGCAGGTTGGTGCCGCCGGCCACATAGCGCGCGCCCGGCTGGCTCCCCAGGCGCATGGCCTCGTCGACCGAGCCCGGCCGTTCATAAGCGAAAGGATTCATACCCAGCCTTAGCTGCCGCCCTTGCCGCAGGCGGCGCGGACCGCGGCGACGATATTGGGGTAAGCGCCGCAGCGGCACAGGTTGCCGCTCATGCGCTCGCGGATCTCGTCGTCGCCGAGCGGCAGCGGCGGCGCGCCCAGCGGCCGCACCGCGCTGGCATGGCCGGCCTGCGCCTCGGCCAGCATGCCTACCGCCGAGCAGATCTGGCCGGGGGTGCAGAAGCCGCACTGCAGCGCGTCGTGGGTGACGAAGGCCTGCTGCATCGGGTGCAGCGTATCGCCGCTGGCCAGGCCTTCGATGGTGGTGATGTGGCGGCCTTCCTGCATCACCGCAAGCGTCAGGCAGGCGTTGATGCGGCGGCCTTCGACCAGCACCGTGCAGGCGCCGCACTGGCCGCGGTCGCAGCCCTTCTTGGCGCCGGTCAGATGGAGGATTTCACGCAGCGCGTCGAGCAGCGTGCAGCGCGGTTCCAGCTGCAGCGTGCAGGGCTTGCCGTTGACATGGAGCGTCACTGCGCGGGTGGCCGCGCCTGGCGGGGCGGTGGTGCTGCAATGGGCCGGTACGTTGTCTTCGGACATGGGCGAGCCTTCTGTCGGCGTCCCGGCATGTCGTCGGAAGGCGCCGGGAATACCGGAAGGCTGCAAGTTCAGTGCCGGGCAGCGCCCCGGCCATGGCGCCGCAGGCGGTACGGCTACACGGGGGCGCAAGCGTCAAAAACGCCACGCGGTGCGTGTAGAAATTACGCTGGGTGAATCCGCGCGCCACAAAACAAAAACGGCGCCCGGAGGCGCCGCCATGAGGCCGTGTGGAACCGGGTTCAGCCCTTCAGCACGCTGCCGATGGCCTTGGCCACGATGCCGACATTGCCCTCGTTCAGCCCGGCCACGCACATGCGGCCCGAGCGCAGCAGGTACACGCCGTGCTGCTCGCGCAGGCGCCCGGCCTGGTCGGCGGTGAGGCCGGTGTAGGTGAACATGCCGCGCTGGGTCAGGTAGCGCGACAGCGCCTCGCCGCTGACATGGTCGCGCAGATTGTGGTGGATGGCCTCGCGCATGCGCGCGATGCGGCCGCACATCTGGGCCAGTTCCTGTTCCCACAGCTGGCGCAGCTCGGGCGTGGTCAGCACCTTGGCGACCACGCGCGCACCGTGCGTGGGCGGGTTGCTGTAGTTGGCGCGCACCGCGCCGGTCAGCTGGCCCAGCACGTTCGATGCTTCGGCCGCGGTGTTGCAGAACACGCTCAGGCCGCCGCAGCGCTCGCCGTACAGCGAGAAGTTCTTCGAGAACGAGTTGGCTACCAGGCAGGGCACGTCCTGCGCCACCAGTTCGCGGATGGCGAAGGCGTCGTCTTCCAGGCCGGCGCCAAAACCCTGGTAGGCCATGTCGACGAACGGCAGCAGCTGGTTGGCCTTGAGCAGCGCGATCAGCTGGCGCCACTGGTCCTGGTTCAGGTCGACACCGGTCGGGTTGTGGCAGCACGCGTGCAGCAGCACGATGCTGCCGGCCGGGATCGCGCGCAGCGCGTCCATCATGGCGTCGAACTTCAGGCCGCCGGTGGCGTCGTCATAGTACGGGTAGGTATTGACGGTAAATCCGGCGCGCTCGAACACCACGCGGTGGTTTTCCCAGCTGGGGTCGCTGATCCACACCTGCGCCTGCGGGTAGTAGCGCTTGAGGAAATCAGCGCCCACGCGCAGCGCGCCCGAGCCGCCCAGCGTCTGCAGCGTGGCGATGCGGCCGGCGGCGCGCGCCGGCGAGTCCTCGCCGAACACCAGCGCCTGCACGGCGTTGCGGTAGGCCGCCAGGCCCGACATCGGCAGGTAGGGGCGCGGACCCATGTCGGCCAGCAGCGCGGCCTCGGCCTGCGCCACCGCCTGCATCACCGGCAGGCGGCCGTCGTCGTCAAAGTAGATGCCGATGCTCAGGTTGACCTTGTCGGTGCGCGGGTCACGCTGGAAGTCCTCGTTGAGCGAGAGGATCGGATCGCCGGGAAAGGCCTCGATGTGTGCGAACATGGGATGCGATGGAGTTGGGTCGGGGGCGGCTGCCGCGGCGCAAGGCGCCGCGCAGCCTGGGATTTTAACCGGCGGCGCCCGCGGCCTGCAGGCGCCAGCCTGGCTGGGGGGCGGTCAGCGCAGTTGCTGCGCGGCCACACCGGCTTGCAGCGCGGCGCCGGCCTTCTTCTGGCGCACCAGGTAGCTCACGCCGAGCACCACCAGCCACACCGGGATCAGGTACACCGAGAGGCGCAGGCCTTCGGTCAGGTACATCACCACCAGGATGCCGGCCAGGAACACCAGGCACAGGTAGTTGGTCAGCGGATAGCCCCAGCTCTGGAACGCCGTGGCCTGGCCGGCCTTGCGCTTGTCGGCGCGGAACTTCAGGTGGATCAGGCTGATCATGGCCCAGTTGATGATCAGCGCCGACACCACCAGCCCCATCAGCAGCTCGAAGGCCTTGCCCGGCATGAAGTAGTTGATCACCACGCAGGCCGCGGTGGCCACCGCCGAGAACGCCAGTGCCGTCAGCGGGATGCCGCGCTGGTTGACCTTGAGCAGCGCCTTGGGTGCATTACCCTGCTTGGCCAGGCCGTACAGCATGCGGCTGTTGCAGTACACGCCGCTGTTGTAGACCGACAGCGCCGCGGTCAGCACCACCACGTTCAGCACGTTGGCCACCCAGTTGCTGTTCAGCGCGTGGAAGATCAGCACGAACGGGCTGCCGCCGGTGACCACGTTCTCCCACGGGTACAGCGATAGCAGCACCGCCAGCGCGCCCACATAGAAGATCAGGATACGGTAGATCACCTGGTTGGTGGCCTTGGGGATGGTCTTCTCGGGCGAGTCCGCCTCGGCCGCGGTGATTCCTACCAGTTCCAGGCCGCCGAACGAGAACATGATCACCGCCATGGCCATCACCAGGCCGCCCATGCCGTTGGGGAAGAAGCCGCCGTGCTGCCAAAGGTTGGCCACGCTGGCCTGCGGGCCGGCGTTGCCGGACAGCAGCAGGTAGCCGCCGAAGCCGATCATGCCGATGATCGCCGCGACCTTGATGATCGAGAACCAGAATTCCATCTCGCCGAAGGACTTCACGCTGGCCAGGTTGATCGCGTTGATGATGACGAAGAACGCCAGCGCCGAGACCCAGGTGGGAATCTCGGGCCACCAGTACTGCACGTAGATGCCGACGGCCGAAAGCTCGGCCATGCTCACCAGGATATACAGCACCCAGTAGTTCCAGCCCGACAGGAAGCCGGCGAAGTGGCCGCAGTACTTGTCGGCAAAGTAGCTGAACGAGCCGGCGACGGGCTCGTCCACCACCATCTCGCCGAGCTGGCGCATGATGAAGAACGCGACGATGCCGGCGATGGCATAGCCCAGCAGGACCGAAGGTCCCGCCATCTTGATGGTCTGGGCGATGCCCAGGAAAAGTCCGGTGCCGATGGCGCCACCCAGGGCGATCAGCTGGATGTGCCGGTTCTTCAGCCCGCGCTTGAGCGAGCCGTCATTGTTGCTGGAATGCATGCAGTGTTTCCTCTACCCATTCTCATGGAATGCGGGCCCGCGTCTCTGGCTATTGTCGGAGTCGGACGCTTGGGCCTGGGGGTCGTCGCCGCGCGCGCGGCAGGGTGTCTGCCGCGCGGGGCGTGCGCGTTGCCGGACCGGCGCGCCGACGAAGGCGGCCGGTCAGTGCTGGCCGATGCCGGTCAGGCCTCGACCTTGAGCGTGCCGCGTTCGATCTGGTCGCGTTCCAGCGACTCGAACAGTGCCTTGAAGTTGCCTTCGCCGAAGCCTTCGTCGCCCTGGCGCTGGATGAACTCGAAGAACACCGGGCCGAGCGCGGTCTTGGAGAAGATCTGCAGCAGCAGACGGGGCTTGCCGCCTTCGGTGGTGCCGTCCAGCAGGATGCCGCGCGACTTCAGTTGCTCGACGGGCTGGCCGTGGCCGGGCAGGCGGGTGTCGAGCGCCTCGTAGTAGTAGTCGTTCGGTGCGGTCATCAGCGGCACGCCGGCCAGTTGCAGGCGGTCGATGACTTCGATCAGGTTGTCGGTCAGGAAGGCGATGTGCTGGATGCCTTCGCCGTTGAAGGCCATCAGGAACTCTTCGATCTGCCCGGCGCCCTTAGACGATTCCTCGTTCAGCGGAATGCGGATTTTACCATCCGGCGCGGTCATGGCCTTGGAGGCCAGGCCGGTGTATTCGCCCTGGATGTCGAAGTAGCGGATTTCGCGGAAATTGAACAACTTTTCGTAGAAATTGGCCCAATACGCCATGCGGCCACGGTAGACGTTGTGGGTCAGGTGGTCGATCAGCTTGAGGCCGTGACCGACCGGATGGCGGTCGACGCCCTCGATGAACTCGAAGTCGATGTCATAGATCGACTTGCCTTCCTCGAAGCGGTCGATCAGGTACAGCGGCGCGCCGCCAATGCCCTTGATCGCCGGCAGGCGCAGCTCCATCGGGCCGGTCGGGATCTCGACCGGCTGCGCGCCCAGTGCCAGCGCGCGCGCATAGGCCTTGTGCGAATCCTTGACGCGGAAAGCCATGCCGCAGGCGCTGGGGCCGTGCTCGGCGGCAAAGTAGGCGGCGTGGCTGTGCGGCTCGCGGTTGACGATGAAGTTCACGTCGCCCTGGCGGTACAGCACCACATCCTTGGAACGGTGCTTTGCCACCAGCGTGAAACCCATCTGCTCGAACAGTGGCTCAAGCACGTTGGGGGTGGGCGAGGCGAATTCCACGAATTCGAAGCCCATCAGCTGCATCGGATTGTCAAACAGGTCGGCCATGGCTTTCTCGGTAAGAACGTAGGGGCGGGAAATAATATTGTGGCTTCAGCACTTGCTTGCGCAGTCGCGCCGGGGCCAGCCGGCTCGGCACCGGAGCCCTGTCTGCAGGGGTTTGCGGTGCGCTTGCTTGGGATGCAGTGTATATTCGGGGCGGCAAAATTGGATTTCGTAAAACAGGCAGGGAAACCCTAGATTATGAAATTTGATTTCCTGAATGCGTAAGATGAGGAAACCAAAGTGCAATCAATCGAGCTGGACCGCACCGATCGCCGCTTGCTCGGGGTGCTGCAGGAGCACGGGCGGGCATCCAACCTGGAACTGGCCGAGGCCATCGCGCTGTCGCCGGCGCAGACCTTGCGGCGCCACCGCCGGCTGGAAGAGGCCGGGCTGGTCAAGCGCTACGAGGCGCGGCTGGACGCCGCGGCGCTGGGCTTCGGCGTGGTGGCCTTTATCCATGTAACGATGGAGCGCGGGCATATCCGCGACCTGTCCAACTTCAAGCGGCTGGTGGCGGAACTGGCGCAGATCCAGGAGTGCTTCTCGGTGACGGGCGATATCGACTACGTGCTGAAGGTGGTCGCGCGCGACCTGAAATCGCTGTCGGATTTCCTGCTGGATACGCTGATGCGCATTCCGGGCGTCAGCGGCGTGAAGTCGAGCGTGTGCCTGGACGAGATCAAGTGCACCAGCGCGGTGCCGATGGAGTCCTGAAGCGGACCGGTCAGTCCTCGGGCAGATCGATGCGGTCGCACTGCACGTTCATCGCGCGGCAGACCGCACACCACGATGCCCGCGCGCCGGGGGCGGCTTCGTCGCGGGAACTGTCCTCGCTCACCATGCCGGCAGACGGCGCCAGGTCTTGCCCCTGGCCGGGGCCGGCTGGTTCCGGCTGCGGCGTCCTGGACGGCGGCGGCCGGCCGCCGCACGCCTGCGACACGGCGGCATCCAGGGCCTGCAGGCCCACCGGCTTGACCACCACGGCGTTCATGCCCGCGTCCAGGGCCGCGGCATGGTCGCTGGCGGCGGCACTGGCGGTGCAGCCGACGATGGGCACGCGGTGGTGGGCGTCGCCGCGGGCCCGCACCGCGCGCGTGAAGGCGAGGCCGTCCATCACCGGCATGGCGCAGTCGCAAACGATCACGTCGAATTTGTCGCGGTCCAGCGCGGCCAGCGCTTCGCAGCCATCGCACGCCGTGCTGACGCGGTGGCCCAGGTGTTCCAGCTGGCGTTGCAGCAGCAGGCGATTGGGGGCGTGGTCATCGATGACCAGGATGCAGGCGCCGCGCCGCGGACAACCCGCCACGGGCAATGGCGGCGCCGGCTCGGCCGGCTGCGGTGCGCTGGCGATTTGCAGCGGCAGCGACACCAGCACGCGCGTGCCCCGGCCCGGCTGGCTGGTGAGCGTGATGCCGCCGCCCATGGCAGTGGCCAGGCGCCGGCAGATGGCCAGTCCCAGCCCGGTGCCGCCGGCGTGGGTGCGCGCGCAGCCATGCACCTGCTCGAACGGCTGGAACAGCCGGACCTGGGCCTCGAAGGGAATGCCGACACCGCTGTCGGAGACCGTCAGCATGACGTGCTGGACGCCGTCGCAGGGCGCCTGCGCATCCAGGCGGACGTGGACCGTGCCGCTGTCGGTAAAGCGCACCGCATTGGACACCAGGTTGGCCAGGATCTGCCGGAAGCGCAGCGCGTCGACCTGATGCAGCGGCGCCAGCGCGGCGCTGACGCCGCTGGTCAGGGGCAAGCCCTTTTGCGCTGCCACGGGTCCGAAGATCAGCAGGGTATCGTCGACCAGCCCTGACAGCGACGCTGGCGCCGGGTGGATGCTGAACTTGCCGGCCTCCAGCTTGGACAGGTCGAGGAGGTCATCGATCAGCGCCAGCAGCCCCAGTGCCGACTTGTGCGCGGTGACCAGCTGCAGCCGCTGCTCGTCTGGCAACTGGCATTGCGCCAGCGTCAGCTCGAGCATGCCGGTGATGGCATTCATCGGCGTGCGGATCTCGTGGCTGACCGACGCCAGGAACGCGGACTTGGTGCGGTTGGCGGCTTCCGCCTCGGTCTTGGCCTGGGCCAGCTCGGCCAGCATCTGGTGGCGCTCGGTCAGGTCGACGCAGCCGCCAGCCAGGCCCTTGATGGAGCCGTCGGCGCCGCGCAGCGGGGTCAGCCAGTTCAGTACGTGCAGCGTGCGGTCGCCCAGGTGCAGGCACCGGTCCGCGTGCAGCGGTGCGCCGTCTTCGACGACCTGGCGGTAGTCGCGAGCCAGCTCGGCCATATCGGTGGCAAGGGGGTGTGCCGACAGCACGGCGTCCAGCGGCTGTCCCAGCAGGCTGCCGCGCGTGGCGCCAAGCAGTTCCTCATAGCTGCGGTTGCAGGCGATGAGCCGCAACGCCGCGTCGCGCAGGTAGACCGGCTGCGGAATGCCGTCAAGCAGCGCGGTCTGGATGGCAACGCAGTCTTGCAGGGCGGTTTCGGCGGCACGGCGTCGGCGCACCTCTCGGTACAGCGCGATGATCCACGCCAGCAGGCATGGCGTGATGACGCAGAGCACCCCGGTGGACCAGCCCAGCAGGTGCGCATGCGAATGCGCCGCTGGCGCGGACGCCGGCACGGTCGCCGCCAGCGCCGCGGTCAGCGCGCCATGCGACAGGCCGATGGCCACGGCCATGGCGCACGCGAGTCGCCGCGCACGCGCGCTCCGGCCGGCCCTTGCCGGGGCCGGGGCGGGTTGGGTGGAATCGACAGCAGCACGAAGCGGGCGCGTGGTGACGGGTGGCGAAGCAGAAGAGAGCGGACGGAGCGGCAAGCGGGTCGGCGAGGTCGGTGAAGTGCTTTCACTCTAGGGGCGCTGGCCCGCCATCTCATTAGGACGAATCTGAAATTGATACGGAAATTTCGAAATCGCGGGCACTTTGCCGTCGGCTGCGCCACATATAGAACACAATCTGGGCCCGCTTGCGGCGTGGTGGGAGGCATGTCGGCGGCACTGCAATGCCAGCACGTTTGCGGTGCATCACATGAACGGCACCGCCGCTATGGCAGGCGCGGCCTTTCGGAAGAAACCACCCGAGCCTCGGAAATTTCTGGTTTCGTAAGGCGCAAAGGCTTAGCACAATGATGTGCCCCCTCGCGCGGAAAACGCGATGTTTGCAACGGAGTACAGCTTGACCACAATCCTGATTGTCGATGACCACCCGCCCGTGCGTGCCGTACTCAAGACGCACTTTTCCCAGGTGCTGGGCATCACCCACGTGCTCGAGGCGGACAATGGCCAGGCGGCCATCGAGATCGTGCGGCAATACATGCCCGACGTGGTCATCCTGGATCTGGATATTCCCAAGATCAACGGGCTGGACGTGATTCCGCGCCTCAAGGCCAGCCATCCCACGGTGCGCATCCTGGTGATCTCGGGCCAGGACCAGAACGCCTTCGCCCCGCGCGCGCGCCATGCCGGCGCCCATGGCTTTGTCAGCAAGACGCAGGAGCTGGCCGAAATCGTGCGGTGCACGGAGTCGGTGCTGGCGGGCTATACGGTGATGCCGGAAATCGACCACGGCAAATCCGGGCTGGCCGACGAAGCCGAACGGCTGGCCTCGCTGTCGGACAAGGAACTGGTGGTCATGCAGATGCTGGCCAAGGGCATGTCGAACAAGGAAATTGGGCAGGTTTTGTTTATTTCCAACAAGACCGTCAGCACGCACAAGACCCGGGTGATGGAAAAACTGGGGGCAAAATCGATTGTCGATGTCATCGATTTTGCGCGGCGCCACCATATTGCGGTGGGATAGCGTGGACGCGGCCGAAGCGCAGTCCGGCCCCAGAGCCTTGCTCCTTGCACCCGCCGGCGCCCCGGGCCGGCTCGCGGATACCGCCCGGATCCTGCATGACCTCGGCTTTGTGGTGCGGATCGACGTGGGCGCGCCAGAGGCGGATATGGCCGCCGATGTCGAACTGGTGATGGCGAGTGCGGCTGCCGGGGTGCCTTCCTCGCTGATGCACACATGGCGCGCCCGCGGCGCGGTTTGCGCCGTGGTGTTGCCGCCGGGCGCGGTACCGGCGGCTGGCACAGACGCGGGCGTGGCCACTCTGCCCGCGCCGGTCACCGAAGCGTCCTTGCTCGCCATGCTGGCCGGCCAGCACTACGTGGCGCTGTCCCCGCGCGAGGGCGCCGGCATCGCCGGGGCCATTGCCGCGCAGACCTTCGGCAACCCGGCATTCGCCAGGGAACTGCTGCATGCGCTGGTGACCTCGACCCGCGATGACCTGGCGCAACTGCGCCGGGCCGGGCCGGACCTGGAGGCGGTGCGGGGCGTAGCGCACCGGCTCAAGGCCTCCGCCCACTATGTCGGTTGCCATGCGCTGCGGCTGACGGCGCAGCGGCTCGAGCATGCCGCCGGCGACGGCGATGCAGGCATGGCCACGGTGCTGGCAGCGATCGTGGCGCCAACGGCGGCACGGCTGCTCGCGCTGCTGGCCAGTCTGCCTCCCGCAAATCACTCCGATAACGCCCCGCAAAAATAGCACAGCGGGAATACACCGAATTGGCGCGATCCCGGCGCTTGATTATTCTGGTGGCTTGAATGGAAATAAGGCGTGCATTATTGATTATCGGGAATAAATCCCGCCGATTCATTTTGTTCGGGACTGGAATGCCGGATGCTGCTGGCCCTTGCCGGCCGTGGCTTCAGGCATTTACGGGGAGGAGGGCAGGGATGGCCCATATCATGGCGTCAATGCCGGATTCGGCGGTCTATTTCCACCTGGCCGCGGTGGCGCTGCTGTTGCTGGGACTGGCCGCGTTCCGCGCGGTGGCTTATGTCATGGCATCGCCGCATGGGCGCCCGGCGCGTGCCCGGCGCATGCTGCTGGTCAGCGCCGGCCGCGTGCTGGCGGTCGGCGCGATCTGGACCGCCATCGTCTACGGCCACGGCGTTACCGAGCGGGCCGGCGCGCACAACTGCCGCCGGGTGCCGATGGTAGATGCCGCGGCCCGCTACGCCGCCGAATACTGCTACCTGGGCGGCGAGCGGATCCTGCTGCGGATCTACGGCGCCGAACGCGACCGGGTGCTGGCCCATCGCACCTTCACCAGTACCGGGCCGGTGCGGCTCAGCTGGGACGGGCACGCCGTGGTGTTCGATCCGGCCGCGCCGGGCCGCAAGGGCAGGCTGGCATTGCCGCCCGCGCTGCACGACCGGCTGCTGGCGCGGCTGCCTTGAGCGTGCAGGTCAGCGTGCAGGTCAGCACGCTAGCGCGGCTGGGCCTGCATCCGGGCCAGCACCGCGTCCAGGCCGTCGGGCCGTGGCAGCTGCGCGATCAGCCAGCGCACGGCCTCCGACAGTTGCCGCGCATCGTAGTCCGGCGCGAAGCTGTGCAGGGTGGCGCCGTGCAGGAAACAGCGCAGTGCCAGCCATTCCGGCTGTGGCGGTGCGTCCGGCGGCTGGCCGAACAGCCGCTGCGGCACCGCCGCCAGCGGTTCGTGCACGGCGCGGGCAAGACGGATGTCGCCGCGCGTTGCCATCCACACCTCCAGAATCGCCAGCGAGGCATGCCGTTGCGGCCGGTGTGCCAGCACATGCAGCATCAGGTGCAGGCGCAGTGACGGGCCCAGCGGCCCGAGCGCAGCCAGGCGCTCGGCTTCGCGCTCGAGCAGCAACTTCAGCATGGCCGGCAGCAGGTCGTAGCGCCCTTCCGGAAAGTGGTGGCGCAGCGAGCCGCGGCTGGTGCCCGCCAGCTCGCACACGCGCGCTTCGGCAAAGGCCGCGTAGCCTTGCTCGATGAGCAGGGTCGCGGCGGCTTCGATCAGGGACTGGCGGGTACTGGCGCTGCGTTCGGCTTGGCTGGGCATGGGCCGGATTGTAGCAACGGCGCGGGGGGCGGCTTGCCATCCCCGCGGTACTTCGGCGCTTCGATCCATCCGGCAATGCAGGCCGGCGCAGTGGAGTCGCGGCGGTGAGCCCGCGCTTCAGTGCGGCGCCGCCGCCGGAATGTCGGCACTGCAGCTCGGTGCCGTCTCGTCATGCGAATGCGGGGCGAGGGCGCCGGGGATGCGTGGAGTGTCGAGGCCCTTGGCGCGCAGCCACTCGGCCGTGGTGGCTGCAGCGCGGTCGATCAGTTCGCCGCAGCGTGAGTAGTCGTAGGGCGAGATGTCGAGCGGGCACAGCGGCGGAACCACGCTGATCTGCGCCTGGCTGGAGAAGTGCTGCAGGTCGTGCACCAGCTGGCGCGCCACCAGCAGCGAGAGCGCGTTGAACGCATGCTCCAGCGCGCCGCGCGGCGGACGGCGCTCGGCGCAGGTAAAGCCCGCCGGCAGCACGATCACGCGGGTGGCGCCCAGGCGGATCGCGGTCGACACCGGCGTATTGTTGGCCACGCCGCCGTCGATCAGGGTACGGCCCCCGAACTGCACCGGCGGAAAGACGCCAGGGATGGCGGCGCTGGCCAGCACCGCGTCGACGATGCTGCCACTGGACAGCACCACCTCGTCGCCGCTCTGCATGTCGGTCGCCACCACGTGCAGCGGCAGTTCGGCGGCTTCCAGCTTGCGCGGCCCGAAATGCCGTGACAGCAGGCTGCGCAAACCCGTCGCCTCCACGAGATGGCCGCGGCTGCCGCCGAACATGTTCCAGACACTGCGCCAGCTCCACGGCAGGATGTCCGTGCGCCGGATCGCGCGCCACAGTTCCTCTAGTCGCTGCGCGCCGCCCAAGCCCGGGTTGCAGGCAAAGTAGGCACCGTTGATGGCCCCGGCCGACGCGCCGATCACGATATCGGGCGATACGCCCCAGGCCGCCAGTTCACGCAGCATCCCGACCTGGATCGCACCCAGGCTTCCGCCGCCGGCGAATACAAAGGCTGTCTTGTCCATGGCTGCGGCGGTCTCCCCTGGCTTGTCGGCTTCCTGTGCAAAAGGATAGGCGACGTACAGGCCATCCGACAGTTCGGCCCGCCACCGCGGCGGGCGCGTTCTTTTTTGTAATAGCGCAATTAACCGCCTTGAATTTACCCCAACCCGGAAGTGTGGGCCAGCAAGGGCGGGGGCGGAACTTCCGGCGGGATGGTCGGTACTCGGGATCAGCCGAGAAACTCGTCCGCGCAGATGCCTAGCTGCGCAGCCATATGTTCGACCAGGCCCTGCAGCCTGGCCACTTTTTCGGTGAGTGCCTGCTGCTCGGCGCGCAGCTGTTCCAGCTCCGCCGACGGTGCGGCGTCGCCGTCGGCGCCACGCCCGCTGTCTTCGGCCGCCGCGGCGGCGCTGGCTTCGCCGCTCAGCAGATGCATCCAGCGGTTTTCACGGGCGCCGGGGGCACGCGGCAGGCGCACCACGCGCGGCGGCGCCTGGCTGGCCAGCTCGTCGAGGAAGGCCTCGACCGAGGAAATGTCGGCAAAGCTGTGCAGGCGCGCGGTATTCAGGCGCAGTTCCGCGGCCGTCTGCGGGCCGCGCAGCAGCAGCATCGCCAGCAGCGCGACCGACTGGCTCGGCACGCCGAGCGCCCGCTGCATGTTGTGCTCGAAGCGCGGCACGCGGCTGCTGCTGCCTTCGAAGACCAGGCTCAGGCCCTTGAGGCCGTCGATGGCCTCAAGGATCTCGGCCTCGCTGACGTTCATCACCGGCGCGCGCGCGGTCTTCTGGTTGCAGCCCGAAGCCAGCGCGTTGAGCGACAGCGGGTAGGTATCGGGTACGGTGTGCTGCTTTTCGACCAGCACGCCCAGCACGCGTCCTTCGACTGGCGTGAGGGCGCGCAATGCCGCGCGCGCGGGACGGTCGTTGGACGGGGTCGGATCGGATTCAGGGGTGGATGGCATCAAGTCTTCAGTGTTCTGACAGTGGCGGCGCCGGTACAGGCTTGCCGGAGCGCCGAGGCGAACATTCAATCCCAAGCCGGCGCAATGCGCAACTGTCGGCGCCCATGGCCTCGCATTCCTGGTCGTGCCGTCTACTATCGATAAGCCGCGCCGCGGCAGCCGGGATATGGGCGATCCGGCAAGTACCGATGTCATCAGGGGGCAGCATGACGAACTTGCAGGCGGAGGCAGTGGCGGCCGAAACGGAGCCGGGCGCGGAAGCCGGTGGCGGCCTGGACGCACCGTACTCCACGCTGGAATCACGCTGGCACCAGATGTTCCCGCAACTCACTGCCGACGAGATGGCGCGCGTGCGGCGTTTCGGCACGCCGCAGAGCTGGCACGCGGGCGAAAAGCTGTTTGCCATCGGCCAGTCCGGGCGCGGTATGTATCTGGTCACCAGCGGCCGCGTACGCGTGATGCGGCGCGACGGCCTGGGACGCGAACACCAGATCACCGAGCAGGGCGCCGGGCACTTCCTGGCCGAGGTCGGCACCCTGGCCGGCCGCCCCGCTCTGGTCGACGGCGTCGCCGTCACCGAGACCCACGGCTACGTGATCATGCCGGACCGGCTGCGCGCGCTGCTGGTGGCCGAGGCCGAACTGGGCGAGCGCATCATGCGCGCCCTGATCCTGCGCCGCGTGGGGCTGATCGAGTTCGGCAGCGGCCCGGTGCTGGTTGGCCACGGCACCGAGCCGCAGCTGCTGGCGCTGCAGGCGTTCCTGCGGCGCAACGGCTACCCGCATACGGTCATCGATATCGACGCCGACCGCGACTGTTCCCTATTGCTCGACTACGCCAACGCGCCCGCGAGCGACTTTCCGCTGGTGATCTGCGCCGACGGCCGCGTGCTGCGCGCCCCGGACGAGGGGCAACTGGCGTCGTGCCTCGGACTGCTGCCGGAGTTCGACCCCGACCACGTCTATGACGTGGTGGTGGTCGGTGCCGGGCCGGCAGGGCTGGCCACGGCGGTCTATGCCGCCTCCGAAGGCCTGTCGGTGGCGGTGATCGATTGCCGCTCGCCGGGCGGGCAGGCGGGCGCGAGCGCGCGCATCGAGAACTACCTGGGCTTTCCGACCGGCATCTCCGGACAGGCGCTGGCCGGGCGCGCGTTCGTGCAGGCGCTCAAGTTCGGCGCGCACATCGCGATTCCGCTTGAGGTCAAAGCATTGCACTGCGGCGCCGACCCGATACGACTGGAGCTGACCGACGGCCGCATGGTGCCGACCCATACCGTGGTGATCGCCACCGGCGCGCAGTACCGCCGCCCCGACATCGCAGCGCTCGAGCATTTCGAAGGCCGCGGGGTCTACTACTGGGCCTCGCCGGTGGAGGCCAAGCTGTGCAAGAACGAGCCGGCGATGCTGGTGGGCGGCGGCAATTCGGCCGGGCAGGCGGCGGTGTTTCTGGCTTCGCATGCGGCACACGTGCATATGCTGGTGCGCGGCCCGGGCCTGGCCGCCACCATGTCGCGCTACCTGATCGACCGCATCGCAGCGCTGCCCAATATCACGCTGCATACCCACGCACAGATCAGCGCGCTCGACGGCGACGGCTGGCTCAGCGCGGTGCACTACGATTGCCGCGCCGAGCATCCCGCGCCGGTCACCATGGCGGTGCGGCACCTGTTCCTGTTCATCGGCGCCGACCCGAATGCGGCGTGGCTGCGCACCTGCCATGTCGAGGTCGATGACAAGGGCTTCGTGCGCACCGGCGGCGGCTCGCTGGGGTGCGCGTCGGCGGTGCCGTATCCGCTGCAGACCAGCGTGCCGGGGGTGTTCGCCATCGGCGACGTGCGGGCGGGATCGACCAAGCGCGTTGCCGCCGCGGTTGGCGAAGGCGCGGCGGTGGTGGCGCAGATCCACGATTACCTGGCAAAGATCCAGGCGCCCGCTATGGGCTGAGCGGCGCGCGGCTTCAGCCCTGCGCCTCGCGCTCCAGCAGTTCGCGCTTGCGCGCCACGCCCCAGCGATAGCCCGACAGGTCGCCGTCGCTGCGCACCACGCGATGGCAGGGAATCGCCACCGCCAGGTGGTTGGCCGCGCAGGCCTGCGCCACCGCGCGCACCGCGCGCGGCGCGCCGATGCGGGCCGCGATCTCGGCGTAGCTGGCGGTGCTGCCGGCGGGGATTTCACGCAACGCTTGCCATACGCGCTGCTGGAAGGCGGTGCCGCGCACGTCCAGCGGCAGTGCCAGGCCGATCGAAGGCGCTTCGATCAGGCCCACCACCTGCGCCACCAACTGCTCGAACTGCGCGTCGCCGCCGATCAGGTTGGCACGCGGGAAGCGGTCCTGCAGGTCTTGCAGCAGCGCTTGCGGATCGTCGCCCAGCAGGATCGCGCAGACGCCGCGCTGGCTCTGCGCCACCAGGATCGCGCCCAGCGAGCATTCCCCGATGGCAAAGCGGATATCGATGTCGGCGCCGCCGGCGCGGTAGTGCGATGGGGTCATGCCGAGCACGGCGTCGGCGCTCTCGTAGAAGCGGCTGTTGGAGCCGAACCCGGCGTCGTAGATGGCTTCGGTCACGGAGTCGCTGGAGCCCAGTTGCTCGCGCAGTTTCCTGGCCCGATGCGCGGCAGCGTACGCGCGTGGGGTCAGGCCGGTAGCGCTCTTGAACAGGCGGTGGAAGTGATAGGGGCTGATGCCCGCGGCGCTGGCCAGCTGCGGCAGCGTGGGCACGGCGTCGGCGGCCTCGATCCGGCGGCAGGCCTCGGCCACCATGGCCGCGTGCCGTGTCGCCAGCGCCGGCTGCGCGGCACGGCGGCTGGGCCGGTAGCCGGCGGCTTCGGCCGCGGCGGCGTTGTCGAAGAATTCGACATTGGCCGGATGCGGCAGGCGCGACGGGCTGCTCGGCAGGCAATACACGCCGGTGGTCCTGACCGCATAGACGAAGTCGCCGTCGGCGCCGGGGTCGCGCGCCAGCACGCGCGCCCAGCGCGGATCCTGTTCGACCAGGGCCGCTTCGGCTGCTTGTGCGGAACGGATGGATCGGGTCATGGCTGCCTCACGTAGCGTCGTGAAAGATGATGCCGAGCGTGTAGCGCTGTCCGGCATGCAGCCGGCTGACGCCATGCCGCAGGTTCACGCGATAGCTGCCGCGGCTGCCCTGCACCGGCCGCTGGCTGACCGCGAACACCACGGCATCGCCCTGGCGCAGCGTCACCACCTCGGCGCGCGACTGCATGCGCGGGCGCTGCTCGGTCAGCACGAACTCGCCGCCGGTGAAGTCGCGGCCGGGCTCGGAAAGCAGCACCGCCACCTGCAGCGGGAACACGTGCTCGCCGTACAGGTCCTGGTGCAGGCAGTTGTAGTCGCCCGGGCCGTAGCGCAGCAGCAAGGGCGTCGGCCGCGACTGGCCGGCGTGGTGACAGCGGGCGATGAAGTCCGGGTGCGTGGTGGGGTAGCGGACGTCGATGCCCATGGCGGCATTCCAGCGGTTGGCCACCGGCACCAGGTGCGGGTAGAGCGCCGTGCGCAGTGCCGCGACCAGGCCGGGCAGGGGATAGCGGAAGTACTTGTATTCGCCCTGGCCGAAGCCGTGTCGGCGCATTTCGATGCGCGAGCGGTACAGTGCATCGTTGCCATAGCCGGCGGCCAGCGCGTCGCATTCGTCGGCGGACAAGAGGGCGGGGATGGCGGCGCAGCCGAAGTCATCGAGCTCGCGCGCGACCGCGGCCCAGTCGACGCCGTCGACCCGGGTCGCCACGGACGCGTCATGCCGCCGCCCGACAGCCGCGCCACGTGGCTGCGGAACCGGCCGGCGCGGCCCGGCGACTGCCATTTCGGGCCGCTGAATCTGGCTGGTGCTCACTGCGAATCTCCTGTCCTGTGCTTGCATGGTGCCAACTTTAGGGCGTGCCGGTGCGTGGCGCACTCCGCCTCTTGCTTTCAAATTCTCTCGCCATCCTGCCTTGACAAGACAGATCTGTCTACCAATAATGAGACAGATCTGTATCACCCCGTGGTTCTTCTCAGTTCAATGCCAGTCCCTTAAAGGAGCTTTCATGTCCTCACCATCTGAAATCCGGCCGCCGCTGCCTCCGTTTACCTACGAAACCGCCATCGCCAAGGTCCGCGCCGCCGAGGACGGCTGGAACAGCCGCGACCCGCAACGCGTGGCGCTGGCCTATACCGTCGACAGCGCATGGCGCAACCGCGCCGAGTTCGTCAACGGCCGCACTGATATCGTCGCGTTCCTGCAGCGCAAATGGCAGAAGGAGCTGGATTACCGCCTGATCAAGGAGCTATGGGTGCACGAGGAGAACCGCATCGCCGTGCGCTTTGCCTATGAATGGCACGACGATTCCGGCAACTGGTACCGGTCATATGGCAACGAGAACTGGGAGTTCGATGAGGCGGGGCTGATGCGCAGGCGCTTTGCCTGCATCAACGACGCGCCGATCCGGTCAGAGGACCGCAAGTTCCACTGGCCGCTGGGCCGGCGCCCGGACGGGCATCCGGGCTTGAGCGAGCTGGGGCTGTAATGAATCTTGCCCCTGTCCCGCGCGCGGGACAGGGGCAAAAACGAAAAGCCAGCTTACTGCATCTTGTCCAGGTTGCCGATCCGCACCAGCATCTCGGTGAACATCTGCATATCGAGATTGAGGTCGGCCACTTCCTTGTACTCGCGCGCGTTGTGCGCGGTGTACTTCTTGCCCGGCATGGCCGGCCCGAAGTTGATGGCGTTGGGCATCAGCTTGGCGGTGGTGCTGCCGGCGGTGGAGACCGGCTTGGCTTCGAGCCCGGTGGTGTCGCCAAAGATGTTAAGCAGCGTGGACAACCACGCGCCCTTCGGATCGCGCGCCATCCAGTTGCCCTGGTCGTACTTGATCTCGACCGGCCCATGGGTGGCGGCCCAGCCGAAGATGCGCTTGGTGATCTTGCCGCCCAGATCGTCCGGCGTGCGCCCGCGCGGCATGCGCACGTTGGTGACCACATCGACGTATTCGCCGCGCTCGCGCACCAGCGTGGGCGACATGGTCAGCGGGCCCATGAACGGATCGCGGTAGGCCACGTCCATGCGGTTGCCCAGGTAGTCCAGGCCGTACAGGTCGTTCAGGTAGCGGACCGCGTTCAGGTAGTGGTTTTCGGCAAAGCGCACGCCGCTGGCCTGCAGGAACAGCGCCAGCCGCGGCAGCGGGTTCACGCCTTCTTCGGGCCGCGAGCCGTGCGCCGAGGCGCCGGTGACCTTGACCTCGACCTCGTTGCCGGCGCGCTTGACCTCGATCGAGAACTTGCCGCGCGGCGTGTAGCGGCGCACGAACTCGGCGCGCGCCTGTTCCAGCGCTGCGGCCACCGCGGCGGGATCGCCGCCGGCGATGCGCGCGGTGGCGGTTTCGGGAATGGCGTTGGCCGAGGCCGCGCCGCGCATCGCGACGATCGCCGGGCCCTTGCTGTCGGCCTGGCTGGGCACGCGCTTGTCGTCGGCCGCCTTGATGCCGAACGAGACGGTCAGCGTGCCCGCGCCTTTCTCGGCCACTACGGCCGGATACTTGCTGTCGAGCACGACGTTGTACTCGGGCAGCGTAGTGTGCTGGCGGTAGTACTTCATGCCGTCGCCACCGGTTTCCTCGGTGGTCTCGATCATCAGCCGGATGCTGCGCTCGAGCGGCACGCCGCTTTCCTTGACGGTCTTCATCGCGTACAGCACCGCCGCGATCGAGCCCTTGTCGTCGATGGTGCCGCGCCCGTACAGCAGGTCGCCGATGCGCGTCATGCGGAACGGGTCAAGCCTGGTGCCGTCGTCCAGCACCCATTCCTCGGCCACCGCCGGCACCACGTCGGCGTGGGTCAGGATGCCGAAGGTGTCCTTGCCGCCGCCGGGCAGGGTCACCTCGAACACGCGGTTATCGACATTGCGATAGGCCAGCCCGAACTCGCGCGCCATGCCTTCGATCATCTTGCCGAACTCGATGATGGCGGGATTCTCGTGCTGGGCGATCTTTTCCTCACGCACGGTGCGCAGCGCCACCATCTTGCCGAGCACGTCGATGGCCGCGGCCTCGTTGCGCAGCCGGTTGTAGACCCCTAGCAGCCGGGCGACATTGACCAGGTTGTCGCCCGACAGCGGCGCCTTCGACTGCCACGCCGCCACCGCGGGCGCGACCGTCGGCTCGGCCTTGGCCGCCGCCGCCATGAAGGCCGGCAGGTCGGCCTGGGCCGCCTTGGCCGCAGCCTGGCTGTTGCCGGCCAGTGCTTCCAGCGCCGGCTTCTTCAGCGTCTGGGCGTGCGCGGGAAGGGCCAGCGCAAGCGACAGCGCGAGCAGGGATGCCCACCGATGGCGGTACGGCAGGCGGCAAGGTCGGGTCATTGCGAAGAAGGGAATCGGAGGAGATGCCGCATGATAGGGCACTCCCCGGGGTTTTCCCGAAAAAATATGCTTTTTCGTCCGCGCGCGCCGGAGGTTTCCGACCGATAAGTGGCACCTATGAGCCAATCATAGTCTTTGGCAATCATCGCTGTTGATACGATGAATTGTACAAATCACATCCCGGTCTCCAGAATAGGGCCTTCGCTGCAACCCGCAGCCGAAACCAACCCGATCCAGAACCAGGAGTGAACTGATGCTGCAATCCCGCGAAGGCCAACGCGTTCCCAATGTCGCTTTCCGTGTGCGTGAAGACAACGAGTGGAAGACCGTCACCACCGGCGAGCTGTTCGACGGCAAGACCGTGGTGGTGTTCTCGCTGCCGGGCGCCTTCACCCCGACCTGTTCCTCGACCCACCTGCCGCGCTACAACGAACTGGCCCCCGTCTTCGCCAGGCATGGTGTCGACGACATCCTGTGCGTGTCGGTGAACGACACCTTCGTGATGAACGAATGGGCCAAGGACCAGGAGTCCGCAAACATCACCATGATTCCCGACGGCAACGGTGAATTCACCGAAGGCATGGGCATGCTGGTGGACAAGGCCGACCTGGGCTTCGGCAAGCGCAGCTGGCGCTATGCGATGCTGGTCAAGGACGGCGTGGTGCAGAAGATGTTCATCGAGCCGGAGGAGCCGGGCGACCCGTTCAAGGTGTCCGATGCCGACACCATGCTGGCCCACATCGCCCCCGGCGCGCGCAAGCCTGACCAGGTGGTGGTGTTCTCCAAGGTCGGGTGCTCGTTCTGCGCCAAGGCCAAGCAGCTGCTCGACGACAACGGCTTCGACTACATCGACGTGCCGCTCGACAACAAGGTGCGCGGCAAGGTGCTGGGCGCCGTGTCGGGCGAGATGACCGCGCCGCAGGTCTTTATCAACGGCAAGCTGATCGGCGGCGCCGAAGCGCTGCAGCAGTACCTGGCCGCCTGAGCTGCAATCAGCTGATTCCCATTCTTGCCCCGAGCCACGGGGCCGGCAGTCGCCGGACCCGATGGCGCCGCCTTGCCCGCGAATCCGCGCCTGGCGGCGCCATCCAGCCCGCTGATTGACCCAGCCTGACGCTTCAGAACACAAAGGAACCACCGCCATGACCACCATCCAGACCGACGTCGCCGTGATCGGCGCAGGCACCGCCGGCCTTGCCGCCTACCGCGCCGCGATTGCGGCCGGCAAGCGCGCCGTGATCATCGAAGGCGGCCCCTACGGCACCACCTGTGCCCGCGTGGGCTGCATGCCCTCCAAGCTGCTGATCGCCGCCGCCGAGGCCGCGCATGAACTGCGCCACACCGCGCCGTTCGGCGTGCATGTCGACGGCCAGATCCGCGTCGATGGCCGCGAGGTGATGGCGCGCGTGCGCAGCGAGCGCGACCGCTTTGTCGGCTTCGTGGTGCGCGGCGTGGAGAACATCGCGCCGGCCGACCGCATTCGGGGCTATGCCCGCTTTATCGACACCACCACGCTGGAGGTGGATGGGCACACCACCGTGCGCGCCAGCCGCGTGGTCATCGCCACCGGTTCCACGCCGGTGCTGCCGGCGCCGTTCAAGGTGTTCGGCGACCGCCTGATCGTCAATGACGATGTGTTCTCGTGGCAGGACCTGCCTGCCAGCGTGGTGGTGTTCGGCCCCGGCGTGATCGGGCTGGAGCTGGGCCAGGCGCTGTCGCGGCTGGGGGTGCGGGTGCGCGTGTTCGGCGTCAGCGGCTCGCTGGGGCCGCTGACCGACCCGGTGATCCGCGCCGACGCGGCGCGCAACTTCAACCAGGAGTTCTATCTCGATCCTGACGCGCAGGTGACCGACATGGGCCGCGACGGCGACCAGGTGCTGGTGACCTACCTCGACCGCGAAGGCCGCAGCGTGACCGAGCGCTTCGACTACGCGCTGGCAGCCACCGGCCGCGCCCCCAATGTGCGCGGCCTGGGCCTGGAGAACACCGGCCTGGCGCTGGATGCGCGCGGCGTGCCGCTGTTCGACGCGCACACGCTCCAGTGCGGCAACGCGCCGGTCTTTATCGCCGGCGATGCCAACAACATCCTGCCGCTGCTGCATGAGGCCGCGGACGAGGGCAAGGCCGCCGGCGAGAACGCCGCCAGCTATCCGCAGGTGAAGCCGCTGGCGCGTCGCGCGCCGATCGCGGTGGTGTTCACCGACCCGCAGATCGCGATGGTCGGTCAGCGCTATGCGGACCTGGCCGAGGGCAGCTTCGTCACCGGTGAGGTGAGCTTTGAAGACCAGGGCCGCAGCCGCGTCATGCTGAAGAACCGGGGGCTGATGCACGTCTATGCCGACCAGGCCACGGGCCGCTTCCTGGGCGCCGAATGGACCGGCCCGCGCGCCGAGAACATCGCCCACCTGCTGGCATGGTCGTACCAGCAGGGGCTGACCATCGCGCAGATGCTGACCATGCCGTTCTACCACCCGGTGGTGGAAGAGGGCCTGCGCACGGCGCTGCGCGATGCTGCCGCCCAGCTGGAAGGCTGATCGGGCGATTGCTAGACAGGTCTGTCTGTCATAGTATCGAAGCACAGGCCCGGGGCGGCGCTTAACGCAGCCCCGGGCGTTCTCCTGTTTTCGCTACTCCGCCTGCACCACATGGCTACGCCTTCCGCCCGCGACCGCATTCTCGACACCGCAGCCCGCCTGTTCTACCAGGAGGGCTACCGCGCCACCGGCATCGACCGGATCATTGCCGAATCCGGCGTCGCCAAGATGTCGCTCTACCGGCATTTCGCCTCCAAGAACGCGCTGATCGCGGCGTTCCTGGCGCGCCGGCATGACGAGTGGATGGCGTGGTTCCGCCAGGACGTGGAAGCCCGCCTTGCCGAGCGGCCCCGCCTTGACGTGATCGCCGACGCGCTGGCCGACTGGTTCGGCCGCGACTTCCGCGGCTGCGCTTTCATCAACGTGGTGGCCGAGGCCGGCGGCGACGCCGAGGCGCAGCAGCAGGCGGCGGCCCACAAGGCCGACCTTGAGGCGTTCGTCGCCGACCTCGCGGCGCGCCTCGGCCTGCGCGCGCCACAGGCGGTGGCGGCGGAGGCGATGCTGTGCATCGAGGGCATGATCGTGCGCTACCAGATGCAGCCGGACAGCGCGGTGATCGAGGCGGGCAGGCGGTTCCTTGGCCGTTTGCAGGGCGAATGACGGGATCGTCCGGCACTAGCGCCGGGGCAGCATCCGGCGCGCCGCCGCATAGTCGCGCAGGGCCTCATTCATCAGTGTTTGCCAGCCGCTGCCGGTTGCCTTGTAGGCGGCCAGCACGTCGGGATCGATGCGCAGCGTCTGATTGACCTTGCGCTCGCCGGCCGGTTTGGCAGGCCTGCCGCGACGTTTAGCCAGTGCATCGGCTTTATCGTTGCCGAGCAGTTCCCGTGCCGGGCGCAACTTCCCGAACTGCTCTGTCGGCACGGACGTCGCATCGGGGTCTTGCGCAATCCCTTGCGAGATGGCGGCGTCTTCTTCCGGGGTGGGGCGGATGAGGTCAGGTTTCCTGTTCATAGTCTCGCAGCTCTCTTGAGTTGGCTTTACGCAGGCTGATTGCCCTGAGTGTGTCGCCACGCATCGTGAATACCAGGCAATACAGGCGCGTACCAATTGGTCCATATGCGATGTAACGGGCTTCGCCGTATGGCTTGCGGTCATCGATTTTCAGGAGGGCGTTATCGAAGTCAGTCAACCCTGCAGCGGCCAGTGACAACCCGTGATGACGTTGGTTGATGGCGTCCTTTGCCAAGTCAAACTCGATTTCCATTCGGATTTACTGTAGCAGCAGAAAATAAGGCGAGCAATATTTTTATGCTACAGCGTAAAAATGCGTGGCTGACATCGTACAAAGCGGAAAATCGGTCACCCGGACAAAGAATCCCACGAAAAATGCGGATCATATGTCTCGTGTCTGACACATTCAGCTACAATTCTGATGTAATCACGAATCATTCCTATTCGTAATTCAGAATTTTCCACTTGTGATGCCGCTTGGCGGCACCGCCACAATTTGACCCCCTAAGTGATGTCTCTGCACCCGAACCGTCGGGCGAAGCCGCGCTTTGCCCGCTCCGCGCTTGTCACCCCATGCCGTCTTTCCCTGACCACCCTCGTGCTGAGCCTGCAGGCCGGCGGCGTGTTTGCGCAGTCCGGCGAAAGCCCTGTGCCTGCCGCGCCGGCGGCCGCAGCCGCGGCGGAACTGCCGGCGGTCACGGTGCGCGCCAGCAGCGAGGATGAAAGCGCCACCGGCCCGGTCCATGGCTTTGTGGCGAAACGCAGCGCCACCGCCACCAAGACCGACACGCCGGTGATGGAGACGCCCCAGTCGATCACCGTCATCACGCGCGACCGCATGGAAGCGCAGGGTGCGCAGACCGTGCAGCAGGCCATCGGCTACAGCGCCGGGGTCTATGCCGGCCCGTTCGGCAATGACGCGCGCGGTGATTGGGGCAAGTTCCGAGGCACGGACTTCACGCAGTATCGCGATGGCTTGCTGAACCAGGTCGGCTTCTACAACAACGTGCGTGCCGACGTATACGCCCTGGAGCGCATCGATGTGCTGCGCGGGCCGTCGTCGATGCTGTTCGGCCAGGGCGCGGTCGGCGGCATCCTGAACCTCGTCAGCAAGCGTCCGCAGGCGGAAGCGGCGCGCGAGATCGGGGTGCAGTTCGGCAACTACAACCGCAAGCAGGTACAGGCGGACGTGACCGGCCCGCTCGATGCGGACGGCAAGTGGCTGTATCGCCTGGTGGCGCTGGCGCGCGACAGCGACACGCAGGTCGACTACGTGCAGGACAACCGCTACCTGCTCGCGCCGTCGCTGACATGGCGGCCGACCCAGGACACCTCGCTGACGCTGCTGGCCAACTTCCAGCGCGACGTGAGCGGGACTTCGGTCGGATTCTTCCCGTGGCGCGGCACGCTGTACCCGAACCCGGGCGGGCAGATTCCCGACCACCTGTTCATCAGCGAACCCGGCTTTGACCGCTACACCGCTGAGCAGCAGTCGGTCGGCTACGAATTCCAGCACAAGTTCAACGACACTGTGACGGTGCGGCAGAACCTGCGCTACTCGCACAGTTCGGTGGACTACCGCAGCATCTACGCGCGATTCAACGATGCCAATCGCGGCTGGGTGCCGGGCAGCAACACGCTGATGAACCGCACCGTCTACGTGAATCAGCCGACGCTGAATTCGTTCGCGGTAGACACGCAGGCACAGACCAACTTCCGCACCGGCCCGATCCAGCACACGCTGCTGACGGGCGTTGACTACCAGCACGCTGAAATCACGGGGACCACCGGCGTGGGCGGTTCCGCCGCGCCGCTCGATGTGTTCAACCCGGTCTACGGCAATTTCACGCCGCCGGGCACGCGCTCGCTGAGCCCTGCCACGCAGGCGCAAACCGGCCTGTACGTGCAGGACCAGCTGGCCTGGAACAAATGGCTGCTGATGCTGGGGCTGCGCTATGACTGGTCGCGCGCCGCGCAGGACAACACGCCGTCGGCCAGCCGCGACGACAGCGAACTGACCAAGCGCGCCGGCCTGATGTACCGCTCGGACATCGGCCTGAACCCGTACGTCAGCTACTCCGAGTCGTTCCAGGGGCTGGCCGGCTTCAACAAGGCCAACCAGGCCTTCAAGCCGCTGCGCGGCTCGCAATGGGAGGCGGGCATCAAGTACCAGCCGCCCGGCAAGAACGCGACGCTGACCATCGCGGCATTCGACATGCGCGAGAAGAACCGCAAGACCGCCGGCGTGGTCAACGGCATTCCGGATTCGGTGCAGGTGGGCGAAGCACGCACGCGCGGCATCGAGGTGGAGGCCCTGGCTTCGCTGACGAACCGGCTGGACCTGATCGCGACCTACACCTACCTGGATGCGCGCGTGATCGACGGCACCCCGGCCGAGGTCGGCAAGAAGCTGGCGAGCACGCCGTCGAACATGGCGTCGTTGTGGGCCAACTATCGCTTCAAGCTGTTCGGGATCCCGGGCTTCGTGGCCGGCGGCGGCTTGCGCTACGTCGGGCCCAGCTATGACGGCAACGACCAGAACCGCGTTGGCGGCGTGACGCTGTACGACGCCATGATCGCCTATGACCACGGCCCGCTGCGGGTCGCGCTGAACGCCAACAACCTGTTCGACAAGCAGTTCCTGACCACCTGCCTCGCCCGCGGCGACTGCTACTTCGGCGCGCGCCGCACGGTGGTGGGCACGGTCACCTATCGCTTCTGAGCCGGACCGGCGCAAAGAATCGAG
The DNA here is from genome assembly GCF_035818815.1 of Cupriavidus sp. SS-3. NCBI lineage: Bacteria > Pseudomonadati > Pseudomonadota > Betaproteobacteria > Burkholderiales > Burkholderiaceae > Cupriavidus > Cupriavidus sp. SS-3. The sequence goes on from NZ_JAYLVT010000006.1 coordinate 173,538, forward strand.
CCCCCGGCCGGGGTGGTCGGGGGCCCGATCAGCAATCAGACGCCCGTCGGCGTCCAGCAACGAGTGTAGTCGGGAAAATCGCCATGACAAGGGCAGCGGCGGATCGAGCCTTGCCGCCGCCGCGCCGGTCGCGCTAATCCGCGTCGGGAATGGGCGCTCCCTGCACTTTGGGCGCCGGCTCGGCGTGCAGGGCATCGGCGGGCAACAGCCGCAGGAAGGTACGCGCGATCTCGGGGTCCCGGCACGCCAGCCAGTCGTCCCACTGTGCGCGCGGCACGATGACCACGGCGCGCTTCTCGTCGCCCGGCTTGTGGAAGCGCTGCAGCAGCGGGTGCTGCGCCGAATTGACCGTCAGCATGGTGAAGGACAGCGCCTGGTCCGGCCAGCCGCGCCACAGCCCGGCAATGCCGAAGGCCGGCTCGCCGGGCAGCCACACGCGCCAGCGCACCGGCTTGCCCGGCGCGGCACCGTCCGCCACATTATCGGGGTACGCAAACTCGTAGAACGCCGTGGCCAGTATCAGGCAGAGCTGGCCCTGGCGCCAGTAGCGTGCAAAGGCGGGGCGCTCGCCCACGGTTTCGCTGCGGGCATTGGTGGTGTCGTAACGCCGTGCGCCGGGTGGAATGCGCGCGCGCGGCACCATGCCGAACGCGGCCAGGTCGGCGCTGCGCGCACCGCCGTCATCGGCACGCACGATCGGCGCCGCATAGTCGGGGTAGGTCTCGGCCTTGTACACGCCCGCGGGTGGCTCCACGCCGAAGATCTCCCGCAGGATGCGGCGCTGGACCGGGGCATAGTTGGTGCACATGCGCTGTCTCCCGTAGGTGATGCCCGTATCGTGTGGGGCCGGCGGCGCCGCGTCAAGCGCGCCTGGGCGCGCCGTTGATGCGCATGGCAGGGATGGCAAAAACCGTCAGCCGCGCTGGCGGAATCGGTTATTGCCGGATCGGCGGGCCGTAGCGCACACTCTTGCGGCAGCCGTGGCGCGGCCAACGCGCACGGCCACCGACTACAAGGCACAAGCCGGATCCAGGAGACCCAATGCGCGACTACGCCCAAGCTTTCGACGGATTTTCCTATGACGACGCCGTGGCCCGGCAACTGCACGGCAGCCTGGCGGCAATGAACGCCTGCGTCGAATGCTGCGACCGGCACGCACAGCCCGGCCGCATTGCGCTGAACTGGGAAGGGCGCAACGGGGACGCGCGCAGTTGGACCTTCGCCGAGCTGCAGGCGCTGTCGGCACAGTTCGCTGGCTTCCTCACGGCGCAGGGCGTGCAGCCGGGCGACCGCGTCGCGGGCCTGCTGCCGCGCAACGCGGAACTGCTGGTGACAATCCTCGGCACGTGGCGCGCCGGGGCCGTGTACCAGCCGCTGTTTACCGCCTTTGGGCCCAAGGCCATCGAACACCGGCTCAATGCGTCGGGGGCAAAGGTGGTGGTCACCGATACGGCCAACCGGCCCAAGCTGGACGAGGTGGGCGGCTGTCCCGCCATCGTCACGGTGACCGGCACCCAAGGGAGCGCGGAGCAACACGCTCTGAGCGCGGGCGACTTCAGCTTCTGGGCCGAACTGGCACGCCAGCCGGCATCGTTCGCACCGGTGATGCGGCGCGGCGACGACCCCTTCCTGATGATGTTCACCTCCGGCACCACCGGCCCGGCCAAGCCGCTGCTGGTGCCGCTCAAGGCCATTGCGGCGTTTGCCGGCTATATGCGCGATGCGGTCGACCTGCGCGACGACGACGCGTTCTGGAACCTGGCCGATCCGGGCTGGGCCTACGGCCTGTACTACGCCGTCACCGGCCCGCTGTCGCTGGGCCATGCCACCACGTTCTACGACGGCCCGTTCACGGTCGACAGCACCTGCCGCGTGATCCGCAAATACGGCGTCACCAACCTGGCCGGCTCGCCCACGGCCTACCGGCTGCTGATCGCGGCGGGCGAGGCCGTGTCCGGCCCGCTGCGCGGGCAGCTGCGCGCCGTCAGCAGCGCCGGCGAGCCGCTCAACCCGGAAGTGATCCGCTGGTTCGCCAGCGAGCTGGGCGTCACCATCCACGACCACTATGGCCAGACCGAGCTGGGCATGGTGCTGTGCAACCACCACGCCCTGGCCCATCCGGTGCGCATGGGCGCGGCCGGCTTTGCCAGCCCCGGGCACCGCGTGGTGGTGGTCGACGACGCGCTGCGCGAACTGCCGGCCGGCCAGCCGGGCACGCTGGCGCTGGACCTGAAGCGCTCGCCGATGTGCTGGTTCGGCGGCTACCACGGCACGCCCACCGGCGCCTTTGCCGGCGACTACTACCTGACCGGCGATTCCGCCGAGCTCAACGACGACGGCAGCATCAGCTTTATCGGCCGCGCCGACGACGTCATCACCACCTCCGGCTACCGGGTGGGGCCGTTCGACGTGGAAAGCGCGCTGATCGAGCACCCGGCGGTGGTCGAGGCCGCGGTGATCGGCAAGCCCGACCCCGAGCGCACCGAGCTGATCAAGGCCTTCGTGGTGCTGGACCCGCACCACCAGGGGTCGCCCGAGTTGGCCGAAACGCTGCGCCTGCACGTGCGCCAGCGCCTGGCCGCCCATGCCTACCCGCGCGAGGTCGAGTTCGTCGCCGAACTGCCCAAGACCCCCAGCGGCAAGGTCCAGCGCTTTATCCTGCGCAACCAGGAAGTCGCCCGCGCGCGCGCGGCGGCCGGCGCCTGAGACCTGCCGGCACGGCGGGCGCGCCGGTGGCGGCAGGGCCAGCGGCGCACCGCTTCCTATAATGAGGAAGCGGTTGCCGGGTCCCGGGGGTGAAGGAGGCCGCGGCGCCGCTCCCGCGCGCCTGCTGGCAGGGGCGCGCATCCTTCCATCTCCAGACCAACCGGCGAGGCGACAACATGCAGAGTAGCGAAGCGGTGCTGACGCAGGCGCGCGCAGCCCTGGCCCATGTGCCTTATCAGGGCCATGTCCTCCATCCCACCATCCAGTTGCGGCTCTCGGACGGGGCGCTGATCCTCGAAGGCGAGGTGGCCGATATCGTCGACAAGACCCGGGCCGCGGCGACGCTGCGGCGCGTGGACGGCGTCACCAGCGTGATCGACCACCTGCGCGTGGCCAACGGCGGCGCACCGGTTGGCGACGGCGAGCTGCGCGATGCCGTATGCGAGCGCCTGCTCAATGCCGTCGAATTCCACAATTGCAAGATTTGCGCGCGCGTCAAGGGCAAGCCCGAGGCCATGCGCGAACCGGTGAACGAACGCAACGGCTGGATCGAGGTCGCGGTGCAGGACGGCGTGGTGACGCTGTGGGGGCAGGTGATCAGCCTGTCGCACATGCGCCTGGCCGGCGTGCTGGCGTGGTGGTCGCGCGGCTGCCGCTGCGTGGTCAATGAACTGGTGGTGGCGCCCGCCGAGGCCGACCGTGACGATGAAATCACCGAGGCGCTGATGCTGGTGCTCGAGACCGACCCCTTCGTCGATGCCGCCCAGGTCAGCGCGCATACGCAGGACCGCGTGGTCACGCTCGAGGGCTGCGTCAGCAACGAGCGCACGCGCCGCCAGGCCGAGCGCGATGCCTGGTACGTGCAGGGCGTGGAGGACGTGGTCAACCACATCTCGCTGCGTCCCTGAGCGCAGCAAGCGAGCGGCTATCGCTGGGCGCCACGCTGCGCGGCAGTGTCTTCCATGCGCCAGTAGCGCCGCCGCGCCCGCAGCGCAAAACGGGCGCGGTAATCCGACATCGACATGCCGGCGGCACGCTGGAACAGCCGGCGGAACGCCGCGGCGTCGCTGTAGCCGCAGGCCTCGGCAATGGCATGGGTGCCGTGCAGCGTGACCTCCAGCAACATGCGGGCACGCTCCACGCGCAGCGTGTGCAGGTAGTCCAGCGGCGTCATGCCGGTGACCTGGCGGAAATGCCGCAGCAGCGTGCGTTCGCTGACCGCCGCCGCCTGCGCTACCGCGGCCAGCCGGTAGGGCTCGGACACATGGTCGCGCAGCCATAGGATGGCGCGGTAGACCGGGCTGTCGGCGGTGCGGCCGAGCCAGCGTTGCGACACCAGCGCCGGCACGCTGCGCTGGCGCTCGGGCTGGAACAGCATCAGCCGCGACGCCGCCTGCGCCAGGTCAGGGTCGTGCAGGTGGCCCAGCACGCGCAGCATGAATTCCACCTGCAGCGCGGGCGCCACGCACGAAAACACGTGCCCGTGCACGCTCATGGCCGCGTCGCTGGTCAGATCGCAATGCGGGTACTGGCGCGCCATCCAGCTCTGGAACATCCACGGCGCCCCCACGCTCGCGCCATCCAGCAGTCCCAGCTGCAGCGGCAGCACCATCCCCGACGCGCACGCGGCAATCCAGCCGCCGGCGCGCGCATGGCGCTCCACCAGCCGCAGCGCCGCGGCATCGCGCAGCACCAGTTCGCCCAGCTGCGGCGCATTGCTGGCCAGCAGCGCGGGAATGACCAGCAGCGTGCGGCTGCCCGGCACGCGTGCGCGCCGCGTCGACGATACCAATCCCGGTAGCTCGGTGGCCAGTGTGCGCCCGTTGGCGCGGCACAGTTGCCAGCTCAGCGTCGGCGCGGTGCCGGGGCGCTGCAGGCTGGCCACGCCGGCCACCGTGCGCAGCACGTCGAGCGTGGTGAACAGGCTGCCGGGCATGGCTTGCGGCAGCCAAAGCAGGCGCACGTGGAGCGGGACGTTCTGTGACGAGGGCGCGATGGCGGCGGTGGGGGCTGGCATGCCTCGAGGCGTTCGAATGGTTGAAGATGGGCCGGATGCCGAACGCCGTGGCGGGATCGGCATCCGGATTGGCGATATTGAACCTCCCCATAGTGGCTGGCAAGGACTAGCATCGTGCCGTTGTGCCGCGGCGAACGGCCATGATCGCGGCACCGCCAACAACACCACACCGAGGAGATTCCATGCCGTTTTCCGTTCGCCACGTTGCCATTGCCGCTGCCCTGACGCTTGCCGGGGCCGGCACGCCGGCCATTGCCGCGCAGCCCGATGCCGCGCTGCTGTCCGCAGCGCAGGCCGCGCAGCCCAGGGTCGTGCAGTCGCTCAAGGAGATGGTGTCGATCGAATCCGGCAGCGCCAATGCCAAGGGGCTGGCGCAGATGGCCAGCTATACCGAGAAGCGCCTGCAGGCGCTGGGCGCAAAGGTGGAGCGGCTGCCCGTGACCAAGGGCCCGGGTACCATGGTCAAGGCCACCTTGACCGGCACCGGCAAGCGCCGCGTCATGCTGATTGCCCACCTGGACACCGTGTACCCCGACAACACGCTCGCCACGCAGCCGATCCGCGAGGAAGGCAACCGGCTCTATGGCCCGGGCATCGCCGACGACAAGGGCGGCATCGCGGTGATCCTGCATTCGCTCGAGATCCTGAAGCAGCAGGGCTGGCGCGACTACGCGCAGATCACGGTGCTGTTCAACCCGGACGAGGAGGTCGGCTCGGTCGGTTCGGCCGAAACCATCGCCACGCTGGCGGCGCAGCATGACGTGGTGCTGTCGTGCGAGCCCACCGCGGCCAAGGACGTGGTCAAGGCCGAGGCGCTGCTGCTGGGCGCCTCGGGCACCGCCACCGCCACCATGCAGGTCAAGGGCCGCGCCTCCCACGCCGGCGCCGCGCCCGAGCGCGGCCGCAATGCGCTGATCGAGCTGGCGCACCAGTTGCAGCAGACGCGTGACGCGGCCAGCCTGGTGCCGGGCTCGCAGCTGAACTGGACCCAGGCCCAGGCCGGCACGGTGCGCAACCAGATCCCGGAAAGCGCCGTGGCCTATGGCGACGTGCGCACCACGGCAGCCGGTGCCGCGGAAAAACTGAAGGTGGCGCTGCAGGACAAGGTCAAGTCCAGCCAGCTGGTGCCCGACACCCACACCACGGTGACGATGGAAGAGGGCCGCCCGCCGTTCGTGGCCGACGCGCGCGGCCGCGCGCTGGCCAAGCGCGCGCAGGAAATCTATGCCGAGCTGGACGGCCGCACGCTGGCGCTGGCCGAAGGCACCGGCGGCGCCACCGACGCCAGCTACGCGGCCCGCTCGGGCAAGCCCGCGGTGGTGGAAAGCTTCGGCCTGGCAGGCTTCGGCTACCACGCGCGCGACGAATACATCGAACTGGATTCGATCGTGCCGCGCCTGTACCTGATGACGCGGATTCTGCAGGATATCGGCCGCAACTGAGCCGCCGTTACCGAGCCCGCCCCCGGACTTTCCCCCATCCCGGCAAAGGTCAGCAGCAGGCCTGCTACAGTGTCATGGCCGCCATGCAGGCGGCCATGACAAAAGAGCTTTCGGGGAGACAGCAGATGAATCGCAAAGGCCTGGTCGACGCCGCCATGGCGCTGGAAGACCTGGCGGCCGGCAACACGCCCGCGCCCGCCCAGGTGGCCGCGGGGGCCGCCGCTCTGGAGAAGATCCACGCCGATTTCCCGGCCTGGCGCGACGTGGGCGATGCACTGTTCGGCCTGAAGGCGCTGGCCGGCGGCAGCGGCATGGGGCTGGACGAGAAGGGGCGCCAGCGCGCCGGCCGGCTGGCCGATGTGGTACGCAGCCTGATCGACCAGATCTGACCGCCGGGCCCGGGCGGCCACTCCTACAGCATCGACTCGATCGGCAGGATCGACAGGAACCAGATGCCGAGACGGCGCCACCAGCTGGTGTTGGGCTCGGTATCGTGGCGGATCACTTCATCGCCGCGCCGTTCCAGCCAGTACAGCTGGCCGGTCTCGTCCAGCCTGACCTGATAGGCCGCTTGCGGGACCACGCTGGCGAAGGTGGATTCGATCCGGCCCGCCAGCGCGGGGCTGTCGATGATAAAGCCGAGTTCGGTGTTGAGCATGGCCGAACGCGGATCGAAGTTGAACGAACCCACGAAGACCCGGCTGCCGTCGACCGCGAAGGTCTTGGCGTGCAAGCTGGAGCCCGAGCTGCCGAAGGGGCCGGCGCGCTCTTCCTTCTTGGGCGGCGCGGCCGCGCGCCGCAGTTCGTACAGGTCCACGCCGGCCTCGAGCAGGGCCTTGCGCCGCTTGGCATAGCCCGAATGCACGGCGGCCACGTCGGTGGCCTCCAGCGCATTGGTCAGCACGCGTACCGCGACGCCGCGCTTGGCCATGTCGGTGAAAAAAGAGGTGCCGCCGCTCGAGGGCACGAAGTAGGGCGAGATCAGGTCGAGCTCGCGCTGCGGCTCGCCCAGGATCTCGCGCAGCTGATGCGCCACCAGCGTGCGGCGCGAGGCTTCGCCCAGCGCCTTGGCGGGGTTGTCGCTGACCATGCGGGTGCTTGCCCACTGGAATTGCAGCGTGCCGTCCAGCATCCGCTGCACGTCGGGCAGTTCGCGCACCGCGGCCAGGTAGGCCGTCGCCGCCGGATTGCGCTCGACCTCGCGGGCGTGCCCGGCCAGCGCCTGCAGCCGTTCCACGCTGACCGGCGGCAGCAGACGGTCGACCGGGTAGGCCGAGGCGCTGGACCAGTAGCGGTCGAAATCCTGCGCCACCTCGCCGGCCGCGGGGCCGACGGCAATCACGTCGAGGTCGGCGAACAGCACGTCGTTGGTGGCGCCAAAGTATTCGTCGCCGACATTGCGCCCGCCGATGATGGTGGCAACGCCGTCGGCGGTGAACGACTTGTTGTGCATGCGCCGGTTCAGGCGCCGGAAATCCGTCAGGAAATTCAGTGCCTTGGGGTGGCGGATCACGAACGGGTTGAAGAGGCGCACTTCGACCTGCGGGTGCGCGTCCATCGCGGCCAGCAGTTCGTCCATGCCGGCAATGCCGTTGTCATCGAGCAGCAGGCGCACGCGCACGCCGCGATCGGCGGCCTCGTGCAGGGCCTCGAGCAGCAGCGTGCCGGTCAGGTCGTCGCGCCAGATGTAGTACTGCACGTCAAGCGTGCGCTGCGCGGTGCGCGCCAGCTGCACGCGCGCGGCAAAGGCGGCGTAGGCGTTCTGCAGCGGATGGATGCCGCTCAGCCCCGGGTGGCGCGCCACTTCGCCGGCCAGCGCCTGGCCCAGCCGCGTGGCCTGGGCTTCGGCCGGCGTCAGCGCAGAGGATTCGGTGCGGGGATTCAGCGGCGGCAGTGCGCAGCCGCCGAGCAGGGCGGCGCAGCACAGCATCAGCGAACCGGCGCCCAGGCGGCGGTGGGGGACGAATGCGGCGTCGGTCGGCAATGGCATTGGGCGTCGGGACGGCCCCTTTGCGGAGCCCTATGTGTTGCGGCGATGGCGCCATGTTGCCATGCCGCGCCGCGGGCGTCGCGATTCGGGCAGCCCGGCGAGCCCGGACACATCTGGTCCAGGCCCGCTGACCGCAGCGCGCTCAGGACGCCGCCACCACGCCGCAGGCAATGCGGCCGCCGGCATTGCCGGTGGGCTGCGTCTTGTAGTCGTCCGGATCCTTGTGCACCACGACCGCGCGGCCGATCACGCTGTTGGCGCCGGTGCCTACCGACAGCGACGGCAGCAGCATGCTGACGCGCACGTTGCCGCTGGCATCGGCGGTGACGTTGTTCATGTCGCCGGCATGGTGGTCCGGCATGGTCATCTGCCCGTGGGCCTTGCCAGTCGGGTTGAAATGCCCGCCCGCGCTCATCGCGTCAGGCGCGGAGCAGTCGCCTTTCTCGTGGACGTGGAAGCCGTGGACCGAATTGGGCGGCAACCCGGTAATCGCGGCGGTCATCATCACGCCACCGGGTTGCTGCTGGAAGGTGACGGTGCCGGCGGTATTGGAGCCGCTCTTGGGCTGCAGCGTGGCCGAAGCCCTGGCACCGCTGGCGGCGCCGGTGGCGGACGGCTGGGCCGCGGACGACGAAGGCATGCCGGAGCCGGCGCAACCGGCCAGTGCCAGGGTTGCGGCAATGCACGCCGCCAGGGGGAGGAGCACTTGTTTCATCGGAATCCTCTTCTTGTCGTGATTTCGGAAGAAACAGTATAGGTCGGCGGCCGCTGAACGGATTTCCGGTTTTGTCCTACATGCCGCCTGGCATACGCGCCGCTGGCGGATCGCCCCAGCGCAGGTTGGTCACGCAGGTCGGCCACGCAACCATTCAGGCCGCCACGGGCAGCGGCTGCTGTGCCGCACCAAAATGCGGATGGCGCGAGAACAGCTCCGCAGCCCAGTTTACGAACACCCGCACCTTGGCCGACAGGTGCCGGTTCTGCGGATACATCGCCGAGATCGGCAGTTCATCGGTCTGCCAGTCGGCCAGGATTTCCACCAGCCTGCCGCTGGCCACATAGGGCTCGGCCATCGCGCGCGAGATGCGGGCGATGCCGTGGCCTTCCAGCGCGCAGCCGAGGTAGACATCGGCGTCGTTGGTGGAAATGGCGGAGGGCAGCAGCACTTCGCTGCGCTCCATGCCGCGCGCCAGCGGCCAGGGCATCTCGCGGCCGGTGCGGTTGGACAGGAAATTGACCGCCTTGTGCTGCGCCAGCTCGGCCAGGTCACGCGGGGTGCCGGCGCGGCTCAGGTAGATCGGCGACGCGTAGAACGCCAGCTGCACGTGGCCGATGCGGCGGGCCACCATGGCTTCGTCCAGCGGCACGCCGACGCGCAGCACCACGTCGACGCCTTCCTGCAGCAGGTCGATCGGCTTGCCGTTGATGGTCAGTTCCAGCTTCAGGTCCGGATAGGCCTGGAAGAATTCATGCAGGTGCGGTACCAGCACCAGTTGCGCCAGCCCGGCGGTGGTGTCGACCGACAGCGTGCCGCGCGGCGAATTGTTCTGGCGCGTCAGCGACTGCTCGGCCTCCTCGACATCGGCCAGGATGCGCACGCACCGTTCGTAGTACGCGGCGCCATCGTTGGTCACGCTGATGCGGCGCGTGGTCCGGTGCAGCAGCTTCACGCCGAGGTGGGTTTCCAGGTTCTGGATCAGGCGGGTCAGCGTGGCCTTGGGCAGGTCCATCGACTCGGCGGCACGCGCAAAGCTGCCGACGTCGACGACCCGGGTGAATGCCTGCATTGATACGAGACGGTCCATGATGAGGTTCCGACGATAGATCCGAACGGCGCGCCGCCCGCGCTCGTGGCGCACGCGGCCTGTCTTGTTGTTGTGATGGGGAGTCTGCCGGTTGCTGGTACGGGACGCGCGCTGGCTGGGCGCGCTGCCGGCATGGGTTCAGTCAGGCGTACGGCGCCGCGGGCGTTCACCCACGGGCCGGGCGCGCAACGGCCTGGCCAACCGCCGCGCGTGCCGAGAGCGGGAGTGAATCACAAAATCCAAGACCTTGTCATGCGTGGGGATTTCGGTTTTCAGACGCATAACAGGCCGGTTTGCGATTATTCCAATCCCGGAACAGTGCATTGGCGATCTCTCGCTTTATCCCATCCTCGTCAATCACCATAATCCGTTGCATCGCAACACTCAAGCGCATTGTCTATGCCGTGCGCCGATGCCATGTCACAGAAGCCAGGCCAACGCTCCGCAGCCGCCAGCGCCGCCACTGCCCCAACGGCAGCCGGGTCGGGACAGGCGCGCGTGGCCGAGCATACGGTGACCAGCGACGGCCGCGAGATCCTGGTGCGGGTGTGCTATCCGCCGGGCTACCCGGCACCGGGCATCGACAGCGCCGCACTGCTGCCCTGGCTGGTGTACCTGCACGCCGGCGGCTTCGTCGACGGCGGCCTGGAGCATGCCTGCCACCTGGTGCAGGACCTGGCCACGACGGTGCCCGCGGTGGTGGTTACGCCGGCGTATTCGCTGGCGCCCGACCACCCGTTCCCGGCGGCGCCCGAGGATGCGCACAGCACCGTGCAGTGGGTGTTGCGCAATGCCCGGCGCCTGAAGGTGGACAAGACCCGCTTCGCGCTGGTGGGCGAGGAAGCCGGCGGCAACCTGGCGATCGCGCTGGCGCAGATGCTGCGCGACCGCGGCACCGCCCAGCCGCGCGGCCAGTGGCTGATCCGCCCGGTGACCGACCCGTGCCTGCAGCATGCCTCCTGCGCGGGTTTTGGCGGCGGTACGGTGCCGATGGAAACGCTGCGCCGGCTGGCCGACAACTATCGCGATTACCTGCCGACGCCGGCCGATACGGTGCATCCGTATGCGGCCCCGGCACTGGCCTCGCGCCTGGCCGGGCTGCCGCCCACGCTGGTGCAGGTGGCCGAACACGACGCGCTGCGTGCCGAAGGCGAAGCCTTCGCCGGGCGCCTGGGCAAGGCCGGTGTGCCGGCCCAAGCCATGATCATGCCCGGCGCCTGCGGCGACGGCGTGGAAGAGGCCCATGACAGCTGTCAGGCATGGGTCGACGAAGGGGCGCGGTTCCTGCGGCGATGTCTGGCCGTGGCCGACGCTACCTCACCTTGACTGAACGCTGCGCTGGCGGGAGCCAAGCCCGCCGGCTGAGCCGCTCCAGACAACCGCCAGCCGGCTCTGTTTCGGCCAGAGCCAGGACCGCAGCGCGCGCCGTGATGCGCGCGGTCCCAAGTCCGACCATCAGTTTGACCATGGTTCCGATCCGCTCGCGCGGACCGGCAGGCGGCGTTCGGCCATTTGCTTTTCCGGTTGAAGAAAACCCGATCCAGGAGTTTGAGAAATGCAGCAGCAGAAGCGACGTACCCTGATTGCCCTCGCCATCGTCGTGGTGCTCGGTGCCGGCGTGGCCGGTTCGATCCTGCGCCCGTGGCACAGCGGCGAAGCCCACGCCAACACGCCGCCGCCGGCACCGGCCATCGAGGTGGCCGCGGTGGTCGGGCAGACCATCACCGAGTGGGATGAATTCTCCGGCCGCCTGGAAGCGGTGGACCGGGTGGAAATCCGCCCGCGCGTCGGCGGCACCATCGACGCCGTGCACTTCCGCGAAGGCGCGCTGGTGAAGAAGGGCGATCCGCTCTTCACCATCGACCCGCGGCCTTATGCCGCGGAAGTGGCCCGCGCCGAAGCCGCGCTGGCCGCGGCGCAGGTGCGCGCGGCGCATGCCAAGAGCGAAGGCGAACGCGCACAGCGCCTGCTGGATGACAACGCCATCTCGCGGCGCGAGTTCGACGAGCGCATCCATGCCGCGCGCGAAACCGGCGCCAACGTGCGCGCCGCCCAGGCGCAGCTGGAAACCGCGCGCCTGAACCTGGCCTACACCCGCATCACCGCGCCGGTGTCCGGCCGCGTGTCGCGCGCCGAGATCACGGTGGGCAACCTGGTGGCCCCCGGCGCGGCGACACCGCCGCTGACCACGGTGGTGTCGGTGTCGCCGATCTACGCCAGCTTCGAGATCGACGAGCAGAGCTACCTGCGCTACACCGCTCCCGGCGCCGGTGGCGGGCAGGCCAACCTGCCGGTCTACCTCGGCCTGGCCAACGAAGACGGCCATCCGCACCAGGGCAAGATCCAGTCGGTCGACAACCGGCTCGATACGCGCAGCGGCACCATCCGCGTGCGCGCGGTGTTCGACAACGACGACGGCCGCCTGCTGCCGGGCCTGTACGCCAAGGTCAAGATGGGCGGCGGCGCGCCGCATGCGGCGGTGCTGGTCAACGACCGGTCGGTCGGCACCGACCAGGGCAAGAAGTTCGTGCTGGTGGTCGACAAGGCCAACAAGCTGGTCTACCGCGAAGTCGAACTCGGGCCCAACTATGAAGGCCTGCGTGTGGTCCGCAAGGGGCTGAAGCCGGGCGAGAACATCGTGGTCAATGGCTTGCAGCGCGTGCGGCCGGGCGACACGGTGCAGCCCAAGGTGGTGGCCATGGCCTACCGCAGCGAACTGGAGCCGCGCCCGGCGGCGCCTGACCGCAAGCAGGCCGCGAGCGAGAAGGGCGATGCGGACGTGAAGCCGGTGAGTTGAGCGCCATGAACGCTTGCTGAGGGTTTGCTCCCCGTCCCCGTGAGGGGAGAGGAAGTACAAGGCCCAGACAAGCCCGGGCGGCGTTGGAGCATCCAAAAACCGCCGGCCTTGCTTGATGTGGCGTGTTGCCAGCGCCCCTAGTTTTGCATCGCTCCCCAGGCAGTTGATGGTGCCCGCCACAAGCGGGCCGCCAGGGGAGCGCTTTTAGCAGAGACCAACATGAATCTCTCGAAATTCTTTATCGACCGCCCCATCTTCGCGGGGGTGCTGTCGGTGCTGATCTTCCTGATCGGTGCCATCTCGATGTTCAAGCTGCCGATTTCGGAGTACCCGGAAGTGGTGCCGCCGTCAGTGGTGGTGCGCGCGCAGTATCCGGGCGCCAACCCCAAGGTGATCGCCGAAACCGTGGCGTCGCCGCTGGAAGAGCAGATCAACGGCGTCGAGGACATGCTGTACATGTCTTCGCAGTCCAACAGCGACGGCCTGCTCACGCTGACCGTGACCTTCAAGCTGGGCACCGACCCCGACAAGGCGCAGCAGCTGGTGCAGAACCGCGTTTCGCAGGCCGAGCCGCGGCTGCCGGAAGACGTGCGGCGGCTTGGCATCACCACGGTCAAGAGCTCGCCCGACCTGACCATGGTGGTCCACCTGGTCTCGCCCAACGACCGCTATGACATGACCTACCTGCGCAATTACGCGGTGATCAACGTCAAGGACCGGCTGGCGCGCCTGCAGGGCGTGGGCCAGGTGCAGCTGTTCGGCTCGGGCGACTACGCCATGCGCGTGTGGCTCAACCCGGAAAAGATGGCCGAGCGCCAGCTTGCCACCGGCGACGTGATCAAGGCCATCCGCGAGCAGAACGTGCAGGTGGCGGCCGGCGTGATCGGCCAGTCGCCGTCGCTGCCGGGCGCGGACCTGCAGCTGTCGGTCAATGCGCAGGGCCGCCTGAGCACGGTGGAAGAGTTCGGCGATATCGTCGTGCGCACCTCCGCCGACGGCGCCGTGACCTACCTGAAGGACGTCGCCCGGATCGAGCTGGGCGCGTCGGAATACGCCTTGCGCTCGCTGCTGGACAACAAGCCCGCGGTGGCGATTCCCATCTTCCAGGCGCCTGGTTCCAACGCCATCCAGATCTCGGATGACGTGCGCAAGACCATGGAAGAGCTGAAGCAGAACTTCCCCGACGGCATCGACTACAGCATCGTCTATGACCCCACGCAGTTCGTGCGCCACTCGATCGAGGCGGTGACGCACACGCTGTTCGAGGCGATCGCGCTGGTGGTGCTGGTGGTGATCCTGTTCCTGCAGACCTGGCGCGCGTCGATCATCCCGCTGCTGGCGGTGCCGGTGTCGATCGTCGGTACCTTCGGGCTGATGCACCTGTTCGGCTTTTCGATCAATGCGCTGTCGCTGTTCGGGCTGGTGCTGGCGATCGGCATCGTGGTCGATGACGCGATCGTGGTGGTGGAGAACGTCGAGCGCAATATCGAGGAAGGGCTGACGCCGAAGGAGGCCACCTACAAGGCCATGCGCGAGGTCAGCGGCCCCATCATCGCCATCGCGCTGACGCTGATCGCCGTGTTCGTGCCGCTGGCCTTCATGACCGGCCTGACCGGCCAGTTCTACAAGCAGTTCGCGCTGACCATCTCGATCTCGACCATCATCTCGGCGTTCAACTCGCTGACGCTGTCGCCGGCGCTGTCGGCGCTGCTGCTCAAGAGCCACGACGCGCCCAAGGACTGGCTGTCGCGCTGGATGGACCGCGTCTTCGGCGGCTTCTTCAAGCGCTTCAACAAGTTCTTCGGCCGCAGCGCCGAGAGCTACGGTCGCGGCGTGAAGGGCGTGATCCGCCGCAAGGGCTCGGTGTTCGGCGTGTACGCGGTGATGCTGGCGCTGACCTGGGGTGTGTTCCAGCTGGTGCCCAAGGGCTTCGTGCCGGCGCAGGACAAGCAGTACCTGGTGGGCTTTGCCAAGCTGCCTGACGGCGCCACGCTGGACCGCACCGAAGACGTGATCCGCAAGATGAGCGACATCGCGCTCAAGCATCCGGGCGTGGAATCGGCGGTGGCCTTCCCGGGCCTGTCGATCAACGGCTTCACCAACAGCCCCAGCGCCGGCATCGTGTTCGCCACGCTCAAGCCGTTCGAGGACCGCAAGAGCGCCGAGCTGGGTGGCGCGGCCATTGCGGCCGAGCTGAACCAGAAGTACGCGGCGATCCAGGATGCCTTCATCGCGGTGTTCCCGCCGCCGCCCGTACAGGGCCTGGGCACCATCGGCGGCTTCAAGCTGATGATCGAGGACCGTGCCGCGCTGGGCTATGAGGCGCTGTTCGAAGCGACCAACGCATTCGCCAACAAGGCGCGCGCCACGCCCGAGCTGAGCGGCATCTTCAGCAACTACCAGGTCAACGTGCCGCAGCTCGACGTCAGGCTGGACCGCGTCAAGGCCAAGCAGCTGGGCGTGCCGGTGACGGATGTGTTCGACACGCTGCAGACCTACCTGGGCTCGGCGTACGTCAATGACTTCAACAAGTTCGGCCGGACCTACCAGGTCAAGGTGCAGGCCGACGCACCGTTCCGCGCCCATGCCGAGGACATCCTGCAGCTGAAGACGCGCAACGCCGCCGGCGACATGGTGCCGCTGTCGTCGCTGGTGCAGGTCAAGCAGGGCTTCGGTCCGGACAGCGTGGTGCGCTACAACGGCTTTACCGCCGCCGACATGAACGGCGGGCCCGCGCCCGGCTTCTCGTCGGGCCAGGCACAGGCCGCCGCCGAGCGCATCGCCGCCGAAACGCTGCCCAAGGGCATCAAGTTCGAATGGACCGAGCTGACCTACCAGGACATCCTGGCGGGCAATGCGGGGATCTGGATCTTCCCGCTGTGCGTGCTGCTGGTGTTCCTGGTGCTGGCTGCCCAGTACGAGAGCCTGACGCTGCCGCTGGCGGTGATCCTGATCGTGCCGATGAGCCTGCTGGCGGCAATGACCGGGGTGTGGCTGACGCAGGGCGACAACAACATCTTCACGCAGATCGGCTTCATCGTGCTGGTCGGCTTGTCAGCGAAGAACGCGATCCTGATCGTCGAGTTTGCGCGCGAGCTGGAGCACCACGGCCGCACCGTGGTGCAGGCCGCGATCGAGGCCAGCCGCCTGCGCCTGCGCCCGATCCTGATGACGTCGTTCGCGTTCATCATGGGCGTGGTGCCGCTGGTGATCTCCACCGGTGCCGGCGCCGAGATGCGCCATGCGATGGGCGTGGCGGTGTTCGCCGGCATGCTTGGCGTGACCTTCTTCGGGCTGTTCCTGACGCCGGTGTTCTACGTGGCGCTACGGCTGCTGGCAACGCGCGGCCAGCGCCGCGCGCAGCCGGCGCAGGTCGAACACCAGGCCGTGGCTTCGGCTGAATAACGCATGCTTGCTCCCTTCTCCCACTGGGCGAAGGGAGCCATCTGGACGGGACCGACCCGCCAGAGCACAGAACAGTCAAGGAATGAACATGATTGCCCAGATCTCAAGGCAGCTGCCCCGAATCGCCACGCTGGCCGCCGCGCTGGTGCTGGCCGGCTGCTCGCTCGCGCCGACCTACAAGGTGCCGGAGACCGCCACCGTGCCGGCCTTCAAGGAAGCCGAGGCCGCCCAGGCCGAAGGCGCGCAATGGAAGACCGCGACGCCGGCCGAGGGCCTGCATCGCGGCGAATGGTGGAAGATCTTCGGCGACGCCGAACTGGACCGCCTGATCGCTGCCGCCGGTGAATCCAACCAGGATCTCGCCATCGCCGCGGCGCGCCTGAAGCAGGCGCGCGCCTTCACCGGCGCCACCGAGGCGGACCTTTACCCGCAGCTCAGCGTGGGGCTGGACCCCACCCGCTCGCAGCCGTCGGCGGCGTCGCAGGGCCTGCCCGACGGCACCCGCGTGCCGCCGCAAACGGTGCTGAAGGCGCGTGCCTTTGCCAGCTATGAGCTGGACTTGTTCGGCCGCGTCGCGTCGAGCGTCAACGCTGCCCGCGCCGACGGCCAAGCCGCGGAAGACCTGTACCGCTCGGTGCAACTCGCACTGCAGGCCGACGTGGCGCAGGCGTATTTCGCGCTGCGCACGCTGGACAGCGAGCGCAACCTGCTCAACGCCACCATCAAGCTGCGCGAGGATGCGCTGTCGCTGCTGAAGAAGCGCTATGACGCCGGGGAAACCACCGACCTCGATCCGGCGCGTGCCGAAGCGGAACTTGGGACCGCGCGTGCCGACCTGGCCGGCATCGAGCGCCGTCGCGCCAACCAGGAGCATGCCCTGGCGGTGCTGACCGGCGTGCCGCCGGCGGCGTTCTCGCTGCCGGCGAGGCCGTTCGATGCCGCGCCGGTGGCGGTCCCCGCCGGGCTGCCGTCCGAGCTGCTGGAGCGGCGCCCGGACATCGCCGCGGCGGAGCGCCAGATGGCAGCGGCCAACGCGCGCATCGGCGTGGCCAAGGCCGCGTTTTTTCCGCGCATCACGCTGACGGGGCTGTTCGGCTTTGAATCGGCCGACCTGTCCAACCTGTTCAAGTGGTCCTCGCGCACCTGGATGCTGGGCCCGCTGATCGGATCCAGCATCGCGCAGACCGTGTTCGACGGCGGCCGCAACAGCGCCAACCTGGCCGGCGCCCGTGCCGCCCACGAGGAAGCGGTGGCGAGCTACCGCCAGACCGTGCTGGTGGCCTTCCGCGAGGTGGAAGACAGCCTCGCGGACGTGCGCTGGCTCAGCCAGCAGGCCGGCGCGCTGGACAGCGCACTCGGCGGCGCCAGGCGCGCGGCGCGCATCTCGCGCAGCCGTTACGATGCTGGCGCGGTCGACTACCTGACGGTGATCGATGCCGACCGCACCGTGCTGCAGTCGCAGCGCGAGGCCAACCAGGTTGCCGGCCTGCGCGCGGCCGCCACGGTTTCGCTGGTGCGTCGCCTGGGCGGAGGCTGGGGACCGCTGCCGGCATCCGTGGCCGCGGCGCCTGCGGCCGAGGGCGCCGCCGCCCCGGTGGCGCGCTGAGCCACGCACGGGACTGGCGCGATGCCGGGCAGTCACTACACTGTAAGCATCGCGCCATGCGCCAGGGATGCACGGGTGCGTCCCGGTTGCGTCCGGTCCCGCTGCCATGCTTGTCCGACACAGGAAACTGCTCTGGGGTTTCGTCTTCGCCGCGGCCACGGTGGGCGCGCTGCTGGCACCGCTGCCGGGGCTGGACCGCACCGCCATCCATGACGAGGTAGTGATCGCGCGCCCGCTGGCGCTGGTCTTCGATTTTGTCGCGACCCCGCGGCACTGGCCCGCCTGGCATCCGGCCTCGCTCGGCGTGGCGGGCGCCACCGACCATCCGCTGGAGCGCGGCGAGCGCGTCGCCGAAACGTTCATGCTGGCGCGGCGCGGCGGCGTGGTGGTGTGGACGGTGATCGAAAGCCAGCGGCCGCGCACGTGGTCGATCGAGGGCGTGGCCGCGGGGCGCCGCGTCGGCACCATCACCTACCGGCTGACGCCCGCCATCCCCCCCTCGCTGACGCCGGCGGCCGAACGCACGCGCTTCGAGCGCGAATTCCACTACCGTTCGCCGACGTTGCTGTTTGCGCTGATCAATCGCCTGATGCTGCGCGACCAGTTGCAGGCCGAGTCCACCGAAGCGGTGCGCCGGCTCAAGGCGCTGCTCGAGGCCGAGCCGCCGCCATCGCAGCGCGGCGCCTTGCGCGCGGCACCGATCCGGCCTAAGTTGGAGCCATTGCGCATTGCCTCCAGGGAGGCCCGTATGCCGTTCCAGCTGCAATCGACTGCATTTGCCCCGGGCGGCGCGATCCCGGCCCTGCACACCTGCGAGGGCGCCGATATCTCTCCGCCGCTGGCCTGGAGCGGCCTGCCGCCCGGCACGGCAAGCCTGGCGCTGATCGTCGACGACCCGGACGCGCCCGACCCGGCCGCGCCGAAGATGACCTGGGTCCACTGGGTGCTCTACAACCTGCCGGCCGACACCGCCGCGCTTCCCGCCGACATCGCCAGGGCGGGGCTCCCGGCTGGCACGCGCGAAGGGCTCAACGACTGGCACCGCGCGGGCTACGGCGGCCCGTGTCCGCCGGTCGGCCGGCACCGCTATGTCTTCAAGCTCTATGCCCTGGATGTGGCACTGCCCGACATCGGCAAGCCGGACAAGGCCGCCCTGGAGCGATCGATGCAAAGCCACGTGCTGGCCAAGGCGGAACTGATCGGCACTTACCAGAAGTCACGCCCGTAGGCGGCGCGCCCGGGGCCCACCCAGCCCTCGCGTTTGGCGATATTGCACAATACCGGCTTTGCAGATCTTGCATCGACCGGAGATACCGCATGGCAAAGCAGGGCGCACTCGGCCTCAGGAGCATTGCGTTGTTCGAAGCGGCCAAGGGGCTGCTGGTGATCGTGGCCGGGCTGGGCCTGGCTGCCCTGCTGCATCGCGATGCCCAGGCGCTGGCCGAAGCCATCATCCAGCGCTGGCATGTCAATCCGGCCAGCCGCTATCCCACCATTTTCCTGTCATTGCTCGAGCATCCCGACAATGCGCGCCTGTGGGCCATCGGCGGGTCCGCCGCGGTCTATGCGCTGATGCGCTTTGCCGAGGCTTATGGGTTGTGGCGCGGGCTGGCCTGGGGCAATTGGCTTGGGGTATGGTCGGGCGGCATCTACATTCCGCTGGAACTGTACGAGGCCCTGTTCCATCCCAGCTGGCTGCACGGCACGCTGGCCGCGGCCAACCTGCTGGTGGTGCTCTACCTGGCGCGCGGGCTGCTGGCGAAGTCGACCACCAAAGGGTCGTGATCGGAAGACCGGTACGGGTCGGGCGCATAGAAGGCCGGCGCGGCGCTTGAGCCCGGGGCTGTGGCATAGGAGAAGGCCACGGGCTCGTCGGCATTGATATGCCACGCATGTACGGCCACCACGTGGGCCGCGGCCGTGGCGTCGGCGAGTACATGGTCCAGGTAGCCGGCCTGCGCCGCGTAGACGTAGCTGTAGGCGTTCGGACCGGCAAAGCGCGCCACCAGGTCGGCGTAGCCGCGCCGCGCCAGCAGGCGTATCGGGTCTTCCATCGCGTAGCTGTTCAGGTCGCCGATCACCAGCACGCCCGCGTCGGCGACGCCGGTCGGCGCGGTGCCCAGCCAGCGGGCCAGGGTGTCGGCGGCCTGTACGCGCGCGGGATTCCAGCAGCCCTGGCTGTCGCCCTGGTCGGCTTGCGCGCCGGCAGCCTCGACGCAGTTCTTGGATTTGAAATGGTTGACCACCACCGTCACCGTCGCGCCACCCGCCGCGGCGCGGAAGGTGGCCGCGAGCGGCTGGCGGCTGCGCTCGCCCAGCCATGTGGTGGCCACCCGGCCGGCGGGCAGCGCGGTGCGCGCGTTGTACAGCAGCCCCACGGCGATGGCATCGGCGCCTAGCGCGGGGGTGCCGGGAGCGGCCACGCGCCAGTCCGGCCCCAGCAGCGTGGCCAGCTGGCGGATCGCGCCGGACCGGCCGTAGCCATTGTTCTGGACCTCCATCAGGCCGATCACGTCGGCGTCCAGGCCGCGCAGCGCGGCCACCAGCTTGGCCTGCTGCCGTGCCAGCGCGGCCGTGTCCTGCGCGCCGCGGTTGCCGGGCGCATCGAGGCCACCGCCGTGGCCATCGCCATTGAAGTAGTTCTGCAGGTTGAAGGCCGCCACGCGCAGCCCGGTGGCGGGATGCCGCGGCGGGGGAGCGGGGCGCGGGTTGGCGCGTTGGTACCCCAGTGCGCCGGTACCGCGCGCCGGCTGCAGCCGCCACTGTCCGTGGCGTCGCTCCAGCACGCCCTGCACGCCGGTGACGGTATCGCCGGCGCGCAGCGGATGTTCGGCCGACAGGCGCGGGGACGGGTAGGGCACCACGGCGGGAAACTGGCGTGTCGAGCCATCGTCAAGCAACAATCGGTTGCGCGCGTTGGCTGCCGCGGCTTGCCGCGCGGCTGGTCCCGGCAGGGCCTGTTGCGTGGGTGCGAGCGGGCGCCCGTGGCTCAGCACCACCGTGCCATAGCGGCCCAGTTCATGGGTATCGCTGACCGTCAGCGTCTGCGGCAGGCGAACCAGCATGCCCTCCATTGCAGCCAGGTCCGACTCGCTGGCAAGCGGCAGCGTCAGCGTCCGCGGCGCCACGGACAGGCCCTGCGCGCACACCACGGGCGAACCTGACAGCACCAGCTGCGTTTGTCCGAATCGTTCTTCGATCCTTCCGGACACGCGCACCATGTCGCCCGCATTGGCCCGGGCGCGTGGCGCGTAGACAAACAGTCCCTCGGGCAGGCCCGGCCGATGCACGCGTTGCGCGTCCGCGGTCTGCAGGAAGAAGCCGCGCAGGCCGCCGTCGCCGCTGAAGTCTGCCGTGACGATGGCCTGGACTTCGACCGTGCGACCGGCAAGCGGCGAGACCTGGCCGGGGCTGCGGATATCGGCCAGCGCGGTCGCGGGGCTGTCGCATGGCTGCATTGCAGCATCCGCGCCGGACGGCAAGCCCATCAGGCAGGCCAGGTACAGGGCGGGCAGCACAATGCTGCATTCAGGCAGGGGCGGACGCATGGCGGTTTCGGCAGGTCGAGGCAAGGTGGACGATGCTAACCCCTGCTTGTAACGGAATGCTTGCCGCGGGCAAGTGACGTCGCGATCGTGCTAAGGTAGTAGAGACTCGCCGGTACCCGACCGGCGCCGGCAACCACTTCATCGCCACGACGACATGATCAAGGAAATCGCGCAAATCACCATCAAGCCCGGCATGGACAAGCAGTTCGAACAAGGTGTGAGCCAGGCCACGCCGCTGTTCCTGCGCTCGCACGGGTGCCACGGGGTGCAGTTGTTCCGCTCGATCGAGCAGCCCGACCAGTACACGCTGGTGGTGGATTGGGAAACCGTGGACGACCATATGGTGCTGTTCCGCGAATCGCCGGAGTTCCAGCAATGGCGCGGCCTGGTTGCGGAAACCTTTGCCGCGCCGCCCAACGTGCACCACGAGTCCAAGGTCCTGTAAGCCCGCGCCATGAACACCCGGCCCGAACGCCCCCGCCATTTCTCGATGCTGCGCGAACTGCAGCTGGCCGATGTCTTCACGCTCGGCAACGCGGCCTGCGGCATGGGGTCGGTGTTCTTCGCGATGTTTTTTGTCGCGGAGCAGCAGCTGGCGCATTTCTATACGGCCGCGGCGCTGGCGCCGCTGGCCTTTATCTTCGACGTGCTGGACGGCCGCATCGCGCGCTGGCGCCATGCGCATTCGGCACTGGGGCGCGAGCTGGACTCGCTGGCCGACGTGATTTCGTTCGGCGTTGGCCCCGCCACGCTGGCCTTTGCCGCCGGCATGCGCGGCGGCTGGGACCTGGCGGTGCTGATCTATTTTGTCTGCTGCGGCGTCAGCCGGCTGGCGCGCTTCAACGTCACCGCCGAATCGCTGGCGGCCGGCAGCGACAGCGGTAAGGTGGCGTACTTCGAAGGCACGCCCATCCCGACCAGCGTGCTGCTGACTGCCGTGCTGACTTGGTGCGCATCGCAAGGCCAGCTGGGCGGTGAACTGCCTGGCGGCGCATGGGTATTAGGCCCCGCCGTGCTGCATCCGCTGGTGCTGCTGTTCGCGCTGTCGGGCACGCTGATGGTCAGCAAGACCCTGCGCATCCCGAAATTCTGAATGGCCGGCGCACATGGCGCCGGCAATCTCTCATTTTCGTCCTTCTCTGCCAGCTCTGAGGCGAACAGCGCCTCGCCTTGCTCAGGCGCGCGCACCCTCCGTGGCCACCCCCGCACGCTGGCGGCTGACCATCAGCGCCATCAGCGCGGCCACCAGGCAGGCCGCGCCTGCCGCGTAGAGCGCCGGCGTATAGGTCAGCAGCAGCGTACGGCTCAGGCCCGCGCCGAACGCGGCCACCGCCGCGCCGATCTGGTGTGCCGCGAAGATCCAGCCGAATACCATCGGCGCGCGCTCGCGCCCGAACGCCGTGGCCACCAGCTTGACCGTCGGCGGCACGGTGGCAATCCAGTCCAGGCCGTAGAACATCGCAAAGATCGACAGTCCGTACAGCGTGAAGGTGGAATGGGGCAGCCAGAACAGCGACAGGCCGCGCAGCGCGTAGTACCAGAACAGCAGCTTGCGGCTGTCGTAGCGGTCGGAGAGCCAGCCTGACAGGATGGTGCCGACAAAATCGAACGCGCCCATCATCGCCAGTGCCGAGGCCGCCGGTACCGGACCCATGCCGAAGTCGCCGCACAGCGCGATGAAATGGGTCTGGATCAGGCCGTTGGTGCTCAGGCCGCAGATGAAGAAGGTGCCGGCCAGCACCCAGAACGCCTGGGTACGCGCTGCGTCGCGCAGCACACGGAACGGGCCGCTCAGCGTGAACGGCACAGCGGGCTGAGGTGCGGACGGCACTGGCGTGGAGGCCGGGACTTCGCCGAACGCGGCCAGGCCGACATCGGCGGGGCGGCTGCGCATCAGGCCGAATACCAGCAATGCCAGCACCGCGCACGCCGCCAGCACCGGCAGCACCGCCACGCGCCAGCCCATTCGTTCGATCAGCCAGGCCGCCACCGGCAGGAACGCCAGCTGCCCGGTGGCGGCGCTGGCCGTCAGGATGCCGATGACCAGGCCGCGCCGCGCGCTGAACCAGCGGTTGGCGACCACGGCCGCCAGCACCAGCGCAGTCAGCCCGGAGCCGACCCCCAGCATCAGGCCCCATGCCACAAAGAGCTGCCACAGCTCGGTCGACACAGTGGCCAGCGCCATGCCGCCCGCAATCAACGCCAGTGCGGCACAGACTACGTTGCGCACGCCGAAGCGGTCCATCAGCAGCGCCGAAAACGGCGCCATCAGCCCGAACAGCGCGAAGCGGAACGCCAGGATCGATGAGATCTGGTCGGTGTTCCAGCCCATCTCCCTGGTCAGCGGCTGCAGGAAGGCTCCAGGCAAGCCCAGCGCGGCCGAGGTGGTGAGCATCACCAGGAAGGTCAGGGCGGCAACCAGCCACGCGTAGTGGATGCCGCGCCGGTCGAGCCGGCGGGAAAGGGCTTGCGCAAACATGGGGCTCTCGTAGTGGGGAATCGCGGGACGGTTGAAAAACGCAAAGGAAGGGCAGTCCAGCCGCGCGCGGCGGCGGGATGCCTGTCTGGTTTTGGGGAAAGCGCGGGACTAGCCGGTGCTGCGCAGCAGGTGGGCGCGCGCCGCATCCAGCATTTCGTCGGAGAGCGGATCGCCTTCCGTTGCGCGCGCGAGCGTGAGGGCGCCGACCAGCAATGCCATGCGCACCAGCGCCTGGTCGTGGCGTTCTTGCGGGTCGTCCGACGCCACGGTCTGCGCCATGTCATCGACCATGGTTCGCAGGCCGTCCGCATAGGCCTGGCGCACCGGCTTGCCGGCGGGCTCGCGGGCGACATCGACAGCCAGCGCGGCGGCCGCGCAGCCGATGCCGGGATTGGCGCAATGCCCGGCGCTCAGGTAGGGCTCGACCAGGTTGGCGAGCATGGCCTTGCGGTCACCGTCCGCACGGGCGAGACGACGCTCCCAGCGCGCGGTCGACTCCTCGAACGCGCGCTTGCAGGCCTGCGCGGCCAGGGCGTCCTTGGACGCAAAGTGGCCGTAGAAGCCGCCATGGGTCAGGCCGGCACTGGCCATCAACTCCGCCACGCTGACGCCGCTGAGGCCGCGCTCGCGGAACAGCCGCGACGACGCTTGCTCGATCGCCTCGCGGTTCTTGTCGGTTTGCTCACGTGATGCGCGTGCCATCTGTCCACCTCGCTTTGGATCCGGCTTTCGCGAAGTTTAGATGATGCCCATCATTTATTCAATAGATGTTGAGCATCATCTATTCTGGTGTCGACCACGACGGCAATGTACATACATAGGAAGACGTCTTCAGCAAGGTGAAGGGTTTTCCCGTATCGTCTTGCCTGTTAAGCGCCCCTGGCCCAGGGCGACGCCCTTGCGCCGCCGACCCAGCCGCGGCGGCAACCGGTAAAGACAGTGTCCAGCACAGCCCCTCTCCAGTCCGCCTCAGCGGCGGACGCCATGACCTCGCGCGAGCGGCGCGGCATGGCCGCCATCCTGATTGCCGTCGCCCTTGCGACCCTCGATACCGCCATCGCCAATACGGCGTTGCCCTCGATTGCGGCGGACCTGCGTGCCACGCCTGCCGCCTCGGTGTGGGTGATCAACGCCTATCAGCTGGCGATGGTGGCAACCCTGCTGCCGTTCGCGGCGTTGGGCGGGGTGGTCGGCCACCGGCGCATCTACCTGGGCGGCGTGCTGCTGTTCACGGCCGCCTCGGTGGTGTGCGCGCTGGCGTGGTCGCTGCCGACGCTGGCGGCGGCGCGGGTGCTGCAGGGCATCGGCGCGGCCGCCATCATGAGCGTCAATACGGCGCTGATCAGCGCCATCTTTCCGACGCATCGGCTTGGCCGCGGGCTGGGGCTGAATGCGCTGGTGGTGGGCGTTTCGTTCGCGGTGGGGCCGACGGTGGCGTCGGTGATCCTGTCCGTTGGCACGTGGCCGTGGCTGTTTGCGGTCAACCTGCCGATCGGCCTGCTGGCGCTGGCGATCGGACGCGGCTCGCTGCCGCAGACGGCGCGCAGCACACACGGCTTCGATCGTGTGGCAGCGGTGCTCAGCGTAATTGCCTTCGCCGCGCTGATCCTCGCGCTGGGCGAGGGCGCGCAGCGCGCGCCGCTGCACTTGTCGCTGGCCGCGGCCGGCGTCTTCGTGGTGGCGTTCGGCCTGCTGCTGTGGCGCGAGCGTGGCCATCCGGCGCCGATGCTGCCGGTGGACCTGTTCCGGCGGCCGATGTTCGCGCTGTCGACGCTGACCGCGGTGTGCTCGTTCGCGGCGCAGGGCCTGGCCTTTGTGTCGCTGCCGTTCTACTTCCAGCACGTGCTGGGGCGAGGGCAGGTGGAAACCGGCTTCCTGCTGACGCCCTGGTCCGTGGTGGTGGCGCTGATCGGGCCGTTGGCCGGGCGCCTGTCCGACCGTTACCCGCCGGCCGTGCTCGGTGGCGTGGGCCTGGCCGTGCTAAGCGCGGGCATGCTGTCACTGGCGCTGATGCCGGCCAACCCCAGTGCGCTCGATATCGGTCTGCGCATGTGCCTGTGCGGCGCGGGGTTCGGCTTCTTCCAGTCGCCCAATCTCAAGGCCTTGATGACCAGCGCCCCGCGCGAGCGCAGCGGCGGCGCCAGCGGCGTAGTGGCCACGGCCCGGCTGCTGGGGCAGGCCACGGGGGCGGCGCTGGTGGCATTGTGCTTCGGCATCGCCGGCGACCATGGGCCGGGTCTGGCGCTGGCGTTGGGCGCGGCGTTTGCCGGGGCGGGTGCCGTGGCCAGCTGGATGCGGCTGGCCGCTGACACGCCGCGGCCATAGCGGCGCGGGCCGCCGCTCGCTCCTTCAGTTCAGGCGCGTGATCCGGTTCGCTGCGCCGGGACTGACAGGGGATTTTGCCCTGAAGTAAGCTTCGAAGACGTCGATATCGACCGGCCCGGCCTGCTGGTTCGTACCCTGCTTCAGCACGGTGAAATTGTCGCCGCCGGAGGCCATGAAGTTGTTCACCGTGACGCGGTAGGTCCTGGCCGGGTCGATGGCGACGCCGTTGAGCCGTAGCGATGCCGGGTCGACGCGATTGCCCTGTCCCGCGGCGGCGCCTGCCGGCTTGCTCGCGTCCCAGGTATAGGTAAAGCCGCTGGAAACCTGCAGCACGCGACCGCCCGCAGGTTGCGGCGCCTCCCATTGCTGTTCCAGCAGGCGCAGGATCTGCGCGCCGGTCAGGTCCATCGTCACCATGCTGTTGCCGAAAGGCATGACGGCGTAGAGCTGCCCGAACGTGGTCTGGCCATTGGTGGCGGCGTCGTACGTCAAGTTCTGGCGCAGCCCGCCCGGATTGGTGAAGGCGATCACCGCCGGCCCGAACGACGCATCGGAGGTGCCGGCCAGGTAGGCGTCCGCCACCAGGTCGCCCAGTGCCGACTCGCCCGCCGCGGTCTGGGTGCGATCGATGCTCGCGGTGATGGCGCCCACCACCGCATTCTTGATCGGCGCGGTCAGTTCCACGTAGCGATTGACCATTGCGTCGACCGCGCTATCCCTGGCCAGCGCCGTATAGCCCGCGGGCAGCGGGATCGGCTTGCCCTGGCTGTCCTTGATCACCAGATCGTTGACCGCCACGCGGTTGTTCGCCAGCTTGGAGGAGACCCGGCGCGTGGCCGGATCGATGGTGATATCGATTTCCGAAGCCAGTCGGCCATAGAAGCCCGTCTGCGTCAGCAGCTTGCCGTCCGGCCGGGTGCAGACATATTCCTGGTGGGTGTGGCCGCTGACCACGATATCCACGGCGGGATCGAGCTTGTCGACGATCGACACGATGGCACCGTTCAGTCCGGGGCAACTCTTGTCGTTCACCGTGCCCGCCGTCGTGGCTCCGCCTTCATGCAGCAACACCACGATCGCATTGACGTTCTGCTGCCGCAGTTCCGGAATCAGCTTATTGACCGTATCCGCCTCGGACTCGAACGTCAGGCCTGCCGTGCCCGCGGGCGTCACCACCGACGGCGTGTCCTTCAGCGTCATGCCGATAAAGGCCACCTTGGCCCAGTCAAAAGTCTTGATCCGGTAGGCCGGCAGCAGCGGCTTGCCGGTCGCCTGGTCAATGACATTGGCGGCCAGGTATTGGAATTTCGCCCCGGCATACGCGCCGTTGGTCATGCATGTGTCCACGCCGACAATGCCGCGCCGGCCGTCGACCGACCGCGGAAAGCAGCCACCGTTCTGCAGCCGCAGCAGTTCATCGCGGCCCTTGTCGAACTCGTGATTGCCAACCGATGAAATCTCCAGGCCCATCTGTCCCAGCACATCGATCGCCGGCTCCTCATGGAAGGCTCCGGAAACCAGCGGCGATGCGCCGACCATGTCGCCGGCAGCCACCACCACGTTGTTCGGGTTCTTCGCCTTCAGGCTCTGGATCAGCGCGGACAAGTACGCAGCCCCGCCCGCCGAAACCCGCGTGCCTGCCGGGTTGGCGGCATCCTCCACCACCACGCTGCCGCCCGGCGCTTCCAGGTTGCCGTGGAAATCATTAAGGCCGATGATCTTGACCGATACCGGAGCATCCGCCACCGGAGCGGGGCTTGACGGCGCCGAACCGCCCTCATCATTCCCGGAACCGCAGGCGGCAACGATGCCTGCAAGAGCGAGCGCACCCAGGCTCGCGACGAGATACCGTTTGCGTGTCATGTGGCCAATCCTTTGGGAAGCGGCTGCAGGCAGCCACTCTATGGGCCCATCGTGACTGCTTCATGACGCGGGGATGTCATGCCATGGCGCTAACCTGAAACGCCATCAATGCCATGCACCGAACGCCAATGCATCCCTACCTGATCGCCTGCGCACTGGCCGTGTGCGCGGGCATTACCCAAGCCGCCACCACAGAACTTCCGCCAGCCGTGGCGCAGGCAAGCCGGCATGCCATGGCGGCTTGCCAGGAATACATGCATGACGACGCCGACGAATACCGTTCCTGCATCGACGCCGTCGCCCGCGAGATTCCGCGGGGGCGCAGGGATACGACGGCGCGGTTGCTCGGGCATTACTACTACGCGTGGGTTGGGGCCAATAGTTCGGCGCGATTGTCGTTGCCAGGTGCCGAGGCGGCGGCGCGGGTCTATCTGCGGGAGTTTCGTGCCTTGCAGCGCGAGCTGGGGGTGGATGACAAGACGCTGTGCAAGGCGGTGGAGGGGGATTGTGGGCAGAGGGTGGGGGTGATTGAGAAGATGGAGCGGGAGAGGGGGCGGTGAAAGGCTCGAGGCGTAGCTGCGCGCGAAAGTTGCACGCGGACTATTCGCTGTACGCCCGGAGCAAGTCGCGTATCTCTTCCTTGGTCAATTGGCCCGAGCCGAGCACAGCTGAAAAGTCATGCTTCCCTAGTGGAAAGCGTGTGAGCAGCGCATGCAGGCTGTCTTTATCGAAGGGCGTTGCAGTGAGTGGGTCTAGCCAGAATTTTTCCGCGGCGTCCCGAGGTTCCAGCTTTGTGCCCTCCACATTGATGTAGACCTTGTATCGGACAAAACCCTCGGGGAAGGTGCGATCGAAATATAGAGACGTCCCCCGGGGCAGCATTGCGGCAGGGCTATCCGAGTTTCCGCCGGTAAGCATCAACGGATACTGCAGCTTGTGCACCTTCGGAGTTTCTTCGTGCGCGAGTTGGTGTACCACGATTGCGCCAACTATGGCTCCGAGGAGTGCGGAGAGGACCGGGGATAGTAAGCGCTTCATGGTGCTATCCATCCTTGCGGATGCTCATTCGTTCTCGCCAATTGGCGCGTCCAAGCTGCTGGTGACGAGGTTCGCGTCACGCAAGCGTTTGGCGTAGGCCCGCGGTGTACTCCAACTTCCAAAGCCAGAAGGTATTGAGGTAGACGCTCGCTTGAGCGCTAACGCGATAGCGAGGTGAGAGTTCGTGACGCTGAATGCTGTCGAGGCAAATTACAATACTCTCCACCAGATCTTTTCGTACATTTTTGTACAGGTCGGGGTAGAGGAACTGCTGGCGAGCTTCGCCAGGCAGATCTGATATTTCAGCTAGCAGCAATGGTGGAGTTTTTCTTGCCATGTTGATTGGCCTTCGTGCGTGGTGGGCCCGGATATGATCTAAACTCGATCAAGTCACCATCGCTTCAGTAGCGTTCCGCAACAGCATCCTGAGCAGTCTCACTGTGTCTTCGCCCAAGAGACCAACTCATTTGGATAGTAAAGACAAGGGTGGAGACTGCTGTCGTCCTCAATACCGAGCAAGAGTACCGCTGCCGCTGCTTCAAAGGACCAATAGCCGTAGTAGCCACTGGTACGTCCTTGGGCATCCGGTTTGTGAGTGTCGTACCACGGCGCTCCGACGAGGTCCTTGTACCAGCGCTTAAGAAATTTCTGTAGGTGCCTGAGCGCATCATCATTGTCGGCGGCGTCCATCGCGTCGGCCAAGGATTCGAATGGCTTCGTCGCCAGCAAGGTGTGACTCTCGTAGCGATCCATGGGTGCATACGAGAGAAATTCTTCGATCAGAAAATCCGCAGCGACATTCGTGTTGTCCGGGCCGTCCAGCAACCCGGCGATCCTGGGGAGCAGATCCCGACGACGCAGAAGGTAGCAGAGACTTATCAGGCCCAGGCAAGGGCAATATCCATCGAAAGAATCGACTCGAAAGCCGATGGCGTTCGGGTCTTGATGGTAATCGCGAAGTTGCCGGGTTGCGGATTCGTGAGCCACCACGACCCGTTCAAGATCGTCGCAAAGGTCTTCGAGAGGCTCACCACCGGTATATTTCAATACCAGGAGGTTGAACAGATCGGAAGCTATCATGCGATAGGAAATCAGCCAGCCCTCCGCTTGGGAGGCGCCGGAGCCGGCGGGGCCCGATCTTAATAGTTCGATTCCCTGCGGAATCTCGGCGAGGGCGAGGTGATAATTCTCTTCGCTCAGGAACTTTTGACGGCGCTTTGCTTGAAAATTCATAACGCTTATCGTCCCCGATGCTACTGCCCCGTAGATAATTTCGAATCGCTCGTGAAGCGGCCCTCTTGTCGCATTTTCTTTGCGTAATTCTCGAGGTCTGATTAGCTGCGGCCGGACTGGTCCATATCCCATTGCCATATCGTTGCACCGAAGTCGCTATCCTTGATGTCCGGCATCATCTCGTCCTTCGCAAACCAACGCCGACTCTTTATTTTTGCCGGTGTCATCCACCACCCCGCTTGTGGGCACGGCTGGCCCGAATCACAGCGCAGCCGACTAAGCGGGTAATCGTTTGAATCAAGGGGGGTACTGAAATCGCTGGTGACAATATTTTTTTCGCGAAGCTGCCTGCCGTAGGCTACGAGATCATTGGGGTACACCATATGATCGATGCCGCTGTCATCAATATCTAACAGATAGCTCGTCGCGCCAGCTTCGAAAGCCCAATATCCATAATAAAACGATTCGTCATTTTGGATTTTCTTGTGTCCATCGTACCATCGGGCGCCGTCCTGGTATCGGTACCAAGCCTTCAGGTAATGTTTTATTAGTCGAATTGATTCCGTGGGATCTTGTTGAAAGTATGCTTCGACGAGGGTCGCATACGGCTCCGCGAAGATCACTTCGTCCATGTCGTCCTGTGGATCCGGGACGAAGTCGACGATCAACTGCTCATACAAGGCATCGCGATAGCGGTTGCTTGCCATTGCTGCAATGATTCTCTTGATAGAGCGTCCGTCACGGATGAGGATGGCAATGCTTAAGAGTTGTAATGCGTTTTCGTATTCGATCTGATTGAAAAAGTCAACCGAGCAAATTGTCAGTTCAGTGTCACCGCGGTCCTTGAATTTTTCTTTCAGATAAAGGCGGTACGGGATATTGAGTTCGTTCCATCGGCAAAACTCTTCAACAATAGAGGCGAATTCCCTTGCAAGGTGGTCGAGATCGGCTCCGGCAGTGTAGTCAAGCATCCATAGCCAAAACATCTCCTCGTAGAGACCCCCTTGCGCATCCCGAAGATAGCCAGGATGCGGATGATTCTGCTTGAGCCGAACATTATCCTTGCAGGCTTCTATGCCTTCAATCAGTCGAGCCCTAACGTTCTCATACAGCGGCTCGTACAAAAATTGTTGACGGCGGGAATTTTTAAAGGAAGCCGACGACGGCAAGAGAGAGGGTTGTTTCCGTTCTGCCATAAAAATGCTTTAGGGGTTCCGTCTTGTGCTTGAATTGCGCCTTGAGAGCGTGCCCGATGTCTGTCTTCCTCGATTGCGCGTGCCGACTAATTTTCGCTCGCGCTCAAAGATATCGTTGAGCTCATCATGCTCATGATATGAGAACTGGTCTGATAATCCGTGTGTCGGCTTGTGTTCGTCGTGTAATGCTAGGTCATACACGTCACCACCCGATAAAGTGATGGCTCCGATCTTCGCGCTGGCAGCTACATGCTCAATAATGCCAGGCGAAACTCCTTTTTCTAGGGCGCGACCTGCCCCGGGTGCGTAGCCCTTCGGAGGGCTGGCACTCGGAATGGCGAAAAATACATAGGTAAAGCGGTGTTCTTCATTTCCTCGAAGCATCGTTGGTGAGACGCTCCGCCGCAACCATGGGAGGGACATTTGTAGACCCTTGCGCGGCTGTGACAGCATGCACCAAAGCGCATACTGACGCTCTGTCAGACCAGCCGGTGGCGGAATTCTTGCTGAGCGCTTTCCATCAACTCTTTCACGCCAGCTTTCTGCCGCCTTTCCGAATAGTGCCCCGGCGGACTCACTTGCTTTTGCCTCAACAAAGTGGAAAACGTTGTTACCCATCGACCATACCCCGTCAACCCCGTTTTGATTGACTCGCACCAAATGATCAGGTATCAGTTCTGTAGGAGTAGCAGGCATATTTTGCTCAGTGACTAGGCGTTTCGGGCCTTTCCATTCTGCGCCCTTATGTCGCCCCTCCACCTTCCCATGCGGCCAAGCCTCGGGCGCATGCAATCTCATGTGGTAATAGTGTGCCATGTGTTCGCCAATCAGCCCCTTGTAACGGTTGCCGATGGCTTTCCAGGAGGCGCGGGTGACCCGGGTGGCCGTTGTCATTGGCCCACCGCCTCGTTCAACCTGTTGCCGATTGGTATCTCTTTGTTGCTTATGCTTCGCTTGCTGCTGCTCCGCCGGCGGTGATGAACGACGTTGCGTAGGGGCATCGCTTCTTGCCGCAGGCGCTTGCCTTGATTGAGAACTGGAACGGGACGGCCCGTTGCTGCCCCGAGCCCCAGCTTTGCGGCTAGCAGGCGAAGAGGAAGACGACGCTGCGGCAACCGCGAGTTGTGCAACGCGATAGCCATCCTCTCCAACCAACTCAGTCACGAATTGACGTAACGCCCGAATCCCCTGCTGGATGCCGGTATGGAGTGGGCCACGGATGGACTTAAGGCCGGGGCGCAAGTCCCGGGCAAGGCCCTCCAGGGAATCCGGCACCCACCACCTCGATTTTTCCAGTTCTGCCAGGAATTGGTCACAGGCGGTAAGGGCTGCATCCATCTGCTGGATGGCCAGTTGAGTATTGCCGGCCCAATCAAGCGTTTTGATGAAAGTGATCGCCTTGCCCTTGGCTTTCCCAAGCATGGCGCTGATGAAAGCCTCTCCCCGCATGGTCCCGCGCAAAGCGGCCCGCCGTTTCCACAGCGGCTTTACGATGGTTTTGAACAGACTGCCCAGTTCGGGCACGCAGCCAAACGCGGCAAGCGACAGGTCTACCCAATCGTCCGTCTTACAGTTATTGGCGCCCTTGTTAGAAACGCGGTAGATCATGCCGGATAAGTCCCGGACGTCCAATACCTGGTCTGCGATCGGAATCAGGGAGATCAATCCCCCGACGATCATCGCGGCATTCCCCGGTTCCTCCTCGAAGTCACCGAGCACCAAGTCCTTGCAAAACTTGCTGATATCGTCTGTCAGGCTCATTGTCAGCTCTTCTCGGCCGCGCGCAGGTCGCCAGCGGCCACTCGCTCCAATCTCTCTGCTTCGATTAGTCGTTCGGCTTCTGGTTGTGCCTTCTTGTACTCTGTCGATTTTTCGAGCGGTGGCGCCTTCCAGGGACGCTCATCTTCGCCAAACTCAACGTAGTAGGGCAAGTTTGGCACGCCTTCAACCCTCGCAAAGCCTTGTTTATCGAGCTTGCCTTCGCGAATCGTGTTGTCGCTGAAGACAATTTTGTAAGGCGCGCCTTCCACGGGCTCAAGATCGTCGTATTGGAAGTTGAGGTCGATGGCGTTGGACAGAGTGGAGGTGCCCACCGGCAGCGCCGCCAACTCCGCCGGACTCCCCCCAGCCCCCACCAACGGATGCCCAGCCCCCTTCACCGACAACAACCCCGGCGTCTCAAACGTAATCGCATTCCCATCCAGCACGATCCGCGACGAGCCACCGTGCAGCACTACCTTCTTCTGCGCCAGCACCTCGATGCCGTCGGTCGATGAAGTCACCGTCACGGCCTTGTCGGCCATCACTGCCAGCGCATCGGTATGGGCCTGGATGGAAACCGGTCCGCCGGCCGCAATGGCGCGAATCCCGTTGTGCTGACTGAACAGGCTCACGCCCTTGGCCGCGGCCGCGGCGACTGTGTTGCCGGCGCCGACATGCCAGTCAGCCTGCGCCAGGCCCAGCAGATGGCGTCCGGCAAAGATACTGGTGGTGGCTTGCGTGGCCAGCGCAATCGAGCTGGGCGATTCCGCGACAAGCCATGGTTGCCCGAAGTGCTCGGCAGCGGTGCCGGTATCCGGGCGCTTGGCGTCCTGCTCGTTGACGCGGTCCGGATAGCAGCCGTCCTGCTGGGGGTCGATGGCCTTGGTCAGCGGCTCGAAAGCGGCGACGGCGCCCAGCGGCAGCGCCTGCTGCGAGGTGGCGGCATCGGACAGGCGCTGGGCGGTACGCTCGGCGGCGGTGATTTGCCCGCGGGCTTCCCGGATGTCGAGCATGGTGCCGGCGGCCCTGGCCTGGACCGTGGTCGACAGCAGCAAGCCGTTGCCGGCGCGCACGATGGCCCACGCGTCGGTGCGCAGTTCGGCCCCGGTGCCGCGCCAGGCGCCGCGTTCACCGCTGGCGGGAGCTTGCGCGATCACGTAGCCAAGGTTGAGCTGGGTGTCGGCGGCCGAACTGGCCAGGCGCATGCGCAGCTGGCCGGTGTTGTCGTCGACGATCCACTGGTTGTAGCCGCCGTCGCCAAGGTTGTGCGAATGCCAGCCGGACAGCGCTGTGTTCAGCGGGGCATCGGTGGTGGGCCAGGGCAGGGCGTCCTGTTCGTTGTGCAGTTGCGCCACCACCATTGGGCGGTCGATGTCGCCATCGAGGTAGGTCAGCATGACCTCGGTGCCGGCGCGGGGGAGGTGATGCGCGCCCCAGTTGGGGCCGGCCGCGGCCGTGGCCACGCGCACCCAGGCGGTGACCTGGCTCAGGTCGTCCTGGGCCGGGTCGGCGGCGGTGTCGGCTCTGGGGTCGGCCATCGGCGCACGCAGCCAGGGCAGGCGCACGCGCACGCGGTGATCGCGCTCGGTGGTCAGCGGGGCCCCGCCTTCGGCGATGACGACGGCAGGCTGTCCTTCCGGTGCGGTGGGCTTGGGCGAGTACACCGGCACGATCGGGGCATCGGCGCGCACGGCTTCGAAGCGGTTGCGGTAGCTGCCCGCCTCGATGTCGGACAGGCCCAGCAGCAACGCCACCTCGGCCCCCAGGTTGTTGGCCGCTTCATGGCGCACGGCCAGCGTGACGAATTCGTTCGCGGCGGTGTCGAAGTGCCCGGTCAGCGTGAAGCGTTCACCGGCGCCCAGGGCGCGGACGCTGCCTTCTCCCTCGTAGCGCAGGTAGCGGCTTTCATGCGCTTGCGCGCGCAGCTGCGCGGCGCGGCGGGCGGCGTCGGCGTCGGGGAAGCGGTACGTGCCGCGCGATTCGAAGGACTCCAGCGTCGGCCATTCGCCCAGGCTTTCGCTGCCGGCGTCGCCGGCGGTGGCGGCCAGGGACTTGTAGTCCCATGAAGCGACGGTAACGGCGTTGGTGCCAGTGGCGGCCTGCAGCGACCAATGGTCGATGGCATCTTCGCGCTCGGTGGCGTCGCTGCGGTGGAAGCGGATGCTGGGCTGCGCGCAGGCGGGGCGTTCGGCCTGGTTGTCGAAGATCACCAGGCAATGGCGGGACTGGGCCTTGTCGTCCTGGCCAGACGCCTCCGCGTTGTCCTGCTGATGCTCGAAGCGATAAGACAGGCCTTCTTCCGCCAGCAGCCGCGTGACAAAGGCAAGATCGGTTTCGCGGTACTGGCAGCAGACCGAGCGCTTGCGCAGCGGCTGGCTCACCGCCGTGCGGAATTGGGCCAGCGGGTAGTCGGCCAGCACGTCTTCGACGATCTCCAGCGCGGTCTTGTCCTGGTAAACATAGCAATCGGTGCGCGCGCGCAGGCGATCGAACCAGGTCCCCACTGTCAGCCGGTAGCGAGCCAGGCCGCCGTCGCCGCCGATGGCCGCGCAGCTCTGCACATAGCCGTGCCAGGCGCGGCGCGTGCCGTCGGCCAGCATCAGCCGTAGCGTGATTTCCTCGGTGGCCAGGCGCGCGGTGTCCAGGTGTGCCGACGGGCTAAGGCAATCGATCTGCAGCTGGAACGGTGTGCAGACACCCTCGCGCGCGACGAAGCGCTCCACTACCAGGTCGTCGGCGGTAAGCGCCGTCTCCAGCGTGATCTGGCGCGTGCGCTGGCCCAGCAGCCCGGACAGGGCGGCCATCACGGATGACGGGTAAGAGGGCAAGGGCTTCATCGGAGCAGGGTCGCGCTAGAGGGTTCGGCATGCGGGCCTGGATAGGGCAGGACCGCCTTCGATGGCATCAACGCGGCATCAGGGCAGCGAGATGGTCAGGTGCGAATAACGCGGCCCCAGCTTGATCACCTGCGAGTAGCCCTGCAGCGTGTCGCTGGTCTGCGAGCGCAGCGTGGTCGACAGCCCCAGGAAGGCCAGCAGAGCGATCAGTGCAAAGACCGCGCCGAAGATCCACAGCGGGGTCTCGCGCTTGAGCGCGTGCGAGATCTTGTCCGGGATCGGCCATTGCGGGGCAAAGGCGGCGCGCTTGCCCTTGATCGCCGAGATCTCGTCGCCCAGCCTCGCGGTCAGATAGGCCAGTTTTTCGGGGCCCTCCAGAATGTACTTGCCGCGGAACCCCAGCAGCAGGCACATGTGGAAGACTTCGAGTGCTTGCAGCCGTGGCGCGCCGTGCGCGCGCAGTTCTTCCAGCTTGGCGAAGAAGCCTTCGCCGGCCAGTTGCTCGCCGAACAGCACCAGTTGCAGCGGCCGCCGCTCCCACGTGCTGCGGATGCTGAAGCTTGACGCCAGGATGGTTTCGTCGATGGCTGCGCAGAAGGCGTACTTGGCATCGAAGATGTCTTCGGCCGCCACATTGAGCCGCTTGGCGCCGCGCTCGAAATCATCGAGGAAGTCGCGTACCTTCTGCAGGAACTCTTCGGCGCTGCCGGGCTGCTGGCCATTGCGCAACAGGAACAGCATGAAAAAGCCATCGTAAAGCAGGTCCAGCAGCGTGCGGGCGTGCATGGCGCCGTCGGCGGAACCCGCGGCGGCGGGAGAGGGCTGGCCGGCCGGCGAGGCGCCGAACAGCGAAGGCGTGGAGGTAGCGCTCATGAGGTCACCGCGATCAGTTCAAGTTTGAGTTCCCGGATGCCGGCCGGGGTGTAGATGGTGATGGTCTGCGCCTGCAGCATGCGGTCGTAAAGCGCGCCGCGCGCCTCGATCGCGAAATAGCACGCGCCCGGACGCACCGGGATCGCGGGCGGCACCTGCGGCGTGTAGGTCAGCGGCACGCCCGGCATCGAGGACAGCACCAGCTTGTCCACATCGTCCGGGGCGCCGACCTTGAAGCGGCTGGGGATGGCCTCGACCAGTTCGGCCACGGGCATGTCCGCGCTGACCGACAGGTAGAAGCTGGTCTTGTCGTCGATCTTGCCGGAATCCAGGCGCCCCAGATGGAACGAAGGACGGGTCTCGTCCAGCGCGATCGAGAAGTAGCGCGTGGAGATGACGGTATCGAGCAGGTCGCGGATGATGCTGTCCAGCCGCGCAAAGACCGGGCCGGGACTGTCATGGTCATAGACCGGAAGATCGGCCAGCGTGTGGCTCTTCGAGAAGGTCATCAGCGCGCCGGCCAGGCGCAGCATCTCCTGGAACAGCCGCTCCGGATGCAGTTCGGGATGGTGGAACAGGTGCGCCAGCGCAGCGAAAGAGGCGTTGGCAGTGTGCAGCAGCCAGAACGACGCGATATCGCCCGAGCGGAACTCGATGATGTTCTTGGTGGGCTCGCGATGGAAGCCGTACAGCGCATTGACCTTGGCCTGCAGCGCGTCGATCAGCCGGCGAAGGCGCAGGTACAGCACGGCCGAGGCATTGATCGACAGGCTCGGAGCGACAAAGGTCTCGTCCAGTTCAAAGCCGCCGGTCGCGGTACGCCGGATGCGCACGACCGGCAACGAGATGAACTGGTCGCGCGGCTCGGTTTCGGCCACCAGCCGCACCGCCTTCTTCAGGTAGGTGATGGCTGCCGGCTCCGCTTCCGTGAACAGGTCCGACGTTTCGGTCTGCAGGCCGACATAGCGGGACGACAGCGATCCTTCCGCGTCGTCGCGGTAGTTGCCGCCGGCATCGTGCAGCGGCTGCAAGGCCAGGTAGAAGGTGAGTTCCGAGGTGCCGGCGGGAATTGCGTCGAGTACCACGGGCGGTGGCAGTTCGTCGGCCTGGGGCGCGGAATACAGTTCGCCGTCGGGAAAGAACAGCGCCAGCTCGGTCACGCGCAGCACCCCGCTGGCGAGCGCATCCGTGTCAAAACTGGCATTGCGCACGCCCCAGCCGTAGGGCTGGATCACTTGCGCGGTGGCGTGCAGGCGCGACTCATGGTATGCGTCCTGGCGCTGGAAATGCTGGGGCCGCAGGAACAGGCCTTCGCCCCACAGAATCTTGGCGGAATAACTCACGTTTGCCTTTGTTGTCCTTGTTGGTGCCTGTCGGCTACATCAGGTACGGCAGCCGGCTGCCGAGACCAGGTTCAGGTTGCTGCTGGCTGCGGCGCCCGCCGGCGTGATGGCATCGCCCACGGTCAACGTCATGGCGCAGGCGTGCAGGCCGATGGTCACGCCGGACTTTTCGCTCCTGGCGCTGTCGAACGCGAATTTCCAGCGCTGCGGGGCAGGGCTGCGAAACAGCGCCACCACGCCGAAGGTGCCCGCCTCGCGCGTGATCTTTTCCACGATTTCATAGCGCTGGCCGGGAATTAGAGTCATCTCTCTAACTTGTACCAGGTCAGCGCCGAGTGTCTTCTGCTCTCGTTGCGGATCGATGAAGGTATCGAACGGTGCCTGCAGGAAGCTGGTGGGATCCTTCAGCTTGTAGAGCCGCACCACGATGGCAGCCGGCCGGTTATCGGCTGCCGCATTCAGGTTGTTGCCGGCGTACAGCTTCAGCGGGACTTCGCGCGGCGGCTTCTGGGATTCCGGCAAGTTGGACGGCTTGAGGCCGACAGCCTCCAGCGCGCCGCTGGCTGCGCCCGCCAGCAGCGTGCCGCCGACCGAGCAGCCTGTCAGCGCCGCGATGCAAACGGCCGCAGCCAGGCCCGCGCCCATCCTGGCGGGCTGGCCCGTGGCGTGGCGGGGCGGGGCTTGAACTGCAGGCTCGCTGTACGGCCCCCGACTGAATTCAATGTGTCGCATGACAGAAGTAAGAACTATCTAATTCAGCAGACGGAGACTTATCCGACAAAACGATAGAGAACTACCAAAAAGTACTAATGCTGACAATATCCGCCGATCTGTTGTCAGCCGTAAGCGGCAGAGTGTACTATTCCGGCCAATTCGGGTTCAACACAGTTCTGACATTATTGGCATTTGGCACTTTTCCCCGGAGCGATCTTTGCCAGGGCCAGCCCGAATCGCCCCGCCGCAATCTTGAACTTTCACAGAGACTCGCCGTGAACGACTACAAGCCCAAGTCAGGAATCCATCGCACCCTGGTGATGCTGGCCAGCACCGCCGTGCTGCTCGCCGGCTGCGCAACCTCCAACCCGGGGCCGCAGAGCGATGAGTCGTTCAAGCAGAGCATGTCCGAGGCCGAAGCGGCCCTGGCCAGCGGACAGCGCGATCAGGCCATCAACCTGTTCGAGCAGATCGCCAAGAACAATCCGACGCGCGAAGAACCGTGGTCGCGCATGGCGCAAATCGAGTTTGGTGCCGAGCACTATCCGCAGGCGATCGTCGCGGCTGAAGAAGCTTTGCAGCGCGACGCCACCGACCGCAAGGCCAAGAGCGTGCTGGCGGTCAGCGGCCTGCGCGTGGCGCGCCGCTCGCTGCAGGAACTGCGCGCCGACAGCGCTCTGGCTGGCGACGTCCGCTCCGACGCCCAGTTGCTGGCCCAGATGCTGCGCGACACGCTGGGCGAGCAAGTCCTGTTCCCCCGCGACAAGAATGCTGCGCCCGCGGCGAAGCCGGTGCCGCGCCGCCGTGCCGCGCCTGCCAAGCCGACCGCCGCCGCGGCCCAGCCGGCACAGCCCGCGGCTGCGGGCGGCGGCAGCGCAGACCCGTTCGGCGCCCTGCGCTGATTCCCAGACCGGATTCCGCCAGATCGGAGAGTAGTGATGGCCAAGAAAGAAAGTGTCCAGAAGCGCCTGCAGAAGGTGCGTCCCCCGCGTGTGCAACTGACGTACGACGTCGAGAAGGGCGATGCCATCGAGCAGAAGGAACTGCCTTTTGTCGTGGGTGTGGTGGCTGACCTGTCGGGCCAGTCGGAAGTGGCGCAGCCCAAGCTGCGCGATCGCAAGTTCGTCAATATCGACCGCGACAACTTTGACGACGTGATGGCCGGCATCGAGCCGCGAGCGGCATTCCAGGTGCCGAACACGCTCTCCGAAGAGGGTGGCAAGTTCGGCGTGGACCTGAAGTTCCATTCCCTCGAAGACTTCAATCCGGAAGCCGTGGTCGAGCAGATCGAGCCGCTGCGCAAGCTGCTCGAAGCCCGCTCCAAGCTGGCGGACCTGCGCAACAAGCTGGCCGGCAACGACAAGCTGGAAGACCTGCTTTCGGAAGTGCTGACCAATACTGAGTCGCTGCAAAAGCTCGGTGCCAATGCCAGGAACGGTGGCGACGATGCTTGATAACCAGTCCGCTGCAGTTGCCCAGCCCGGCGTGGCTGTCGGCACGTTGAACCTGCTCGACGAGATCGTCGAGCAAAGCAAGGTTGCAAAGTCGGATTCCGAACATGCGCGCGCCAAGGACATCATCGGCGAGCTGGTCAGCCAGGTGCTGGACGGCACCGTGGTGGTGTCCGACAACCTGTCGGCGACGCTCGATGCGCGCGTGGCCGAGCTGGATCGCCTGATCTCGGCCCAGCTCAGCGCCGTGATGCATGCGCCGGAGTTCCAGAAGCTGGAGAGCACGTGGCGCGGCCTGTCGTACCTGGTCAAGGAAACACAGACCGGCACGATGATCAAGATCAAGGCATTGAACGCGACCAAGCGCGACCTGGTGCGCGACTTCAAGACCGCCATCGACTTCGACCAGAGTGCGCTGTTCAAGAAGGTCTACGAAGAAGAGTTCGGTACCTTCGGCGGCGCGCCGTTCGGCGCGCTGATCGGCGACTATGAAATCACGCGCCAGCCCGAGGACGTGTATTTCATCGAGCAGATGTCGCACGTGGCCTCGGCCTCGCACGCTCCGTTCATTGCGTCGGCGTCGCCGGAGCTGCTGGGGCTGGAGACCTTCGCCGACCTCGGCAAACCGCGTGACCTGGCCAAGGTGTTCGACACGGTCGAATATGCCAAGTGGAAGTCGTTCCGCGAATCCGAGGATTCGCGCTACGTCGGCCTGACCATGCCTCGTTTCCTGGGGCGCCTGCCGTACAACCCGAAGGACGGGACCACGGTCGAGGGCTTCAATTTCGTCGAGGACGTGGACGGCACCGACCATGGCAAATATCTGTGGTGCAACGCCGCCTGGGCCTTCGGCGCGCGGCTGACCGCGGCCTTTGAGGATTTTGGCTGGTGCGCAGCCATCCGCGGCGTCGAAGGCGGCGGCCTGGTCGAGGACCTGCCGACGCATACCTTCAAGACCGACGATGGCGAGATCGCACTCAAGTGCCCGACCGAGATCGCCATTACGGACCGGCGCGAGAAGGAGCTGAGCGACCTTGGCTTCATCCCGCTGGTGCACTGCAAGAACTCGGACTATGCCGCGTTCTTCGCCGCCCAGTCGGTGCAGAAGCCCAAGAAGTACAACACCGACAGCGCCAACGCCAATGCCGTGCTGTCGGCACAGCTGCAGTACATCTTCTCGGTGTCGCGCGTGGCGCATTACCTGAAGGCCATGATGCGGGACAAGATCGGCAGCTTTGCTTCAGCGCAGAACGTGGAGAGCTTCCTGAACCGCTGGATCTCCCAATACGTTCTGCTGGACGACAACGCCAGCCAGGAGCAGAAGGCGCAGTTCCCCCTGCGGGAAGCCTCGATCCAGGTGTCGGAGGTACCCGGCAAGCCGGGCACCTACCGCTCCGTCGCCTTCCTGCGCCCGCACTTCCAGCTTGATGAACTTTCGATCTCGCTGCGGCTGGTTGCGGATTTGCCCAAAGCGGCAAACTCCTGACCGCGATCCCTGCGGGGGAATGCGGGCGCAGTACCTAGCAATGCCGGGAAACTGGCAAGAAGCCTAAATAGCGATTTTCATCGAGGGTCTTTCCATGAAGGATATCTACGTCAAGTTCGGCAGCCCGGCAATCAAGGGCGAATCGCAAGACAAGGACCACAAGGACTGGATCGAGGTCAACACCTGGAAGCACAGCATCACGCAGCCGCGTTCGGCCACCGCGTCGACCGCAGGCGGCCATACCGCCGAGCGTTGCGAACACGGTGAGATGGTGTTCACCAAGGATCTGGACGTGGTCAGCCCGTTGCTGTACCAGCACGTGTCGGGCGGCACCACGTTCGACGAAGTCACCATCGACTTCCTGCGTGCCGACGGTGAAGGCAAGCGGGTCAAGTACCTGGAAATCAAGCTGAAGAACGCCATCCTGGGCGCGGTGTCGGCCAACGTCGTTGCCGAAGGCATCCCCAGCGACAGCTTCACGCTGAAGTACGCTGCCGTGCAGTGGAAGTACACGCAGCAGAAGATCGGCGGCAACCAGGGCGGAAACTCGCAGGGCGCCTGGAGCCTGACCAAGAACGACAAGACCTACTCGGTCTGACGTTCCTGCAGTCAAGTATCGCCGCGGCAGCGTTGCCGCGGCATTTTGCTTGTTCACGCCCATGAAAGGCTTTGAGCCCAGCCTGCTCGACAAGCTCTTCGACGACGAGCCGCACGCGCCGCTGCCCAGCGCGTTGCGGCAATTGTCGCTGGAGGAGCTGAAAGCGACGGTGGCCCGCGACATCGAGGCGCTGCTGAATACGCGCATCGTCCATGAGGATGCCGATTTCAACGGCTTGCCCGAGTGCCGCCGGTCGCTGCTGACCTATGGGCTCAATGACTTTGCCGGGCTGAGCCTGGCCAGCTTCGATGACCGCCAGTACATATGCCAGTCGTTGCGCAATGCAATCGAGCGTCATGAGCCGCGCTTGCAGAACGTCAGCGTCGCGCTGTCGGTCAACGAGCGGGCCACCAGCGTGCTGTGCTTTGGCATCAGCGCGGTGCTGCTGGTGGGCCCCGCGCGCGAGCCGGTCAGCTTCGATGCCATGCTGCAGCCATCGACGCTGCAGTACTCGGTCACGCGAGGGCGGGGCTGAGGCGCGGCGACCGGATCAGGTTGCTGCGGGCACTGCCCGCCGCCCGACTGCCAACGCGCGCCACCTGCGTCACTAGTGCCACCACCGGCCACACAGAATGGAAGACTTGCTGCCATATTACGAACGAGAACTGGCCTTTCTGCGCCGGTACTCGCGCGACTTTGCCGAGCGCTATCCGAAGATTGCGGCGCGCCTGGCAATGTCGGCGGATGGCTGCGACGACCCTCACGTCGAGCGGATGATCGAATCGTTCGCCTTCCTGTCTGCGCGCATCAGCAAGAAGCTCGACGACG
Source organism: Cupriavidus sp. SS-3 (assembly GCF_035818815.1). Taxonomy (NCBI): domain Bacteria; kingdom Pseudomonadati; phylum Pseudomonadota; class Betaproteobacteria; order Burkholderiales; family Burkholderiaceae; genus Cupriavidus; species Cupriavidus sp. SS-3. Next base: position 216,879 of record NZ_JAYLVT010000006.1, read on the forward strand.
AGTACCCCGAATTTACAGAAGCGCTGCTCGAGGTGCTGTACCCCCACTACCTGAGCCCGTTCCCCTCCTGTTCGATTGCGCATTTCGACGTGGCCGGCATGGCTGCGCAACTGAGCGCACCGGTCACGGTGCCGCGCGGCACGTTGCTGACCACGCGGCCGGTGCGCAAGGTCGAGTGCCGTTTCCGCACGGCCTATGACGTGACCTTCCTGCCGCTGCGCGTCGCTGCGGCCGGCTTTGAGCGGGCGGTGTCCGCGCCGTCGACGGTCAATCTGCCCAAGGGCGCAACCGGGGCCATCTCGATCGAACTGGAGTACGTGGGCGAGCAGGGTGGCTTCGATGCGCTGGGCCGCCAGGCCGTACGCGTCTACCTGGATGGCGAGCCATCATTCGTGGCGGCGCTGGGGGACGCACTGTTCCTGCATGTGGCCGCGGCGTACGCGGAAGAGCGCCCCGGAGTGTGGAAGCGCCTGCCGCGTGTGCCGCTGCGCGAGGTCGGTTTTGGCGCGGATGAGGCGCTGATCGACACCCCGGCGCGCTCGCATCCGGCGTACCGGTTGCTAAGCGAGCATTTCGGCTTCGCCGAGAAATTCAATTTCTTCGATCTCGACCTGGATCCGGTTCAACGGGCGTTGTCGCCCGGCGCCGCCGCGGCAGCGCGCCGCGTGACGCTGCACCTGGTGCTGACCGACGTCCGCAGCGACAGCAACACCGCGCGCCTGCTTGAAGGGCTTGGCGCTGGCCACCTGCGACTGCACTGCACGCCGGTGGTCAACCTGTTCCGGCAAAAGGCCGACCCGATCCGCATCGAACACACCGCCACCGCTTATCCGGTGGTGGCCGACAGCCGCCGCGCGCACGGCTTTGAGATCTATTCGATCGACCAGGTGCAACTGGTGCGTGAAACTGCCGCCAGCCACGACGTGGTGGAGTTCCGGCCGTTCTATTCCCTGCACCATGGCGAAGAACCGGGGGAGGCCGGCCACTACTGGATCGCCCGCCGCAATGCGCTGGTGGCGGAACGCAGCCCCGGCTTCGAGACCGAGATCTCCATTGTCGATTCGGACTTCGATCCCGCCAGCCCGCGCACGGAAACGCTGAGCCTGAGCGTCACCTGTACCAACCGAGACCTGCCCGCGCTGCTGGCGTTCGGCCAGCCGGATGGCGACCTGACCATGGAGGGCAGCTCGATCGCTCGCCGCATTAGCTTCCTGCGCAAGCCGACGCCGTCGATGCGGCTGAGCAGCGGGCGCTCGTCGCAATGGCGGCTGGTATCGCTGCTGGCGCTGAATCATCTGTCCCTGGTGCAGAACGGCCTGACGACGCTCAAGGAAATGCTGCGCCTGCACGACCTGCCGCGCAGCGCGATTTCGGCGCGGCAAATTGAAGGCATCGTCGGCCTGGACTACAAGCCGACGACGCAGTGGCTGGCCGGCAAGCCGTTTGCCACCTTTGTGCGTGGCCTTGAGATCCAGCTGACGCTGGACGAGGATGCCTTCGTCGGCACCGGCCTGCATCGCTTCATCCGGGTCATGGACCATTTCTTTGGCCTCTATGTCCACCTGAACAGCTTTGTGCAGCTGGTCGCGGTATCGCGCCGCGGCGGCAAGGAACTGGCAAGATGCGCACCCCGCAGCGGCGAATCGATCCTGGTGTAATCCGCGCGCTGCTGAGGCAGCCCTACCGCTACGAGTTCTTCCAGGCGGTGCGGTTGCTCGAACTCCACTATGCGCGCGAAGGTGCGGGCACACCGGAGCAGGTGCTGGCCACGCGCGTCGCCTTTCGCAATACCCTGTCGCTGTCGTTCCCGCCGAGCGAGCTGCAGTCTATCGACGCCGCCACGGCGCTGAATGGCGAACTGGATAGCGATGCGGCTTTTGCCCAGGCCCTGGCCGATGGTGCGCTGGATCAGGTGTCGATCACGCCCACCTTCTTCGGCATGCTGGGGGTGCAGGGCGCGCTGCCGCTGCACTACACCGAGATCGTGGCGGAGCGCGAAACCCTGCGCCGCGACCGCGCCGCACGTGCGTTTTTCGATATCTTCTCCAATCGCGCCACCGCGTTGTTCTACCAGGCGTGGAAGAAATACCGGCTGCCGTTCCAGCATGAAGTCGACCGCAACCGGCATTACCTGCCACTGCTGCTGTCGCTGGCCGGCATGGCGGACAAGTCCATGCGGCGCGGCTTGTCGGCCACGGCCGGGGTCGTGCATGACGAAGCGCTGGCCGGATATGCCACCGCCGTGCGCCATCGGCCGGTGTCGGCTTCCTATTTGCAGCAGGTGCTGTCCGATTACTTCCAGGCGGAAGTGCGCGTGGAGCAATTCGTCGGCGGCTGGTACCAGGTGCCGCCGTCACAGTATTCGCGTCTCGGCGGCACCAACAACTTGCTGGGCGCCACCGCTCTTGCCGGCGCGCGCGTCTGGCAGCGGAACCTGCGCGTGCGCATCTGGATGGGGCCGCTGGGGCGCGAGCAGTATCGCAATTTCCTGCCCGGCGCCGAAGGGGCGCTGGCCTTGCGCAAGATGGTGACGGTGCTGTGCGGCGCGACGCTGGAGTACGAAGTAGGCCTTGTCCTGCGCGCCAGCGACGTGTCCGGATGCGCACTTGGCGCCCAGGGCAGCGGCAGGCTTGGCTGGGATACCTTCCTCAGTACCAGGCCCGCACGCCATGACCGCAGCGATGCGCGCTACACGCTTGCGCCGGTGCACTGAGCAGCTTTGACTTCGTCCCGATTTCGCCACTAACGCGCGCTACCAACGCGATTCACACCTACCGGAGCCCAAGCCGCCATGGCCATTCCCCTCAAGACGTTGATCGCCAAACTGAATGCAAGCTGCCGGCAGGCCGCGGAGCGCGCCGCGTCGCTGTGCATGGCGCGCGGCAACTATGAGGTCGACCTGGAGCACCTGTTCCTGGCGTTGCTGGAAAACGCGCGCAGCGATTTCTCGGTGGCGGTGCGCGCCAGTGGCATCGATCCTTCGGCGCTGCAGCGCGACCTGGAAGCGGAAATCGCGCGCTTCAAGGACGGCAACACGCGCACGCCGGCTTTTTCGCCCTATCTGCCGAAGCTGTTCGAACATGCGTGGCTGATTGCGTCGCTCGACTCACAGACTACCCGCATCCGATCCGGCCATCTGCTGCTGGCCTTGCTGACAGAGCCGGCGCTGGCGCCGCTGGCGGTACGCGGCTCACATCGCTTTGGCGAGTTCGATGCGGACCGCCTCAAGCATGATTTTGACAAGCTGACCGCCGGTTCCGAAGAGCGGGAGCAAGCGGTGGACATTGCCGATGGCAGCGGAACCACGGCAAGCGCCAGCGGCGCCACGGCGGCGCCCGCGCTGACCGCGACGCCGGCACTCGACCAGTTCACCGTCGACCTGACCCAGTCGGCCCGCGATGGCCGCATCGACCCGGTGATCGGGCGCGATGCCGAAATCCGCCAGGTCATCGACATCCTGATGCGGCGCCGGCAGAACAACCCGATCCTGACCGGCGAGGCCGGCGTCGGCAAGACCGCGGTGGTCGAAGGCCTTGCGCAGCGTATTGCGGTGGGCGACGTGCCGCCGCCGCTGCAGGGCGTGACCGTGCGTACGCTCGACATGGGGCTGTTGCAGGCCGGTGCCAGCGTCAAAGGCGAATTCGAGAATCGCCTGAAGAACGTCATCGAGGAAGTCCGCAAGAGCCCCCAGCCCATCATCCTGTTTATCGACGAGGCTCATACCATCATTGGCGCGGGCGGGCAGGCCGGGCAGAACGATGCCGCCAACCTGCTCAAGCCGGCGCTGGCGCGCGGCGAGCTGCGGACCATCGCCGCGACCACATGGAGCGAGTATAAAAAGTACTTCGAGAAGGACGCCGCACTGGCGCGGCGCTTCCAGGTGGTCAAGGTGGATGAGCCCAGCGAAACGCTGGCTGCGGCGATGCTGCGCGGCATGGTGCCGCTGATGGAGCGCCATTTCGGCGTGCGCGTGCTGGACGAAGCCATCACCGAGGCGGTGCGCCTGTCGCATCGCTACATCAGCGGCCGCCAGCTGCCGGACAAGGCGGTCAGCGTGCTCGATACCGCTTGCGCCAAGGTGGCGCTGGGGCAGAACGCCACGCCAGGTGCGATCGAGGACGATCGCAAGGCGCTGGAACGCCTGGGCGTGGAGCTGGCCGCGCTGCAGCGCGAGCAACGCGCTGGGGCGGCGCACGCGGAGCGTCTGGCAGCGTTGGAAGCACAGCGTGCCGAACTGGAACAACGCGTGGCCGCGGCCGATGGGCGCCTGGCGCAGGAGCGCGAGCTGGTGGCGCGTATCCAGGCACTGCGCACGGCACGAGAGCAGGGCAACGATGCCGAGGCGGAAGCATCCGCCCCGGCCATGGCCGCCAACAGCGATGTGGTGACGATGCCGCGCAAGGGCAGCCGCAAGGCAGCCGCCGCGGCTGTGGAATCCGACGAACTCAACCGGCTGCTGGCGGAACTTCGTGCGCTCCAGGGTGAAGCGCCGATGGTGCCGTTGCAGGTGGACGGTCACGTGGTTTCGGAGATCGTATCGGCATGGACCGGGATTCCCCTTGGCCGCATGGTCAAGGATGAGCTGCGCACGGTGCTGAACCTGAAACCATTGCTGGCCGCGCGCGTGATCGGCCAGGACCATGCGCTGGATGCAATCGCCCAGCGCGTGCGCACCGCCACCGCGAACCTGGAAGATCCCAACAAGCCGCGCGGCGTGTTCCTGTTCGCCGGCCCGTCCGGCGTGGGCAAGACCGAAACCGCGCTGGCGCTGGCAGACATCCTCTATGGCGGCGAGCGCAAGCTCATCACCATCAACATGAGCGAGTACCAGGAAGCGCACAGCGTGTCGGGGCTGAAGGGATCGCCGCCGGGCTATGTCGGTTATGGCGAGGGCGGCGTGCTGACCGAGGCCGTGCGCCGCAACCCGTACAGCGTGGTGTTGCTGGATGAAATCGAGAAAGCCCACCCGGATGTGCTGGAGATGTTCTTCCAGGTGTTCGACAAGGGCGAGATGGACGATGCCGAAGGGCGGCCCATCGATTTCCGCAACACCATCATCATCCTGACATCGAATGTCGGCTCGTCGGCCATCATGCAGGCTTGCCTGAACAAGCCCGCAGAGGAACTGCCTGACGCCGATGCCCTGGCCGAGGTGTTGCGGCCGACGCTGTACAAGGCCTTCAAGCCGGCCTTCCTGGGGCGTACCAAGGTCGTGCCGTACTACCCGATCCCGGATGACGTGCTGGTCGAAATCATCACGCTCAAGCTCGGCCGCATCCGCGACCGTGTGGCCGCCAACCACCAGGCGGAATTCCAGTGGGACAACGCGCTGGTCGAGGCGGTGCTGGCGCGCTGCACCGAAGTCGATGCCGGTGCGCGCGCGGTCGACCATATCCTGAACGGCACGCTGCTTCCGGAAATCGCGCAGACCGTGCTGGTGCGCATGGCCGAGGGTGGCGGCGTCGACAAGATCAAAGTCACCACCGGCAAGAACGGTGAGTTCAAGTACCGCATCAGCTGATATCGGCATGCGCAGACTCGTGACATCGCGGGAGTAATTCATGGTTTCAGCGACCGACCTGGCCAAACTGCTTGGCGCCGCTTTCTCGCAGGCCAACCGCTTGCTGCGCCTGCAGACGCCCCTTGGGCAAGACGCGTTGATGCCGGAGCAACTGCAGGCGGCAGAGCAGCTGGATGGTGGCGGGTTCCGCATCGAACTGACGGCGGTGTCGGATAACGCCGGCATCGAGGTGCAGAGCCTTCTGGGCCAGGCGGTGCGCGTTGACCTGCTGACCCAGCGCAGCCGCGCCACGCTGCGGCCCTTCCATGGCCACGTTACCCGCTTTGAGCGCGTGGGCGCCAACGGCGGGCTGGCGCGCTACCGGATCGTGGTGGAGCCCTGGCTGGCCTTCTTGCGCCATCGCCGCGACAGCTTCCTGTTCCAGGACATGTCGGTGGTAGACGTGGTGGACAGCGTGTTCGGCGACTACAACGGCCAGGGCAAGCTGGTGCCGGCGTGGCGCTGGGCGCTGCGCGATGCTGCGGCCTATCCGCGCCGCAGCATCGTCACGCAGTACGAAGAAAGCGACTTCGATTTCGTGACGCGCCTGCTTGCCGAAGAAGGCTTGTTCTATTACTTCGAGCATGAAGCCGCCGATGGCGAGGCACTCGGCACGCACCGCATGGTGATCGCCGATGCCAACGATGTCTTCCAGGACAACGAACAGGCCAGCATCCGCTTCGGCCGCGCCGATGCCACCGCTGCCGAAGACGTGATCGACCGCTGGCAAGGCGTGCGCAGGCTGCAGACCAATGCCGTGGCCGTAGCCAGTTGGGACTATCGCGCCAAGGCGGTGCGCAGTGCCGAGGCCGGTGCGCCGGCCGAGGGCAATTCAGCCGTCCCGGCCCTGCAGGATACCGACTATCCCGGCCAATACTGGTTCGAGGACGGCGATCGGGCACAACGCCAGGCAAGGCAACTGGTGGAGGCGCTGGAAGTCCGGCGCCTGTCGTTCTCTGGCGAGGGCAGCGTTCGCACGTTGGCGCCCGCCAGCCGCTTCATGCTGACCGGCCACTTCGACTACGAGCGCGTGCAGGAAGACGACGAGCGCCGCTTTGTGGTCCTGGCGGTGACGCACGCGGCCCGCAACAACCTGAACGAGCGCTTCCGGGGCGTCATCGATCAATTGCTCGGGACAGGCCAGCCTGCCGCTGCGCCAGCCGACGGTACGTCGGCCGCCGCGGATGTGCCGTTCTACCGCAATCAATTTACGGTAGTGCCGGCAAAGATCCCCTACCGCCCGCAGCGGCTTGACGGACAAGGGCGGCAGCTACACCCGCGTCCCACCGTCACCGGCGCACAGACTGCCATCGTCGTCGGCACGGACGGTCCCGTGCATACCGACCGCGACCATCGGGTAAAGGTCCAGTTCCACTGGCAGCGCGGGGCCCGCTCGGCCAGCCGTCTCTCTCATCCTGCGGGCGACGACAACGCCCGCGCCGAAGCCGGTTTGGGCACCTGGGTGCGCGTAGCGACCCCGGTTGCAGGCGCAAACTGGGGCGGCGTGGCACTGCCGCGCGTCGGCCAGGAAGTGGTGGTGGAATTCCAGCACGGCGACATCGACCGCCCGGTCGTGATCGGTGCCGCCTACAACGGCCGCGGCCAGGCCAGCGCCCAGTACAACCAGAACCAGACCGGCGCTGCCAATGCGACCGGCAACGCACCGGCGTGGTTTGCCGGCAGCAATGAGGCCTCCGATGGCAAGCAGGACGGCAACGGCAAGCCCGACGGCCAGCAAGGCCATGCCCACAAAGCGGTGCTGTCCGGCATCAAGACCCAGGCCCTGGGCCACAGCCAGGACGGTACCGGCGGTTACAACCAGCTGGTCTTCGACGATACCTCGGGACAAAGCCGCACCCTGCTATCCACCACACAAGCGGCCTCGGCCCTGACGCTGGGTCACCACCTTGAACAACGCGACAACGCCCGCCAGGCAGCACTCGGTCACGGCGCCGCGCTGGAAACGGCGGACAGCGGCGCCTTGCGAGGCGGCGCAGGCATGCTGCTGACCGCGCACGGCGCCGGTACCAGCGTGCCCTTGCTCGACAGCGAGGGCGCCGCGACGCAGGTGGAAGCCAGCGCCGAACTGCTGACCTCGCTGGCCGATGTCGCGCGCAAGCAGAAGGCGGACTTGCCGGACGAGCCGGCTCCCGCCGAACTCCCGGCCATCGCCCAACTGAAGCACACCACTGAAGTGCTGCGTCATACGGAAGCCGGGGGCGATGGCAAGGCCAGCGCCACTGCCTATAACGAGCCCCACGTGCAAGTCTCCGCACCCAAAGGCATTGTCGCAACCACGCCAGCCGATGCGGTGCTGGTTGCGGGTACGCAGCTGACGGTGGCAGCGCAGAAGGATGCCAATGTGGCGGCGGGTGGGAATCTGTCGGTGGCGGTGGCTGATGGGCTTAGCTTGTTCACGCATGGCAAGGCTGGGGGTGAGTCCGCGGCTGGGATCGCCATGCATGCGGCGAGCGGGAAGGTGGGTGTTGCCAGCTTGCAGGGCCAGGGTCGCATTGCCGCCGAAAAGCTGGTGACGGTGTCCTCGTCTCAGGGGGCGGTCAATGTGCAAGCGAAGGAGCATGTGCTGTTGAATGCGGCCGGGGCGCAGATCCGGGTGCTTGGCAACACGATCGAGGTGCATGCGCCGGGGATGACTACGTTTAAGGGGGCGCAGCATTTGTTTGTGGGGCCTGGGGGGAGAGGGGCGAATACTAGCCTGCCCAAGGGCGAGCTACCCTTGTGCGAGTATCAGACGATGGGCGCCGAATCGACCGGTGCCGGCATCGTTCCGATTCAGTCGTGATCCGGTAGTCATGTCCGTGCAAGATCGCCATCTGATGAATCAAGCTGAATCCGGGAATGGGGAGGGCGCCGCCGACACGCCTGCTGGCCGCTCCGCTTTTTCTCACCGGTGGTTATCAGATTTCGCCTACGCGCTTCTGAATCCGCTGCGCCTTGAACGTGAAGAGTGGGAAGACCTTCCGCTTACCAGGCTGGCACCGCCAGGACTGAAAGTGCAGGCGGAGTTCATGCCGTTACTGTTAAGTTTCCGTGATTTGACCGCGCCGCAACGCGCTATCCTGCTGAGTCGTATAGAAGCGAGGGAACAGCAGGGGGACTCATATCTTTGCGGTCTCCTCAACAGCGATGCCGAGAACTCAGTGCTGAGTGCCCATCTTAGCCGCCTCCTGGTGAGGACGCGACAGGACAATGGACAGCGTTACCTGCTTCGCTATTACGACCCGCGTGTCATGCGCCACTTGCAATGGTTATTGACTGACAAGCAGCATGTGGCATTTTGCGGGCCGATCAGCGTCTGGTCGTGGCCAGCATCCAGCGGCTGGAATACCAGTCGCCGTCTCGCGCAATACAGTCCCGGGCAGCAATTGGTCTTGCGTCCCCATCAGTGGGCGACGCTCGAGCGCCTGGCCCTAATCAACCGGGCACTGACGGAACTTGAGATTCTGGCGCCCGATCTACCGCAGAACGACGCGCTGTTTCAGCGGCTGGATGCGGCACTGGTGCAGGCGAGTACAGAACTCGCGCTCACCGATAGCGAGGAGTGGCTGTTTTGCGCGATCCAATCCGTCCGCTTTCATCCGCAGATCCATCATCATCCGCAGCTATTGGAACGTCTTGGACAAGCAGCTACCAAAAGGGGAAGCTATGCTGCCGCATGTGCGGACCTCGACGATTCCGCTTGGCTCGGTATGGCGGAGGAGCTGAACAGCCGAATGCCGACAGCGTAATGAGACAACCATGACCCAATCTGGTACGACTCCGAAGAACAACCAAGCCGGTTGCCCATTCTGCCTAAAGAAGGGCCTGCCGATCTTGCCTGTCCGGTATGCGATCGCCCGCGATGACATAGGCAAGGGCAAACCGGCGCCACGGCTTGGTGGTCCTTTTGGTGACGGCGTCCAAGCGAATGATCTGCCGGGAGGGCAGCACTATACGTTGCGTCTCATGCGGCCTGGCTACCTCTATGTGTGCAATGAAAAGCGTGGCAGTTGGGATGCTTACGTGGTGACGGAAAAAGGGTACTTGTACCCCTTTGCGAGCGAAATCAAACACAGTGTCCTGGAAAAGATGGACACCAACAAGGTGCAGACCATTGACTCATTGCTGCAGCCGCCAAAGGAAGCCATCGAATTCAGTTGCCAGCGCGAACCAGATCATCCCTATCTGGCCCGTTGCATCATGATTCCAGACGCGAGTTCCGCAGAAAGAATCTGGCTTGGATTCTCGGATACGCCGTGGACAAAACGTGTATGGAAGGCGCATACCAATGCCAAGGAGCGTGCGCGCCATATGCGCGAACTCCGTTTGGATCTTTGGAAAGGGGGAAGCCACCGCCACGCCGATTCGTTGGAAAAGCTAGGTGGCCATTTGTCCGAGGCGGGCTATACGATCAAGGAGACCCGTCCCGAAGCCGGCAAGCGCGGCACGTATCCAAGCGAAATGGCGGGACAACCATCCGTATTTTCTCACTCGCCACAGGCGTTTTACGGCTTGAGGGAACAGCTGCCCGGTCTTGTCAATTGGGCAAATTCGCAAGCAAAGCGGATGGGCATGATTGCCCCAATGCTGGCAGTTGACGACCCGGTCGGATTGGCTTTGGAAGCCGCGCAATTGCTGCGTTTGCGCGTAGAAATTTTCGAACGCGACAAGGGCCGAGACTGGAAACACGCCACATCCACGACCATTGTTGGCATGCGCCATGCCATTGAAGAGCAGGCCGTGCGGGAGGCGCTCCAAGTCAAAAGAAACACTTCTGGCGTTGCCGTCTACACGTACGCCGATGGAATGCCGGTTGCGAGGCCCTATGACCCGGACCTGGAGGAAAAGGTATGGGAGCAGAATGGGCTGAAGGCCCTGACGCCGGATGAAGAGAGGCGCGCTCGCCGAAATGCTTGGAAGGAGTATCTGAACGATTACAGCGAGCCCAATCGAGAAGCCTTCGATAAAGAGCTCGAGCGCGATATGAACGCGTACGCCAAGAACACCCTGGCGCCGCTGGCGCGAAGCTTTGTGAAATGGTACGGAGGAACACCATATCGGGAGGCGATGGCCTGTAACCACGATGACACCGATATCAAGAGCGGCGAAGCCATGACCAGCTTGGTCATGGCTTGCTTGTATGACATCGTTGGTATCGAGCCGGTATCCGACATCCTTCTCAAGGAATTGCAGGGCTCCTTTACGGAGCGCAAGAACACGGTTCTGCGGGCACTTGTGCTTGACAACTCCGAGGCGGCTAAGAAGCTAGAGAAGGCAGCCACTGCTGAGTTGGAAGTAGGCAATCCCGGGGCTTGGAGCAATGTATTTAAGGCCTTTGCCCACGTGGTGGAGAAAGGCCATGCCAACGAACTGGCAGGCGCGATGAGTAGTGTGGCGCGGATGGCGTACACAATTTCGGCGCCTATCGTGACTTTGCTGGGCCGCTCGGGTAGAGCGGCAGCAGGGAAAGCGGGAGATGCTATGGTTACTCTTGCCACGCGTTATCGCCACGTGGCTTTACTTGGCCTTCTTGCTAACAAGCCACTGCGACAGCTCAAGATTCGGGCATCTGAAGCTGAAATGGCGCATATCATCGTTGATGAGTTGGCACGCGCGCTTCCCAACGTCGATAGGCAGGCTCTGCGGCGGCAAATCGACAACCACGTCCGGACTGAGTTGTCCGAACGTACGGGCGCGCGCGCTAGCGTGCCGGAGGCGCGCAATGCGAGAGGGAGGCGCGTCTTTCACTGGACCGTGTTTTGGGACGAGGACAATAAGCGCTTATTCGGTGGCGCAAATCTTGATCAGTTAGACAATGTGCTTTTGCGCGAGGATCAGCTACGTGCCGCGTTGCGGGGCAGGGCTGCAAGTGCCATTAAACTCGATATCGGGCTGGGAACGGCGGGACTGATTCTGGACGGATGGAATGTCTACAAGGCGTGTGTCGAGTTACCAGACCCGAAGAAGGGGACCCCGGGACAACGGCAGTTGCAGTTAATTGGAGCGCTGACAAGTCTTGCGGGTAGTGCCGTTGAGTTGGCTGGCAAGGGGTTTGAGCGGTCGGTGTGGGGTAAGACCTCGCTCGCGCGGCCATTCAGGTTGTTCATGACAAAGGTATCCAACCGGGCCCTGCTGGTCGGCTTCTTTGGCAAGCTAATCGGCACGGCTGGGGCATTCTTGGGAGCTGTCCTTGACTATTGGAAAGCCAAGGAAGCGGAGAAACAGGGTGACGTGCCCATGTACTATCTCTATATGACTACGTCCATTGCGGGCGGAGCCATTGCACTTCTTGTGCTATTTGGTGTGCTAAGCGCTGGTCTAGGATTTGTACTGATGATCGCGTTGGCATTGGTGTCCATGCTCGGAGAGTGGCTAATAAATGTCATTAGAGATAACAAGGTCGAAGTGTGGTTGGATAAAACGCCATTCGGCAAGCACGCACACGGGAGGTTTCTCAGGCTGGACGAACAAGAGGCCGCCTACGATGCGCTACTCAAGGCATAGATGGAGTAAGGAATGAAAGAAGGTCAATACGCGGGGTGGCTGACGCGTTACAAAATCAATCGCCCGCTGTTGGCGTACGAGGAAGAGGAATATCTAGATCCAAGGGCGCCGGTCCTTGAGTTGCCGCCGATGGATCACGGTATCCTGAGGATGAACTCCTCCTACGCGGAATATATGGATCGATTTTTCCTTGAGCGAGGTTGGGCTGCCATGGGCGGAGCGCCGTTTGTCGCAATGGGGCTTACGTTTGTGTGGCTCATCGCCTCGACAATGTACGCGCCGCGGGAAGATGGGACTCCGCGCGATCCTTCGTTCATTACTGCAGATTGGATATTTCTAATCGCGTGGTTGTTGTTCGCGCTGTGCGTTATAAGATTCATCTGGCTCAAAGACTTCTTTCGCTACACCCATTACCCGATTCGCTTCAATCGCAAGAACAGGACCGTCTACGTTTTTCGGCACAACGGCCCAGGTGGCGTAATGACCGTACCTTGGGACAAAGCCCATTTTTTTATCGGACGCTCCAGCCCCGCCATGGGCGGGCAGAGCACCTTTACTTTCGACTTGCGCTGCAATGTCCTGGATGAACAGCGGATTGTGCGCGATACGTTTGCCGTTGGCATGGATGGCAGCAGCAGCCGCGGGGCAGTACTTGAGCATTGGGAGATGGTGCGCCGTTACATGGAAGACGGCCCACAGAGCCTCCCGTTTCCACCACTGGCGCTTACAGTTTCGACGGAAGCAACGTTGCGAAATATGGTCATCACTCAGGTCAGCGGACAGTTTTCGGGTCTTTTAAGCATCCTGATGTTGCCCATCACGTTGCCTTGGGCCCTGTTTCGTTACCTGGCCATGAAAACCTGCCAACGGCCTGCCTGGCCGGCGGATGTTGAGGCGGCGTGCGCAATCGACCCGAATGATCCCTTTGTCCTTGAGGAGCCGCGCTACGCAGGCGATGCCAAGACAGGCGGTCCTGCGGGTGACGAGCGGTTTTTGGCCTACCGCGAGCGAGCGCTGAAGATGGCCCTTGAGTACGATGCAGAGCGAAGGAGTCGTCTCGGTCCGGATGGGACAGCTGCCTAAAGGGATTCTCGTGCTATTGGATGCTGGCGATCTGGGCCTTGGCCAATTTGACGACCGCCTCCCATTCTCCCGGTTCAAATTGCCGGACGGAAAAGCAGAAACAGGCAAGGGGGGTATCATGTTCGGTCGCGAATACGAATACGCACGCGCAAGGCGTCGGTCCGTCGCCAAGGGCCGTGAATTGTTGAACATTGAAGGACAGCGCCGCTGGCGTGTCAACGAGGCGGGCGCAGCTGAAGGGGTGTTTGTCCCTGGCCGATGCGTCTATGCGCAGAACGATGCCTACCTGGAACTTGCCAACCCGGGCTTCGGTGTGCAGAGCATGGTGACGTCATGGGCGTTGCTGGTACTGCTTGGCTGCCTGTTCACGGTTTGGGTCTGGTATGGCCTGGCTCTCCACCCGCTGCTGTCTGGCAGGATATTTTTCCTGGGCTGGTCCGAGCCCTATGAATCGGCGATGCTTCCGTTGGTGATCGGAGGCTGGACGATTTTGTTGTTCCTCTCGGCCGGCTTCGTGTTCCTCGTAATCATGATGTTCGTTGGTCTGGGAGGGCGTACGGCATTCTTCGGCCCCCTGCGCGGGCGTATTCGGTTCAATCGCAAGACGCGCCAGGTCTATGTCTTGCGCCCAGACTATTGTGGCGGCAACAAGGTGTTTGCATGGGGCCGGCTGGAGGCCGTGCTGAAGCCCTTTCCCGCACGCATGGAGCCCAAAGTGGTCCGCTACAAGCAGGCCCAGCCACTGGCGCTTTACCACCCGCCATTCAAGGCTGAGGATCCCGCCGCGGAGGGCGAGGACGTTATCTTTATCGAGTCCGCGACGACCGCGTACTACCCGGACGGCGTTGCAGGCCTGTGGGAATACATTCGCCAATATATGGAGGAAGGTCCTTCGGTCGACGTGATCCCACCCAATGCGCCGACGACATTCAAACAGGTACCCCGCTACCTGCCACCTGCCTACAGCACCTACTGCGGAATGCCAAGCGCTGCGCAATGCAGGCTGGAGATGGATGCGTCGTTCTATCTACCCCTGTATATGGCCCTGGCGCAATCCACTTGCGCGTGGCCGCGCTTTCCGAAGGCCTGGGAGAGCGATTCGGGTATTGGAGAGCCAGAGGATAGGCCGGTGCAGACAGGTGCTGTGATGACTGCGATGGTGTATCGCGCAGAAGGCAAGCTGGCCCAGGCAGATGAAGTGGAGTTCATGAGGCGCTGGGGTACTGCAGAGGGCCTCGACGAGGCGATGGTGCGTTAGCTTCGTTGTTTGTAATTTGGATACGATGGGTAACTCTTTGAGACTTAGATGGCCCCTTCCAGCGGTACACTTCCCCCTTGTTTCCAAAGCTGATTGACCATCATGGCTTCCCTCCAGTTCGACCGCCTGCTTGCCCCCCTTCCTGGCGACCAACCCTGTGGTGAAGACCTGCTCTTCTCTGCTGAATTCGACCGCATTCAGGAGGCGCGCCGCTTCGATGACCCGTCGCTGGACCAGGGTGACTGGGTGACGGATATCAAGGAGGCTGACTGGCGCGAGGTCATCGGCATCGCCACCACGCTGCTGCAGGACCGAACCAAGGACCTTCGCCTTGCGGTCTGGCTGACCGAGGCGCTCTCCAAGGAACGCGGGCTCGCCGGGCTGCGCGACGGCTATCACCTGACGGCGGAACTTTGCAGCCAGTACTGGGATCACCTGCACCCGGTGATGGAAGCCGATGATGTCGACTACCGCACCGGCAGCGTAACGTGGCTGGCAGGGCGATCGAGCCAGCTGATCCGCGAGATTCCGCTGGTCGATGAATCGGCCGGCGGCTACTCGTACGTTGACTGGGAGGTTGCGACGCATCTGGCCGAAGCGATCCGCCGCGACCCTGAGCAGGCGGATGAACTGGCACAGGGCAAGGTCAGCCAGGAGCAGTTCGAGGCGGCGCGGAAGAAGACGCCGGCGGCATTCTATACGGCGCTGCATGCGGACCTGGTGTCCTGCGAGGCAGCCCTGAAGCTATTGGGCGATGTGCTGGACGAGCGGGCCGGCGAACATGCGCCAAGTTTCCGCCATGCGCGCGAGGCGCTGGAGGCAGTGCGTATGCTGGTGGAGCGCTTCGTCGGCAAGCCGGTGGAGCGTCCCGCCGGCGCAGAGGCAAACCAGGCATCGTCCTCGCCTGCGCAGAGCGGGCATGCAAGCGTGTCGGCTGACGCTGCCGATGCCATGCACTCCGGTCCCATTCGCACGCGCGCCCAGGCACTGGCGCAATTGCGTGAGGTCGCGGAGTTTTTCCGTCGCACGGAACCGCACAGTCCGGTGGCTTATCTGGCCGCACGCGCTGCGAAGTGGGGGGACATGCCGCTGCACGCGTGGCTGCGCACGGTGGTCAAGGACGATGCCACGCTGTCGCAGATCGAGGAGCTGCTCGGCGTTACCTCAGATCCTTCGGCTGATCACGACGCGTAATTCCAGGCCACGCCGGCAGTATCGATGCGCCGGCGTGACGCACAGCAATGCCGGATTACTGCCCCGCCCGGAACTCGATCCTCCGGTTCTTCGCCCGTCCTTCCTCTTTGTCATTCGGCGCCACCGGCTGGTCCGGACCCACGCCCACCGCCGTCAGCATGCCGGGCTCGCCGCCCTTGCCGATCAGGTAGTTCTTCACCGTCTCCGCGCGTGCCTGGCTTAGCGTCAGGTTCAGCGCGCGGCTGCCGGAGTTGTCGGTGTGGCCGACAATCTCGATCTTGCGCCCGCTCAGGCGCGGCAGCACCGCGGCCATTTCATCGAGGATGGCGCGGCCCTTGGGCGTCAGCGTGGCGGCACCGGTCTCGAATTCGATGATCCGGTTGGCCAGCGTCTGGTCCAGCAGGTTCTGTTCGGAAGCCGGCACGCGCAGGCCGTTCTTCACCGTATAGCTCTGGCCCAGGCCGGTGGCCATGTCGCTGGCGATCTGCTGGCGCTGGGCTTCGTTGCGCACGTCGCCGTGCACGGATACCTGCGTGCCATCGATGCTCAGCTGGCCGCGGCTGACCTGTTTGATCTGCGGCGAGAGGATCTTCTGCACATTGGCCGACCAGTTCGGGGGCGAGACCACGTTGCCGACTTCGATCTGGTCCACCACGTTGGCGCTGCCATACAGCTCGCGCAGGCGCGCCAGGACACTGGCCTTGGTGGCTTCGTCAGGGACCGCGCCGCCTGCGACAACGCGGCCTGAAGGGGCCGCTGCGGACGCGGCAGGCGTGGCGGTGGTGCCGGGATCGCCCGGCGCGGCATGGCCGGGCAGCATGACCAGCGCCGCGAGCAAGCCCGCAGCCAGTGCAGGCGTGCGTGTTCCAACGGCGGCGGAGGCAGCCTTGACGTGGGCCACCCGGTTGCGTACTGCATTGACACCCATGCTCATTCCCCGGCAAAGACTTCACGGAAGGTGTCGAGCGCCAGGCGCAGCGACAGCTGCGGCTGGTCCATGTAGCTGACGAACTTGGCCATGCCGTAGTCTCCGTTGACGTGTTGCTCGACCCATTCCGGGTCATCGATATTGATGTTCTGCTCGGCATAGGCCAGCGGCGAGATCACGCCGTGCAGCGTGCGTGACGAGGCACCGTTGAAGCCGATCACCAGCCGCTCGTTGCCGCCAATCTGCCCGAGGAAGATCGACAGTTCAAAGTCGGCCCGGTGCAGGAAGCGCGAGACCAGTTCCAGCCAGAAGCTCGCCACCAGGCTGCGGTAGAGCGGGTCGGCGGGCAGCGGCAGGGTCAGGCCCTTTTCCAGGTGCGAGGAGCCGGACGACATCAGCGGCTGCAGCAGGATGCCGAGCGCCAGCAGCGTGCGGCGCAAGCGCACATGCTGGCCCTGGCCGGCCAGCATGTGCTCCAGGCCGGCCACGGTCTGGAAGTCGATGAAGTCGGCAAAGCTTGCGTCGTGGCTCTGCGCGCCGGCACCGGTTTCCACGCCCAGCTGGGCCTGGGCCAGTTGCTGCAGGCCTTCGGTCGCATCGGATGCCTGTGCGAGCGCATGCATCTGCTGCCCGGCGCGCGTCCACAGGCGGGCCAGCGCCAGCGGGCTGCGGGCGATAAATTGCAGGGGGCGCTCCACCTCCATCGCCGCTGCCGTCAGGAACGGAAAGCGCCGCGACGACAGATCGCTGCTGGCCATCAGCGCACCCGCGATGGCGAGCTTGCTTTGCGAGCCCAGGAAGGCAAAGTGCATCGGCTTCCACGCGTCATAGCAAGCCTTCCAGGCCGGGTCTTCGGCCAGCAGTTCCATGCCCTGCGCGAGCCAGCGGTCCAGCGTATCGAGCAGCTGGGTATTATTGGCACTCTTGACGAAGTCGCCCCGGGACGGGATTTTGCCGAAATAGGACAGCTGCAGTTGGGTCGGCTGGCTCATTGCGCCGTACCTCCTTGGTTGACTTGGGCCGAGGCCTGCGCGCTGCCCTGCATGCTGGCCTGCGGGTTCGGAACAGGGGGTGCGGACGGAGGCGCCGCGGGGGAAGTCGACGGCGAAGCGGCCGGGGGCGTCGCGGTGTTGAGTGGCGCATTGGCGTCGGCGATCGCGGTCGGCAGGCGCAATCCGCGCAGGCCCTGGCTCTGCGGCGAGTCGGAAGCGCTGGCATTGCCCGCGGTCTGCGGGCTGCTGATGATGCGCAACGCCACGCTGACCGCGATGTTGTCGCGGCTCCAGGTCAGGTCGAAGGCGCCATCGGGGCGGCGCTTGCGTGCAGCGGTCGCAATCAGGCGCTCCAGGCCGAAGCGGCCGGGCTCGTTGAGCAGCTCGACGGAGCGGCCGTCGAAGGTCGTCGCCGTGATCTTTGCACCGGGCGAACCCTGCGGGTTGGGCCAGACAAAGTTGGCCCACTGCGCCGGCGTATTGCGATAGCGCAGCTGCTGGCCGTCGATCTCGACGGTGTACTCGGTGGTGCCGGTCGCGGGCGTCGGCAGGATCTGGAATACGGTCTGCTGCGCCGCAGCAGCCGTGGCGCCGCCACCGCCGCCCGCCGCGCCGCCGGTCAGCGGCGCCACCCAGCGCGTGAAGTTGGTGGTGAACTCCGGCGCCAGCGTCAGGCCAAGGTCGCCCCAGGTGCGCGCGGCCAGCATGTCGCCGCGGCGCACCGACAGCGGGCCGATGGTGGCGGTGGTGAACTTGGCGATGGCGCCCTCCGGCCCGAAGATCTGGCCGATTTCTGCCGCGCTGGCTTCGATCTTGGCATCCGAGGCAAACGGATACTTGGTCGCCAGGGTCTGGCTGAATGGCTGGTACACCTGTGCGTTCCAGACCTTGTTGATCTCGACACTGGCCGGGCGGATCACCACGGCGTAAGACTGCAGCAGCGGGCGCACCAGCAGCGGCCGCAGCGCCTGGCGCTGGCTGTCGGTGAGGCCGGTCATCATCTGCTCGTCGACATACTTCAGCGCATCGGCCAGCTCCGAGCCATTGCCGTCCAGCGTCTGCTGCATCAGCTGGCGTGCGCCGGGGCCGGGATCGCCCTGGTTCTTGAGCTGGTTGAAGCGCGTGCGCACCTTCGACAGCGATTCCATGTAGCCGCGCAGCATCGAGTTGTTGTCATGCATGACGACGATGCGCGCCAGGCCCGAGAACTCCTTGCCGACCGGGCCCATCGGGATGGTGCCCGCCGCAGCGCTGGCGCCGCTGACATCGACATTGACGCTGACCTGCGAGGGCGTGCCGCGCGAGATCAGGCGCTTGAACCAGTCGAGCATGCCGGACTTGGCTTGCTTCAGGCCGGCATTGAGCAGCGAGGGGTTGTCCCACGAGGTCTGCTCATACGCGGTGTCCAGCACCTTGCGGATCGGCGAGTTGGCCGGGTCGCCCAGCAGGTTCATGCTGGCCACGGCCTGCTCGAAGCTGCCGAAGTCCTGGATCGTCACGCCCTGCATGAAGCGCTGCCATTCCCGCGCGTACTCGGTCTTGTACATGGTGACCAGCGTCTTCTGGATCTGCTCCGGGCTGCCTTCCAGGGTCAGGTCGTCGCGCGCGGCGACGTTGAGCACCCAGTCCTTGCTCTGCAGTTCCTTGCTGGCGGCCTCGCGTATGGCGGGCTGCACGTAGCCGAGCCAGGCTTCGCGGGTGAAGGTGCCGGGCACGGCGTAGCTGCCGGCGACCACGGAGGCGCCGGTGTCGCCCACGATGCGGGCGACGGTCATCGGGGCAAAGCGGGTGGAGGCGCGGGCCTTGATCTCGGCGTAGGCGCGCTCGCGCGCTGGCATGCCGCGCACCACGCGGCGCAGGTTTTCGCGGGACTGGTCGACCAGCGACAGGTTGCCTTCCAGCAGCGGCCAGTTGTCGTCGTTGACACGGGCCAGGAAGAACGACAGGTTGCGCTCCGCCGATCGGATCAGCTGCTCGCGCGGCATGTTGCCGCGGTTGTCTTCCAGCCAGCCGCGCCAGAAGCGCGTCATCTGGTCAGTCAGGTGCGCGACCTCGACGTGGCGCTTGTCGGCCAGCATCAGGTAGGTCTTGAGCGCGTTGTACGCGTCTTCCACGTTGGTGGGGGAGGCGTCGGTGTAGCGCTTGCCAGCGGCGGGCGTGGCGGCGCTTGCCGTTGCCGTGGCAGCGGGCGCGGAAGCCGGTGCTGACGACGGCAGCGACGTCGCGCCCACTGCGCCGGTTTCCGGCGGGCGCACCATTGGCGCAAGCTGCTCGGGATGCGCGTTGACTTCCGCCAGGAAGGTCTCGATGGCGCCGCCGACCGGTTTCAGCATCACCTGGCGCAGGCCGTTGTAGTACTCGTCCAGCAGCTTGTGCTGCAGCGTGTCGCCCTGGTACAGGCCCAGCGACAGCGCCAGCGGATGGTCGGCGCGGAAGCGTTCCAGCTGCTCGATGCGGTCCTGCAGGATGTCCAGCGCTTCCAGCCGCGCCTGCAGGTCGACGCGGTTCTGCTGCATCTTGACGATCTTGTCCAGGTCCGCCTGCACGTTGGCGGTCAGCTGCCGGTTGCCAAGGAACGACCAGGTCCAGCCCCCCAGCAGCAGGCCCAGCACCAGCACCAGGCCAAAGAAGGTGGCAAAGCGCAGCCGCGTCTTGGCGGGGCTGGCGAACTGGCGCACGGTGCGGCGGTCGGCAAAGATGACCTTGGAGAACAGGTCGCGCAGGAAGAATCCATTCTTCGAGAACACCTCCCGGTTGCCGGCCACGCCCTCCAGCTTGAGTCCGAATCGGCGCGCGATGCGCTCGGCCGAGACGCTGGTGGTGCTGGCCTCCTGTACCGCGCTGGTGAAGTAGAAACCGCGGAACACGGGCTTGTACTGGAACGGGTTCTCGTCGAACAGCGTGACCAGGAAGGCGCGCAACGTGGGCTTGACCGAGGCGAACTCCAGCGGAAAGCTCAGCAGCCCCGGCGACAGCTTGCCGTTGCGGTGCTGCGCGATCTGCGCCACGCTGATCTCTTTCAGGCCGTCGCACAGTTCGTCGAAGCGCTGGTCGAACACGGCTGCGACGTCGCGGCGCTCTTCGGGAGCGAAGGGCAGGGTGGCGCCCCAGACCCGGTCGCGCTCCTGCTTCTCGTTGTCGCCGAAGAATTCGGTAAAGCCGGTGATCAGGTCGGCCTTGGTGAACATCACATAGACCGGCGCGAACACTTCCAGCCGCTCGGTCAGTTCCTGCACGCGCTGGCGCAGGTTCTTGGCCAGGTTGATGGCGAACTCGGGCCGGTTCTGCGTCAGTTCCGGAATGCTGACCGTGACCACGATGCCGTTGATCGGCGCCTTGGGCCGATAGCGCTTGAGCAGGTCCAGGAAGCCCAGCCATTCGCGCCGGTCTTCCTCATGCACGGCATAGCGGCCCGCGGTATCGAGCAGGATGCCTTCGGTGGTGAAGAACCAGTCGCAGTTGCGCGTGCCGCCAATGCCGTGGATCACGGCGCTGTTCTTGTCGGCGAACGGAAACTGCAGGCCCGAGTTCAGCACGGCCGTACTCTTGCCCGCCGCGGGGTTGCCGATCACGATGTACCACGGCAGCTCGTAGAGCGCCTCGCTGCCCGACATCTGCCCGAGCTTCGAGGTTTTGATGGTCTTCACGGCGCTGGCCAGGCGCGTGCGCAACGCCTCCACCTCGTCGCGCTTGTCGGGCGGGGCGGCCTTGGTGGCCATGTCGGCCTGCTGCTCGAGGATGCCCTCGAGCTTGCCGCTGGCCCGGCGCGCGCGCCAGCGCTTCCACAGGTAGGTGGCCAGCCACGCCAGCAACAACACGCCCAGGACGATGGCGACCCAGGCCAGCCCGATTTCGAGGGTCTGCGCCATCAGCAACAGGAAGACGGTCAGCACGACCACGCCGAATACCGACAGCGTGCGTGTGTGGGTCAGGAAGTTAAGGATGCGATGCATGTTGCCTTTGGCTCGGGAGCAATACGGGATTCGGGGGCGCGGTGCGGGTCAGGCTCTGGATCACGCCGGCAGGATCGCGACGGCGCCACGCTGCTGCGCGTCGCCGGCGCTCAGTGCCAGCACGGGCCGGCCGCCATCGAGCGCCAGATAATGGGCCACCACCACCGGCAGCAGCGCACCGGCAGCGCCGGCGTAGCCGCACGGCAGGCCCAGAGCCAGCAGGTCGGCAACGGGGTCCAGTGTGGGGAAACGGGTGCTGACGACCTGGGCGATCTCGACGGTGCGCACGGGGTGGACGCCGGTGTCTGTGACGATGGTTGCCACTGCCGCCGGGGCTTCTTCGGACTGCGGCGCGGTGTCTGCTGCATCCTGGGGCGCGGCTTCGGCCTTGCCGGCAATGATCTCGATCGCCTGGGTGACAGCCTGGACCAGTGCCTCGAGTCGTGGCTGGCCGTGGTCTGCCGTAGGCGCTTCCAGGCGGGCCATTGCCGTGCGCGTGATGAGGATCGGTGCGCTATCGGCTAGGGCGTCGGCATCCTCGTCCGTGCCGGTCTTGGCCGCCCCGGCGGCAGGCTGGTGCGCGCCCAGCAGCACGCCGGCGGCGGCCTCGCCCGGAGTCCGGCCGTGCGGGCAGCGCGCACTGAAGAGCTGGTCTTCCTGTTCCAGCGCTTCGACGGCATTGGCGCCGATCAGCGAATCGGCGGCCACCAGCATGCGCAGCGCCGGCTGGCCGTCCACCGGGCGGTTCACGGCCTGGGTGGCGCGATCCAGTAACAGCAGGGCATCGCCGTCGCCGCGTGCGGCCGTGGCTTCGAGTGTGAGTCGTGCGGCTGGCCAATACTGGGACAGGCGCTCGCGCAGCCAGTCCCCTGCCGCGGCCTGCCGCGTTTCCGGCCAGCCGCGCGGCAGCAGCATCGTGACCACCAATGGCGCGGTGCTGTCCGGCACGGTCATGTCGTGGCCGGCAGGCGCGTAGACCGCCGCCTGCATGGCGAGTTCGTCGGTGACCTCGGCTGCCAGCGCGAGCGCCCGCAGGGCCTCGTCGTCCCAAACAAGATCAGGCGTGCGCGCGGCGAATTCTGTGTGCAGGCTTTCGATATCGATCGACTCGATCTGGGCAGCAAAGACAGGTGCGGGCAAGCCATCCATCGCCACCAAGCCAGGCCGGTTGCCGGCCTTGGCGGCCTCCGCCAGCGCATCGGGCGCGTTGCCGGCGGGTGTGCGCACGGCAGTGGCAAGCAGCGCCGCGCGCCAGTTACGGGTCGGATCGTTGGCCTCCGCATGCGCCCCCTCCGCGGCATTGCCGGCTTCTCCCGGCGCCGCAGTGGCGGGCGTTTGGCTGGCGGCCGCGACATTGGTACGGATCCCGTCCAGGGCACGCTTGATGACCAGGTAGGCAGCCACCATGCCCGCCGGCATCAGCGCCAGGTGCGTGACGATGTCCGTGGTGGTCGGCATCCGGTTGATCGACTGCCACCAGGCAATGGTCGCGACCCACACCACGGCGAACACCGCGAACAGGATCAGCGTGGACTTGATCAGTCTTGGAAACATGGTTTCGTGTCGAGAAGCGGCGGAAACGCGTTTGAAACGGCCGTTCGTTGCCGGGACTTCATGCGCTGCCGGTCACGCCCTGGCTGGACAGCAAGGTTGCGCCACAGGCGGTCTTGTCGCCGTGGCGCGCGGCGGCACGGCCGTCGATGATCACGTTGGGGTCGCCGGTGACGATGACGGTTGTGCCGCCATGGCCGGAGCGAGGGCAGGTAACGCGATCTCCCACGCACGCAATGCCCTTGCCGTTGGTGCTGGTGTTGCCCGAGGCCGTGATCACCACGCCGCCGTGGTCGGTCTTGTCGCCCAGCAGAATGAAAGGACGTGCCACTACGCTCTCCCCAAATTGCGCCGGCCAACCGCTGCCGGTCCTGTATCCATGTTCCTGCCAGCCCCGCCATGCGGGGCGATCGTGCCGCTATTGCTGCGCCGGCCGTTTGCCAAGCACTCCCGGCCGGCGCAGCTCGACGTGCCCGAGATCCATCATCTTCCAGCGGCCGCCCCAGACCAGACCGGCAGACTCGGCGGCACGGCCATACAGCTCGTAGCCGCGCATGGCCCACGGGTCTTTCTCGCTGATCACCAGCTTGCCGTCGCGGTAGAAGGCACTGTCCGCGGCCAGCCCGAACTGGTGGTAGCTGTGGTAGGCGCCGGCCTGCGTCACATGGCTGCCCATCGCCGCCAGCTTGGCCTGCCGTTCCGGGCTGCGGTAGCCCTCCAGCAGCGCCATTTCATAGCCGTGCTCGTCGCGCATGATCTTGTAGACCAGCAGCAGCCTCTGCCTGAATTCGGCATCCAGCTGTTCCCAATCCCGGCTGGCTTCGCGGATCGCGGGGCGGATCAGCTCCACCTCGCGCGTGGTGAACACCTCCGGCGGCAGCGGTGGCGGCGGCACCAGCCGCTCGCCGTTGAGCAGCGCGGCGATCTGCGGGTCCGGCTCGCGCACGCCGTCATCGTCCTCGAACTGGAACACCTGCCGGTGACGCAACGCCAGCGCCAGCACCGGTGGCAGCGTCACCACCCCTGCAGCCGCCAGCACCAGCGCGCGGCGCTTGGCCAGGAAGTCCCGGGCTGAGGCCAGCGTCGAGGTGGCGTTGCCGACCGAGTGGCGGATCGAACTGGCCGATTGCGAGCCTGCCGTCGCCGCACTTGTGCTCAGGCGGCGCCATTGCGAGCGCGCCATCGCAAAGCAGCGCTGCCGTACTGCGGGAAGAAGCAGCACGGCAGCAGCGGCAACCATCAACACGAAATAGAGGACCAGTGCGACAAAGACCATGCTTACCTACTTGACCGGGCTGGCCCCGGGCGGTGAAGGTCCGCAAAGGGCGCCGAGCATATTCAGTATTTTTTACATCTGTATTCGATTTGATCTCAATCCGCGGTGACGTGCCCCGTATCGGGTTTGTCTTTCGACGATGCCAGCCGTAGAATCCGGGAGTCTAAGGCCAAAATGATCGAATCTGCCATATATGACACAACGGGTCGGTAATTGTAAATCCGGCCGGTAGCGTCCGCCGCGCATTTTATTTCAAATTTCTTGATGACAGATGAGCAATAGCGACGATGTGAAGCCGTCAGCGCCACCAACGCTCTTTGGCAGCGAGCCTGGCGCCGACGCCGCCGGGCAGACCCGCATCCTGGCCAGCCTGGAAGGCCGCGTGCCGATGGCGGCCAAGGCTCCGGCCAGGAAGCCCGCTGGGCGCTACCTGGGCGCGGGCCTGGTCGCTGTTGCCGCGACGGCCGTGGCCGGCTGGCTGTGGCTGGACACGGGCGCCGACGCGCCCGTATCGATCCAGGCGGGCAATTCGGCGGTCCCCGCACAGCCTGTCGCTGGCGCAGCAGCGCCCGGCGGGCAGACGCTGCCCGACAATGCGCCGGCGGCGGCGCCGGTCGCTTCCGCCGCGTCAGCGGAATCCGCTCAATCAGTTGCCGAGAATTCCCAGCCGCAGGCCGCAACCATCGTTGATGCCGATAACAGTGACCCTGCGCTGGATCGGTTAGGCAAGGTGGACAGCGCGGCGGTTGCTGCAGGTGCTTTGGCGGGAGCGACGACGCTGGCCGCGCTGACTTCCCTGGGTAGCCAGCCAGCCGTGGCCGGGTCGAAGACTGCTGAAGTCAGCAAAAATACCAAAAAGACAGCGACGTCGAAGACAGCGGCGGCGGTGGAAAAGGGCACTACCAGTACCGCTGCGAACAGCAAAGAGAAGAAGACCGTCGCCAAGACCAGCACCTCCGCCAAGTCGAAAACGACACGTCGCAAGCCATCTGCCACGGCGGCTGACCCCGATGCCGAAGTCCTGGCGGCACTGCTGTCGCAACCCGAGGGCAAGCCGATCAGTACGGCGACGGCCAGCACGCGGTCTACCGCCAAGGCGCGCAACTGAACCCCGCGGCGGTTCGATCGAAGTACAGAGAATCGGTGTGGCGGGCCGGCATGCGCCACACTGTGCTTGCAATCCAGGCGGGCGCCAGCAACGGTAGCCCTGCGGGCATGTCGGGCCCTGAAGCAGTTGCGGCTGCACGAATGGACAGCGAATGGATGTAACCACTCTTTACCAACATCTTTTCAGCGCGGCGCACCGCCTGTATGCGCTGGAAGGTGAAGGCGCGCTGGGCGAGCTCGCCGTCGAAGCCTGGATCGGCCGCGAAGGCGTTTCCGCGCTGGCCGAGTCGCGCATCGTCGCGGTCAGCGCCAACGCCGATATCCCATTGGACAGCCTGCTTGGCCAGCGGGTCACGTTGCTGACCACCCTCGCCGGCGGCGGCCAGTCGCGCCGCACCGGCCTGATCCGGCAGGCCGAGAAGCTCGGCGCCGACGGCAGCCTGGCGCGCTATCGCCTGACGGTGGTGCCGTGGCTGTGGCTGACCACGCAGCAGCGCAACAGCCAGGTGTTCCAGAACCGCAAGCTCGACAGCATCATCGAAAGCGTGCTGCAACCCTATGCGCCGCATGCGCAATGGCGCTATGCAGCGGGCGCCGAAGCGCGCATCGCCGCCATCGGCGAGCGTACCCATGTCGCGCAGTTCCGCGAAACCGATTACCACTTCCTGTCGCGTCTGCTGGCCGAGGCCGGGCTGAGCTATACCGTCGTGGAAGACGAGGAAGCCCCTGGCGGGCATGCCGTGGTGATCTTTGCCGACAGCGCGCAATTGCCGGAAGATGAAGAATCTGCGGCGGGTGGCGGCATCCGCTTCCATCGCGCGCACAGCCAGGAATCGGCCGATGCCATCCAGCAGCTCGCGTGCGAGACCCGCGCGACCGTGGGCGGCGTGGCGGTGACGGCATGGGATCCGGAGGCCAAGCGGGCCATCCGCGGCCACGCCCCGGCACGCTATGTTGGCAATGCGGGCCGGGCGGTCAGCCCGGATCCGTACCTGTCCGTCAGCCTCTCCTTGGCGCCGGACGCGGCGAGCGCGCAGCGCGTTGCCGAGCAGGTGATCGAAGCCGTCGAAGCCCGCGCGCTGCTGTTCACCGGCCGGGCCTCCGTGCGCACGCTGCGCAGCGGCACGCGGCTGACCGTCAATGGCTGCCCACACCTGCCGCCGCAGCAAGACGATGCGGCAGGCTACCCGCTGCTGCTCGATGCGGTGGAGCAGTGCGGCATCAACAACCTGGCCGCCGACACGCGCGCCGCACTGGCCGATCGCATGGGGCCGCTCGAGGCGGCCTTGTGTTTCGACACACCCCCGGCCGCACCGGACGCCGCAGAGGCAACGCCCGGCTTGCTGGGCGTGTTGCCGGATCAAGAGCCCGTGCGCCTGGCTCCCACGCAAGCGCTGCAGACGGCAGCACGCGAACAGGGCTACGCGGCCATCTTCCGCGCCATCGACGCCCGCCGTCCCTGGCGCGCCTGCGTACTCGACGTCAATTGTCCGCGTCTTTACAGCCGGTCCGGTCCGCTGGGGGTGCATAGCGCGATCGTCGTCGGTCCTGACGGCCAGTCCCAGGCGGATGGCAACGCCGAACACCACGCCAGCCCCGCGGGCGAGATCCGCGTGCGCTTCCACTGGCAACGCGGCGAGCGCGCCGACGACCGCAGCAGCCGCTGGATCCGCGTCGCACAGCGCCAGGCCGGCGCCGGCATGGGCTGGCAATGGCTGCCGCGCATCGGGCAGGAAGTGCTGGTCAAGTTCGCCGACGACGACATCGACCAGCCATTCGTCATCGGCGCGCTGTACAACGGCCAGGGTGAAGCGGGCCACGCGCCCACGCCAGGCGGCAAGACCGCAGCGGCGGGCGGTGACAGCCAGTCCCTGTACGCGCAGGGCACGGACAGCGCAGCCAGCGCGCAAGGCAACCTCGCCGGTGGCCACAGTCCCGCCTGGCACGGCCTGGGCGCGCAGCCCGACGGCCACCGCAATGCCGCCGCGCTGACGGGTTTCAAGAGCCAGGAGCACGGCGGCAAAGGCTACAACCAGCTGGTGCTGGACGACAGCGACAGCCAGCTGCGCACGCAACTGGCCACCACGCTGCAATCGACCCAGCTCAACCTTGGCCACCTGATCCACCAGCAGGACAACCGGCGCGGCAGCTTCCGCGGCCAGGGCTTTGAGCTGCGCACCGACGGCCACGCCGCCGTGCGCGGCCAGGCCGGCCTATTGCTGACCACTTACCGTGACGCCGCCACCGGCCGTGCGCTGCCCACCGGCGACAACGCCGCCGGCATCGCGTTGCTGCGCCAGGCGGGCGATCTCGTCAAAACCCTGAGCCAGGGCGCGACCACGCACCAGACGCAGGCGCTGTCGACCGGCAAGGATGACGAAGCCCCGTTGCCGAAGCAGACCCAGGCTGCGTCCGGCATGGTCGATGGTCAAGCGCTGGAAACGGCCAAGGAGGATGCGTCCAGCGGCAACACCACGACCCCCGGCAAGGTTCCGCACCAGGGCGCGGCCATGGTCCACCTCAACGGCCGCGCCGGGCTGGCGGTGGTTGCCGGCCAGGACCTGCAGATCGCCAACGGCGAAAGCGTGGTACTGGCCAGCGGCCAGGACAGCAACATCGCGGTAGCCGGCCAGGGCCGCGTGCACGCCGGGCAGGCCATCGGCGTGGCGGCAGGACTGTCGGGCGCGGGGGACCACAACATCGGCCTTCAGTTGACGGCGGGGCAGGATGATATCGATATCCAGGCGCAGCACGATCTGCTGAAGCTGGCGGCACGGGATGACCTGACCGTGGTGTCGGCCAACATGAACGTGGATTTCGCCGCGGCGAAACGGATCCGCATTGCCACGGCGGGCGGGGCGTCGATATTGATCGAGGGCGGGAATATTACGGTGGAGTGTCCGGGGGCGATTACTTATAAGGCGGCGCAGAGGAAGTTTGATGGGCCGGTGAATAATGCCTACCCGCTCCCGGAATTTCCGCAAGCTCCGATGTCTTACAAGCCCATGGAATTCCGCATGCGCCTTGCAAATACCCCGGGCGAAGGCGGGCACGCGCTGGCTCACGCGCCCTGGAAGATCGCTGTTGGCGAAGCGCCGCTGGGACTCGGCATGGTGGCTGACGACGAACTGGTGGCACATGGCGTTACCGACGCCGATGGCAACGTGGTCCTCAGCCAGGCCCAGCAAGAAGCCCTGGCGCGGGCCTATTGCGCCAGTCCAGCCAACACCTGGCTGGTATATCCCGGCCAGACCGTACGCGTGCACGTTGCCGAGCAGGATCCGTCGTGGACGGACGAGGAGGCAGCACGCCACGCGCTCAATGCCGGTGATTTCAGCGGTGGCTTGCCGCAATCCATGTCGGACGACAATACCCAGCAACGCCTGCGCTATGCGCGCGATGCGCTGACTGCGGGGTCGCCCAATCAGATCTACAAAAAAACTCAGTAAATAAGAAGCTATGGGTGCGCCAGACAAGCAGGTGTATCAGATCCTTGGTGAAGACCAGAAGGCCGCAAAGACGGCGACGTCTGCGCCCGGCTGCTTCGTGCACGGCAAGGACGTATTCTCCGAGCCCGTGAAGGGCAACGCGGTGCAGTTCTTTGTCACGGGGACAGAGTACTTCGACAACGTTGCCAAGGCGATAGAAGGCGCGCAGTCGAGCGTGTTTATCACCGGCTGGCAAGTGAATTTCGATGTCGTGCTGACCGGCAAGAAGACGCTCTGGACATGCCTTCGTACCGCCGTCCGAAACGGGGCCAGCGTTTATGTCATGCCCTGGATGTCTCCCAAGGTCGGCGTCGACACAGGAGACCTGGAGACCGCGCTAACGGTGATTCAGCTCAACGCCGGGCTGCCCGCTCCGCGAGCCTTCGTCCTGCCGGCTGTATCGCAATGCGATCAACCCGGTGCATTGGGCATTGCCTTCTCGCATCACCAGAAGCTGGTGGTCATCGATAACAAGTCTGCGTATGTGGGCGGCATCGACCTTGCTTACGGCAGGCGGGATGATGGCAAGTATTCGCTTAAGGCAGACGGGCGGCAGGGCAGCGAGTTCTATAACAGTTGCGTACCACCGATTCATAGCCTCAGCAGCGTAGAACAAACGGCATACCTGACACGCGCCGAACTGGTGGCGGCTTGTTTCGATAACAAGGCGGGTCGTGCGGCGCAATTCTTTCTATCCGCACCAATGAAGCCGCTGGCTGGTGCGATGGACGTGTATTCCGCGGCGAGCGATAAAGTCAAGGACGTCAACAAGCAGATCTCTGACTGGTGGGTGACCAGCGACGTCGTGCCGGAATTCGTGCGAAAGGCCCAGGACAAAGTCATCGACGCCGCACAGGAAACCGTAGCCAGTGCAAGCAAGTGGGCCCACCAGCAGCTGGGAACGACCCTTCAGACCAAGGTCGAAAAATTGCGCGAGTACGGCGGCGCGCAAATAGCGGACGCCACCACCGCGCTGATGGCGTGGCTGAACGGCGCCACGCTGGACAGCTTGCCGCCCAGCCTCCTGCAAAATACAGCCGATACGATCCAGGCCTTTGTCATGCGCCTGGTACTCGCCCTGCAGGCGGAAGGCAGCCAGCGCAAGCAGTGCTATGCGAACCTGGAAAAACTAGGAAAACTCTTGCCGGCCGGCGGAAAGTGCCCCGACAGCAGTGTGCAGCCTCGCATGCCATGGCATGACGTGCATTGCAGAATCGAAGGACCATCGGTGTATGACCTGAGCCGCAATTTCGTACGGCGCTGGAATGGCGTGGCGCTGCAGTATGAGCGCAGCGATGGCAAGACGGTCGACGCGCTGCTGCGGCAACTCGGCATCGCGGCCCGTCTCAAGGCCCCCCGCATCGGGGCTGCACACCGGCCTGTCCGATCCAAGACCCAGCCAGGGTCATGCTGGGTCCAGGTCCTCCGAAGCGCCCCGAAGAAGATGCGGGTGGCCGAGGCTGCCGGAGAGGCGGAAAAGACTACGCCGAGCATTGCGGAAAGCAGCTGCCTGAGCGCAATGCTGAAGAACATCGAGGGCGCGTCGCATTTTATTTACATCGAGGGTCAGTTTTTTCAG
The DNA here is from genome assembly GCF_035818815.1 of Cupriavidus sp. SS-3. Taxonomy (NCBI): domain Bacteria; kingdom Pseudomonadati; phylum Pseudomonadota; class Betaproteobacteria; order Burkholderiales; family Burkholderiaceae; genus Cupriavidus; species Cupriavidus sp. SS-3. Next base: position 247,352 of record NZ_JAYLVT010000006.1, read on the forward strand.
TCCGATTATGGGAGCACCATGATCGGAAACGAGGAAGCGGGCGGCGGTGCCCCGGCCTCAGGACCGATGCATGCGTTGATGGACGTCAAAGGGTCGCCGGGATATCAAAAATATGCCGCGCAACTCGGCATACTTGGTGTGCCGCCCGGACAGATCTATAAGTCCCTCAAATGGAGCCAGATCGACGACGTGCAGCGGGACATCAGGGGAGGCGGCGCCGACTTTGTCAATGACCTGAAGCGGGTCATGGCCACGCAAGCGCAAATCGCAGGATTCAGTGCCCTGGGACCGTCTCAAAAGTCCCTGAAGAATCCGATTTGCAAGGCGTTGGGTGACCGGATTACACGGGCCATCTACGACGGCAAGCCGTTCCATGTCTACATGGTGTTGCCTGTACATCCCGAGGGGACACTTGACACGATCAACATCATGACGCAACAGCATCTGACGATGCAGTCGCTGGTGTTTGGCAGCCATAGTCTGGTGAATAGGATTCGGCGTGCGCTGTTGGCGATGAAGTATGTGCGTGAGCGGAAGATGGAGGTGAAGAGGGCGAGGGATTCTGCGGAAAGCGCCGCTCCGGACGAGCTCGATAGAAATATCCTTCAGGCAGATTGGGAGCAATACCTTACGCTGCTCAACTTACGAAACTGGGACGTAGTAGGTGGACGGCCCATTACGGAGCAAATCTACGTACACAGTAAGTTACTGATTGTTGATGATCGCGTCGTGGTAATTGGAAGTGCAAATATTAATGATCGTAGTCAGTTGGGTGATAGAGATTCGGAGCTTGCAGTAGTCATTCACGATGACAAACCGATGTCGGTTAGATTGAATGGTAAAAATTTTCAATCTGTCGGAACCTTTCCATACAACTTGCGAAAGGAATTATGGAAAAAGCATTTTGGCTTACTTGGCGGTGCATCGCCAGCGGCAAATCTCGGTAATTCCGTCGTGCTAGACGGGCCCAGTGACCCCGCTACTTGGCAGGCAATCAAGCAAGTTGCATCACTGAATGCGAGGGCCTATGAAAAAGCTTTTTCATTTGTCCCAAAAGTGAGCGCACCTACGTCAATTTGGCCCAGTTGGCATGCGAGTCAGCATAAATTAGGTGGTTATATGCCATTTAATGAGCGTTTTTGGCGTAGCCCACAGCCGCGCGACGAAGGTTTTACGTGGGATGCCAATAAGCTGCTACCTGAGAAAAATCCAGTCGGGATTCTTGGCTTCATTACTGCGTTTCCCATCTTGTGGACGTTGGGGGAGAATAACGACTCCAAGATGAACTTGACTACACTGGCTAATGTTGAGCCAAAAGTGGAAATTGATAAGACGCAGCAAACGGCAGCGCTATCTTCGCCAGGTTCAGAAAGAGTCAGTGTATAAACACGGAGATTTATTGGTGAGAAATAGAATTTTCATGGGTAGATCACGTTTTGTAGCCATTTTAAGCGCTGCAGTGACATTGAGCGCCTGCGGACAGCAGGGGCAAGCGGAAGAAGCGGAAACCACGTTCGGTGCAAACGGTTCCGGCAATCGTGTGGAAACTCCCGATCCCAGTAATAATGATAAACTGGCAGCAATATCTTTGGGATATGTCAGCTCTGAAAATAACCGAGTGGAGTGCTTTGGGCGATTGATGTTCGATGTGCCGGGTGGTATGCCATTTGATTGGGCGATTCCTTATAAGGCGAGTAATCAAGATACTTTCGATAACCTAATCCAGTACTTTGAAAATGGAACTGGAAAGGGGCGTATCGAAATAGAGACTAAAGAATTGCTCACCACCTTCGCTATCTACGGCCCAGTAACACAGGAGTTGCGCGAAAAATTTCTAGGCTATAGAGCACGTATGAATGCGGCGTCGTTGAGTGGCTTGTTAAGCGCACTCAAGCAACAAAAGAAGACCGAGGACATGTACAAAGAGCGGCCGGAACTTCTCGGTCCTGGTATTAAAGAGCATGTTGCGGAGGAGCGAGCAAGGCTTGAGAAAGACGTTGCTGAAATTAAAGCCGATCGCTACCAAAAAGCGATCGACCTTGGAAGGGAAAATAGCATGGCACTGCGTCACGATCAGCGTCGTGGAGGAGCTTCTTACCTGCGCGGTGCCATCGTATTAGGCAACCATTTGGTCGCCTTTGAGTCGATGCTGAAAGGAGATATCCCGCAGTTCGAAGAGCCAAGCGAGGTTCAATGGCAAGTCGCCGAGAACGCCCTTCGCAAACTAGTCGGTCAACTTCAACCTCGCAATCTCTACGAGATTCCCAAGGATCGCGGATTTTGCCTGCCCTATGCGTTCCTGCGCGACGATGGCACCTATGGCAACAAGATCTCCACTTCCTTTCGCTTTGGTGACAGCCCCGCTGTCATCTACACGCTCAGCGTTGCCGCGATTCCTGGCGGTGGAGCATCGGAGACGACGATATTGAACGCGACCGGTCGCTCGGCGACCGGATTGCTGAGCAAGTTGCCTGAAAACACAACAGTGAAGCAGCGCCTGGGTCCTCGTCCCGCAAAGATTGGGGCACTGACCTCAGAGCAGGGAGGAATCGTGGTGGAAGCAAAGCGTCCGGGCCAGCCATCGCGGGAGGGCTATCACGTGTACACCGGATACGCCGGCTGGGCGGGTTCGCAAATCTTGCCGACCATCGAGGTGGTGATGGAGTCGGCAGCCCGTGCTTCCTACCCGAAACTGACGAAGGACGCACCACCTTACGAGCAAGCCCGCCCGCGTTTGGATGCCTTGCTCAAGAGCATCCGCTTGCGGCCCACGACACCGCCAATGCCAGAACTAGTTGGGATCCAATAGCGGGGAAGCAGGGCCCTTCCGTGCCCGAGGGGTCCTTGCGTTTTGTATCGATCGCTCTATAATCTCATTCCATAGCGAGCGATACAAAACCCACGACCCATGCCTCGTCCCCGCAAATTCAACGAACAGGCCGCCCTCACGGCGGCCCTGGACGCTTTCTGGGCCCGCGGCTACCAAGCCACATCCACCCGTGACCTGACCAGCGTCATGGGCATGACCCAGCCCAGCCTGTACAACGCCTTTGGTGACAAGCGTTCGCTGTTCCTGGCGGCGTTGGATGGTTATCTCGACGGTACGGTGCGGGAACGCATGGCGAGGCTGGAGGCGGCGTTGTCCCCTGCCGCCGCCATCACGGCTTATTTCTCTGAAAGCATCGAGCGATCACTTGGCGATCCGCTGCACCGTGGCTGCCTGCTGGTGAACACGGCGCTTGAGGTGACGCCCGACGCCCCGGACGTGCAACAGACCGTGGCGAGTGCCTTCGAGGAAATTCGTGATTTCTTCCGTCGCCAGTTTACCGCCGCCCAGCAGGCCGGCGAGGTGGACGTGGCTCTCTCCGCAGACGAGGTTTCCGCGCAATTGCTGGCCGTCCTGCTCGGCATGCGCGTGCTGGCGCGCGCTGCGCCGGAGCGCGAATTGCTGGAGGGCGGTGTACGGCCGACGCTGGCATTGCTGGGGTTGCCGCCGTTAGGTACCGGCACCGGCTGATCTCTGCCGGCATTTTCCTGATTTTTCTTCCGTAGACACCTTGCACGCGGCCCGGCCGTGTGCGGGTGAGCTGCATCCCTTTTCCGGCCCCATGCACGGGGGGCGGTGGCCCCGTCTTGCCTGCCGCAAGGCAAGCGGTTACTGGAGAACATCATGTCTCGCCCTGTCTCTGCGCCGCAGCAGTGCGCCATACCCGCAGCACCGCTCAGCATGCGCGACCTTTACGCGGCCTTTGCCGGTCTTTGTGCCAGCCTGGTGGCGATCGGTCTTGCGCGATTCGCCTATACCGCGCTGGTGCCTCCGCTGATCCAGGCGCACTGGTTTCCCGCGGCGCAGACAGTGGCGCTGGGCGCGGCGAATTTTGCGGGCTATCTCGCAGGGGCCTTGCTGGGTCGGCCGCTGGTGTCGGTCTGGTCGAACCGGGCGGTATTGCGCGGGTTGATGGTAGCGGCGACGGTGGCGTTCTTTGCCTGCGCGTGGCCGGTGTCGGTGGCCTGGTTTTTTGCGTGGCGTTTTCTTTCGGGGCTGGCGGGCGGCGGCATCATGGTGCTGGTGGCGACGTCGATCTTGCCGCATGTCCCGGCGCCGCGGCGCGGCCTGGTGATGGGGACAATTTTTCTCGGGCTGGGCCTGGGTATCGCGGCCTCCGGCACGCTGGTGCCGCATCTGCTGCAGTTTGGCCTGCGTGAGACGTGGCTGGGATTGGGGGCGTTGTCCCTGGCACTGACGGCGTTGAGCTGGTTCGGCTGGCCAGGCCAGTTGCCCAGTGCCCCGGCGAGCGCGGGCACTGCGACAAGCGCTTCGGCTGCGATCTTGCCGGAAGCCCGCCGCAAGCTGCGGTGGCTTTACGCCCAGTACGCGATCAATGCCTTCGGGCTGGTGCCCACGATGCTGCTGCTGGTGGACCTGGTGGCACGCGGGCTCGGCCGCGGCAGCAGCGTGGGCGCGTCTTACTGGGTGCTGTATGGCATCGGCGCGATTGCGGGGCCGCTGGTCTGCGGCTTTGCCGGCGACCGGATCGGCTTCCGGGCGGCTTACCGCGGCGCGCTGCTGCTGCAGGGGCTGGCCACGGCGGTGCTGGCGCTTTCCGGTCATCCGGTGGCGATCGGCGTGGCGGCGGTGGTTCTCGGTGCGTTTACGCCGGGTATTGCCCCGCTGGGACTTGGTGCCATCCAGGAAACGCTCCCGCACGACCCGGTCGCGCAGCGCGTGGCGTGGAGCCATGCGACCAGCGCCTTTGCGCTGTTCCAGGCGCTGGCGGGGTATGGCTATGCGTGGATGTTCGCGCATTCCCGGGAGAACTACGCGCTGATCTTTGGCTGCGGAGCGGTGGCAGTGGCGCTGGCGCTCGTGTTGGGATGGGTTGCGCAGCGCCCTGCGCGAGCGTGAGCCGCTGCCTGCAGCCACGCCGGCATCGGCCTAGAATCAGAGTTCCTGTCCGCAACGGCAACAAGATTCCCGCTAGGAGCACAACGCATGAGCCAACTGTTCGAGCCGCTAGCCATTGGCGGCCTGACCCTTGCCAACCGCATCACGATCGCGCCGATGTGCCAGTATTCCGCGCACGACGGCAATGCGGGCGACTGGCACATGATCCACCTGGGTTCGCTGGCGCTGTCGGGCGCGGGCATGCTGATCGTCGAGGCCACGGCGGTGTCTGCGGAAGGGCGCATCACGCCGTATGACCTGGGCCTGTATTCGGACGACAACGAGGCGGCACTGGGCCGCGTGGTCAACGCGATGCGCGCGCATTCCCCGATCGCCATCGCGATCCAGCTGGGGCATGCCGGCCGCAAGGCGTCGAGCCAGGCGCCGTGGGACGGCGGTCAGCAGATTGCCCCGGACGCGCCCTTGGGCTGGCATGCGGTGGCGCCTTCGGCGGTGCCGCATGGCGCAGCGGAAGCCGCGCCGGTGGCGCTGGACCGCGCGGGGATGGACAAGGTGCGCGATGACTTTGTCGCCGCGGCAAGGCGCGCAGCGCGGCTGGGGCTGGATGGCATCGAGATCCACGCCGCGCATGGCTATCTGCTGCATCAGTTCCTGTCGCCGCTGGCCAACCACCGTGACGATGAATACGGCGGCAGCCTGGAGAACCGGATGCGCTTCCCGATTGAAGTGTTCGACGCCGTGCGCGAGGCGTTTCCGGCGCAGCGGCCAGTATGGATGCGCATCTCGGCAACCGACTGGGTGCCGGGCGGATGGGATATCGAAGGCACAGTCGCCTTGTCGAAGGTGCTGAAGGCGCGCGGTTGCGCGGCGATCCACGTGACCACCGGTGGGGTCTCGCCGCAGCAGGCGATCAAGCTCGGGCCCGGATACCAGGTGCCCTACGCGCAGCGGGTGAAGGCGGAGGTGGGACTGCCGACCATTGCAGTCGGCCTCATCACCGAGCCGGAGCAGGCCGAAGCCATCATCGCCAATCAGGAAGCCGACGCGGTATCGCTGGCCCGTGCCATGCTGTATGACCCCCGCTGGCCCTGGCATGCCGCCGCGCGGCTGGGTGCGAGCGTGCAGGCGCCGAAGCAATACTGGCGTTCGCAGCCGCGCGAACTGAAAGACCTGTTCGCCGGCGCGGCGTTTGGGCAGCGCTAGGCAATCGATGATAGTGGAGGACCGCCATGAAACCGAGGATTACGCTGATTACGCTGGGTGTCGATGACTTGCAGCGTGCGGTGCGCTTTTATCGCGACGGGCTCGGCCTGCCCACCGCGGGCATTGTCGGCGAGCAGTTCGAGCACGGCGCGGTGGCGTTCTTTGACCTGCAGGCCGGCCTCAAGCTGGCGCTCTGGCCGCGCGCCAGCCTGGCGCATGATGCCGGACTGCAGGTAACGCCGCGCGCGCTGAGCGATGTCGCGCTGGCCCATAACGTCGCCGACAAGGCCGAAGTCGATGCGGTGATGGCGCAGGCACTGGGCGCGGGTGCCAGCGTGGTCAAGCCGGCACAGGACACCTTCTGGGGCGGATACGCCGGCTACTTCCACGATCCGGACGGGCATCTGTGGGAAATTGCATGGAACCCCGAGATGCTGCCGGCCGATTGAGCCGAGCTGCCCGCTGCTGGTGCAGCGCCGCAGAGGGATTTCCATAATTGCCACGCGCCGCCGAAGTGCGGACTATCCTTGCAACAGACAGCCATAGCATGCTGTCAACGGAGCGCCCCCACGCAGTTCCGCAATACCCCACGCATCCCGCCCCGTTGGCAGCCCACCGAAGTAAAGCAATAAGAACAATGGCAAGGGAGACGTCCATGCAAGTCTATGACAGCCTGCTGTATGTGACTGCGATGGTGCTGGTGTGTTTGTATGTGTATCTGGGCATACTGTCCCGCAGCACGGCGATCAGGCTCGGCTCGCCGGCGATCGTGGCGGGACTGGTGCTGGCCTATTCGCTGTCGCCGTTGCATTCGGGCGGTTGATGGCCTTGGCCCCGGCGTGACCGGGGCGTCGTTCACTACGTCACCGCCGCCTGGCGGTCCGCTGCGCCTCTGCCCTGTGCCGGGAATTCCCGCAGCAGGGTGTCGATGGCCGCCTGCAATTCCTGTGGGACCACCGGCTTGTGCAGCAATGCCGTGCCGGTCGCGTGCGCGGTGCGCAGGCGGTCGGCCGCAGTATCCCCCGTAATGATGATGGCCGGCACGTGCCGGCCCAGCCGCTGCCGGATCGCGTCCAGCGCCTGCTGGCCGGTACGGTGTCCGCGCAGGCGGTAGTCGGCCAGAACCAGCCCCGGTGTGAACCCGGCCAGCGACGCCAGCGCCTGTTCTTCGGATTCGACTGTGCGGCACTCGCAGCGCCAGGCCGACAGCAGCTCGGACATCGCGCTGCGGATGGCCTCGTCATCATCGATCACCAGCACACGGAGCCCATCGAGCGCGCGCGCTGCCGGCACCAGCGGGCTCTCTTCCGGCGGTTCCCATGCCTGCCGCAGGCTGAAGCGAAACACGGAGCCGCGCCCCGGGCTGGACGCGAGGGTCACGCGCGTCTGCATCGTCCGCGCCAGTCCTTCGACAATGGCCAGCCCCAGCCCGAGCCCCTTGCGCTGGTCACGCTCGGGATTGCCCAGTTGATGGAATTCCCGAAAGATGTCGCGGTGCTGTGCGGCGGGGATACCGATGCCGGTGTCCCAGACTTCGATGGTGGCCAGCACGCCGCGCTGGCGGCAAGCCACCAGCACGCCGCCTTGCTGCGTGTAGCGGATGGCATTGGCAATCAGGTTGCGCAGCACCAGTTCGACCAGCGTGGGGTCGCCATGCAGTGTGACGGTGGTATCCCGCGTGCGATACACCAGCCCGCGCGCCTCGGCCTGCGGTGCGAACTCGTTCTCCAGCTTGTGCAGCAGGGGCTGGAGTCGGAACGCGCGCGCGCGCGGGGTGATCACGCCGGCCTCGAGCTTGGAGAAGTCCAGCAGCGAGTTCAGCATCTCGCGCGCGGCCCCGGAAGACGCTTCGATATGCGCCAGCAACTGGCGCTGGCGTTCATCCAGCCAGGTGCGGCCCAGCGATACCAGGAATAGCCCCATCGCGTGCAGCGGCTGGCGCAGGTCATGGCTGGCGGAGGCCAGGAATACCGATTTGGCGCGGCTGGCGTCCTCGGCCGCGTGCTGCGCGGCCTCGGCGCGCGCGGTCTGTTCGCGCAGCTGCGAGATCAGTTCCACGTTCTCGAAGCGCAGCGCAATCGATTGCCGCGCCACACGCGCATAGTTGCGCGCGAAGACCAGCAGCACGCACAGGTACAGCGGCGTGCCGAGGAACATCGGCAAGTATTCGATATCGCCGGTGGCCAGGAAGGTGATCCATACCGGTACGATCGCCGGCACGAAGAAACCGATCGCCACCGGCAGGCATGCCGAGAATACCGCGAGCGCGGCAGCGCTCATCCCGGCGATCAGCGACAGGATGCAGATCACCACCGCCGGCATGCGCACGTCCAGGTATAGCCACGCCACCAGTCCCCACAGCGCGCCGATCAGCACCAGCATGGCGGTCATGCCGCGCGCATAGCGCGGGGCGCCGGCCTCGGTCAGCCGCCCGGGCAAGCGCAGCCGTCCAAAGTAGGCCACGGCGCAAACCAGTACCATCGCGCCCGCCCAGGGCAGGGCACCGGGGCGGTCCCCGTTCAGGGTCAGGCCGACCGCCAGGATGAGGGCTGCCAGCGAACAGCCTGCCATCGCGCAGCCGAAGCTCTGGTCGATCAGGTTCATCTGCGCCGCGAGCAGGCGCGGCGCATCGTAGCGGGGCAGCCAGCGCAGCGGGCTGCGCGCGGGGGCGGCCGGGTCGTTCGTCTCCACCGTCATCGCACCGCCTGTACCAGGCCGCGCCGCTGGGCTTCGAGGATGGCTTCAACGCGGCTGACCACGCCGAGATGATTGAGAATGGCCGCCACATGGACGCGCACGGTGTTCTCGGACAGGCCCATATGGTAGGCAATGACCTTGTTCGAGCGGCCGAGCGTCAGCTGATGCAGCACCTCCAGCTGGCGCGGTGTGAGCGTGCTCGCCGCGTAGGCTTGCTGGGGCGGTGCCGCGGCATCGGCCTCGCCGGAAAAATGGGTGCCGCCGGCCAGGCAGCACGCGATCGCCTCCTCGATCTCGCGTGCGTCGGCGGACTTGGGCAGGAACCCCGAAATCTCGCGCCGTACTTCCGGCGGGATGGTTTCCAGCCCCGAAGTGCCCGAGACGATCAGGATGCGCGCCGCCGGGAAATGCCGGCGCAACACCTTGACGCCCTCGATGCCGTTCAGGCCCGGCATCTGGATATCGAGCAGCATGATGTCGAGCGCCGCGCCGCCGTGGTCCTGCACCGCCTGCATGACCGAACCGGCCTCGAAGATATGCGCCACGCTCGGGCTGTCAGCCAGCACCAGGCGCAGGCCGGTGCGGAACAAGGTATGGTCGTCGATCAGCAGCAGGCGGGCGTGGGGCATTGAACGGAGGGGGCGGAGGAGCGATCCATTGAACAAGAATCGCGGGCGCTTGTCCATGCAACCAGTGTGGGGGCGCAACTAGTCCGGAAAGATTATTGGCGCGCGGGAAACCCGGTGCAAAGATGCGAGCGTGGGCAGTTCCGCGACGTGCCCGCACCACTTTTGTTACCCACTACCACCCGGCTGTGGGTATTTTTTTTGAGCGCGCCACGCCAGGTGCCGGTGTAAAAGAAAAAAGCCGGCACCGCATGGCGGCACCGGCTTTACCAGGCCCGGGCATAACACGCCCGGGCCGGCGCCCCGCGGGGCAAGTTACGGGCGATTCACAGAGATATCGTAGAACGATCCGTTCACGGCGATTCCCAGGCCCAGGCCGGTATTGCCCGGAACCAGCGAGATCATCTCGGAAGCGTTGCTGCTGGCGGCACGATAGCGCAGGCCGTTGGCCGGGCTGTTCACCTTCCAGCTGTCCAGGCGGCCGTCTTCCACGCGCTTGCGCGTGTAGCTGCCGGTCTGCGCATCCACCACAGTCACGACGGTCGACCACGTGCCGGCGTTTTGCAGCGTGGGCACCAGGCCGCCAAGCATGACCGTGTCCCAGTACGAATTGGTCGCACCCACCACCGGCAGGGGACGTACCACCTGCTTGGCGGCGAACATGAAGCCATCGTCGTGGGTGATGACGACCGTCACCTGGCCGTCGGTGCCCTTGAATGCATAGGCCAGCTGCGAGCCGAAGCTGTCGGTGATCCTGAAACTGCCGTCGGCGTTGGCGCTGAGCGTCGGCAGTTCTTCCGGCAGCCATGCCTCGCAGGTGTTCACGCCGGAGCAGTCGGCACCCTTGGTCAGCTTGCCCGCGGCATCGATGCTGAAGGTGACGCGGCGCGATGCGTAGGGGGTCCCGCCGTGGTCCCGCTCCATGCCGAGACCGTTCCAGTCGCCTGCCAGGTCAGCCAGGGCAACGGCCTGTGCGGGCAGCAGCAGGGTGGGCAGATCGCTCATCGGGCCTGCGGGCGGCACTGCCAGTGCGATGCCCGACTTGGCCACCATGACGGTATTGGTGGTCCCGTTCGTGCCCGGCACGGTGAAGCGGCAGTTGTCGTTGGCAACGGCGGTGAAGGGGACGCTCTCGTTGCCGACCTGCAGCTTGAGCGCGGCCGCGTCGAGGTCGCCGGCTTCCGCTGCCGCGGAGCCCAGTCCGATCACATGGTATTTGCCCGTCTTCAGCCCGGCGCAGCTCGACGCCGCCGGCTGCAGCGCGGTCTGGACCGCCGCGGCGTCGGCATTGGCAGCCACCGCGGAGGACAACTCACCCAGCGTGGTCTGCGACGCTTCCAGGCGATCGCCCAGCTGGTCCAGCAGCTTGTCCTGGGCATTGCCGGCGTTGGCGCCGTTGGCGGCCACCAGCGGATCCTTGAGCGGGTCGACGCTGGTCAGGTCCACCACGCCGGTCAGCACCAGGCGCACCGCTTCTGTGGCGCTGGTCAGGTTGCCGGAGGTCAGCTTGGCCTGCGCGGTGGCGTCGAACTGGTCGAAGAAGGCCGTGGTGCTGCCCTGCGCCAGCGATGCGGTTACCAGTTCGGTCAGCGGGGTGATGTTGGCCACGGCGGTGGTGCCGGTGCCGGCCTCGACCACTGAATGCAGCGTGGTGCCGTCAGGCGTCTTGACGCTGAGCACGCATGGGCGCGTGGCGCCACCGATGCTGAGCGTGAAGGTTCCGTCCGCGGCGGTAGTGGCCGTGCCGCTGCCCGTTGCGCATTTGGCCTGGACCGTGGCACCGCCCAACGCCGCGCCCACGGCTGCGGTGCCGGTGATCTTTGTAGCGGCGGGTGCCGTGGTCGTGGAGTCTCCTCCGCCGCCTCCGCAGGCCGTCAGTACGGCCGCCGCCAGACCCGTCAAAAACAGATGTTTTGTTTTCATCCCTGTATTGATTTCTGTGGTTTTTGTTATGGCAGGGCGCTGCGTGATGGAGCACTGGCTCATGCTGGACCCCGCCCACGGGGCGGCTTACCCGCCCCGCGGGCGCGATTTTCCGTGAGGTGCCTGATGGCGGCCAACCCGCGTTGAGGTGATTGACAAACCACGCGCGGCGTGGCGGGCGGCTTGCCGCCAAGGAAGGACCAATCAGGCAGCCGCCCGTACCAGCCCCGGCCAGGTTGCCGTGGGCGCGAGCGTGCGGCCGCCAGCGCCGCAATCTTCGAGCAGCCGCATGGCGTCGATGCCGAACCAGTCGTGCCAGGCGCGCGCCAGCGCGTTGGCTGAACGCAGGCCCGCATGCGTGGCCAGCTGGTCCAGCGCGGGCACCAGGCCGCCGGCGCTGGCCAGCGCGTGCAGCGCATGCGCGGCGCGTTGCTCGCGCAGCAGCGGATGCAGCGCCTCGCCTTCGGCAAAGAGGCGCGCGCGCACCAGGCGCGCTGGCACTTGCCATTGCGCCGCCAGGCGCTCGGCGTTCCAGTCGGTGTCGGGGCGGGAAAAGACCAGGCCGGCGAACTGGCGCGACCACGGGCGTTCGGCGGGCTTGCCGGCCAGGCGCGGACAGTCGCTGTCCGGCACGGCGGTCAGGACGACGGCGCAGGGTTGCTGCCAGGTGCCAGGCAGGTCGCAATCGAAGTGGGCGAAGGCGTGCACCACGAACGGATCGCCGGGCCGCACTTCGCGCCGCGCGTTGGCATCGCGCAGGCTGGCGGTGCCGTGCAGGGCTTGCACATGGACGGCAAAGGGAAAGCGCAGGCGGGCAAAGCGGACGTGGTGACGGCTGACAAGCGGCATGCGGAAAACGACCCGGAAGCTGGCGGCGGTGCGGCGGGTAACTGTCGCAGGATTCCGCGGGCGGCGCAAGCCGCGGACAGCGGTTTAAGGCCGGCCCGGCCCCTGGTTGGCGGCCGCGTTACAGGTCAGACATCCCGAAGTGGCGCAGCCGTGGCAGGTCGGTCACGCGGATGCTTTGGTACGACAGGTGCACCATGCCCGCATCGGCCAGCCGGCGCAGCGCCTGGTTGACGCGCTGGCGCGAGAGCCCGGTGAGCAGGCCGATCTCTTCCTGCGACAGCTCCAGGACCGGGCTGGTGCGCGGATACAGGTCCGGATGGAACAGCTGGGCGATGGCCTGCGCCACGCGCGCATCGGCACCCAGCAGGCGGTCGTTCTGCACGGTGGCGATGAACTGGCCCATGCGTTCGTTGAGCTGGCGCACGACAAAGCTGGCGAATGGCAGGCTCTGCGCCAGCAATGTGTTGAAGACCGGCTCGGGCATCAGCAGCACCTGCGAGTCGCGGATCGCGATCACGTCATAGCGGCGGTCTTCGCGCTTGATCACGCTGCCTTCGCCGCACCAGCCGCCGGCCGGCACGCCAGAGAAGGTGCAACCACGGCCATCCGGCGTGTACACCGCCAGCTTGATCAGGCCGCTGTCGACGCCGATCCAGTGGCGCGAAGGCTCGCCGCGCCGGGCGATGAAGCAGCCCGCGGCAAAGGACTGCAGCAGGGTTTCGCGCGCGGCAAGGGCTTGGTGTGCCGCGGCCAGTTCGCCGAACCAGGCATGGCCGGCGAGCACCGCGGCGGGCGCCGGGGCGGGGAGGGAAGTGGGGTGTGCGGGTTCGCTCATGGCACGGACGGGCGGGCTGCGCCGCATCCTGTAAGAATCGTGTAAGCCTTGCCTGGCGCGGGTTTGCGGCAGCTTTGTCGTCTCGACGACAGTGCGCCGGCGTGTGCGATGATAGCCTTGTGCCGGAAAAAGTGACAGCGCCGCAAGGCGCCCGAATGACAGCGCCCGATTGACCCGACAAGGCGGAGACACCAGCAATGCCAACCGATTTCGACAGCGGCCTGGCCCGCAACGCGGCCAATTTCGTGCCGCTGACTCCCATTGATTTCCTGGTCCGCGCCGCCGAGGTGTATGGCGACCGCCTGGCCATCGTGCACGGCCCGCTGCGCCAGAACTGGCGCGACACCTATGCGCGCGCGCGGCGCCTGGCCAGTGCGCTGGCACGCGCCGGCGTCGGCAAGGGCGATACCGTGGCCGCGCTGCTGCCGAATACGCCGGCGATGGTGGAAGCGCATTTCGGCGTGCCGATGGCCGGTGCCGTGCTCAATGCGCTGAATATCCGCCTCGATGCCGCCAACCTGCTGTTCATGCTGCGTCATGGCGAGGCGCGCGTGCTGCTGGCCGATACCGAGTTTGCCGACGTGGCGCGGCAGATGGCGCTGGAGCTTCCGGGGCTGAAGGTGATTGCCGTGCACGATGTGCTGGGTCCGCAGGCGGCGCCGTTCGGCGAGACCGATTATGAAGCCTTCCTCGCCGGCGGCGACCCGTCGTACACATGGCAACTGCCTGCTGACGAGTGGGACGCGATCGCGCTGAACTATACGTCGGGCACCACCGGCGATCCCAAGGGCGTGGTCTACCATCACCGCGGCGCGGCCATCAATGCCATCTCGAACATCCTTGAGTGGGACCTGCCCAAGCATCCGGTCTACCTGTGGACGCTGCCGATGTTCCACTGCAACGGCTGGTGTTTCCCGTGGACGGTCGCGGCGCGCGCGGGCGTCAACGTGTGCCTGCGCAAGTTCGAGCCCAAGCTCGTGTTCGACCTGATGCGCGACGAGGGCGTGACCCACTACTGCGCCGCGCCGATCGTGCATACCGCGCTGGTCAACGCGCCCGCTGCGTGGCGCGAGGGCGTGCGCGGGCCGGTGCGCGGCATGGTGGCCGGCGCCCCGCCGCCGGCCGCGGTGCTGGCGCAGATGGAGGCGATGGGCTTCGAGCTCACCCATGTCTACGGCCTGACCGAGGTCTATGGCCCGGCCGCGGTCTGCGCCGAGCAGGACGACTGGAGCACGCTGTCAGAGCAGGACCGCGCGGTCAGGAAGGCGCGCCAGGGGGTGCGCTATCACCTGCAGTCGCAGGTGGCCGTGCTCGATCCCGATTCGATGCAGCCGGTGCCGGCCGATGGCGAGACCATCGGCGAGATCATGTTCCGCGGCAACATCTGCATGAAGGGCTACCTGAAGAACGAGAAGGCCACGCGCGAAGCCTTCGCCGGCGGCTGGTTCCATACCGGCGACCTGGGCGTATGCATGCCCGACGGCTACATCAAGATCAAGGACCGCAGCAAGGACATCATCATTTCCGGCGGCGAGAACATCTCGAGCGTGGAAGTGGAAGACGCGCTCTACCGGCATCCTGCCGTGCTGGCCGCCGCGGTGGTGGCGCAGCCCGATGCCAAGTGGGGCGAGACGCCGTGCGCCTTTGTCGAACTGAAGGACGGGGCCAGCGTCAGCGCAGAAGAACTGATCGCGCATTGCCGCACGCTGCTGGCGGGCTTCAAGGTGCCCAAGGCGGTTTACTTCGGACCGTTGCCCAAGACCTCCACCGGCAAGATCCAGAAATTCGAGCTGCGCCGCAAGGTGAAGTCGGATTCGGCCATCGACGTCTGAAACGCAAGCGGCGCCATACGGCGCCGCGTCCGTTCAGCGCGCCCGCACCTCGGGCGGCGTTGCGGTCCTGGGCGGTTGATGCCAGTCCGGGCCGATGTCGGGGAAGACCTCGCATTCGCCGCGCACGATGCTCTCGATGGTGGCGCATACGCATTCGGTGCCGCGCGGTCCCACGCAGACCAGGCTGCGCGGATGGTCGCTGTGCTGCGGAATGGCGTAGACCCGCATGCCCTCGCGGAACAGCGGGTGCTTGGTGAGGCGTTCGTTCATCAGTTCAACGAAGCGCTGGGGCGTGACGACCGGCTTGTCCATTGCATGCTCCTGCGGCCCTGGCCACCGTACCCGTTTCTTGGGGCGGCATGGCGACCAGGTCAGTAAAGGCCAGGAAGATGACAGGCAGGTGGCAGAAAAGCGCACCGGGCAGCAGCGCGTGCCCGGGACGTGGCCGGAATGAAGAATCGCGGGCAATGCATCGCCCGCGTTGCCACTGCCACGCTTCCAGACTAGGTCACGCGGCGCGTAGTGCAAGTGAATCGCGGAATTTCGCGGGTATCAGGTGATGCGCAGTTCGCCTGCGGCGCGTGGGCCGTTCAGGATGCCGTTGCCGGCGGCCCAGCACGCGGCTTCGGCTTCCGCATAGGACCGGTAGGTGCCCGGTGCCGCGACCGTGCAGTCCTCGTCGGCGGCGCCGCACCGTTCTTCCATGACGATGCGCCAGGTGAACTGGCCCGGTGCGTCCTCGAGGACATGGAGCACCAGGGTGCGGTGATTGTCGGTCAGCGTGAGAGGCAAAGTCGACATGGGTGTCTCCCGTTCGCAGGTAGGCGCATTGATGCTAGCAAGTGCCAGCCGCAAATGCCATGAGGCATTGCGGGCGCGCCATGGCAAGATACGGCCTTTGCGGCAATCGCCGCGCCGGATCTTGTCGCCTGAACATGCCTCTCTCGCCCGAGCTCAACCAACGGATCGCCGCCCTGACGGCACATTACGATGCCGTCGTGCTGCCGCTGTGGACCGCCTCCGGCTGGAATCCCGACCTGCTGCTGCCCTATGAAGCGCTCGACGGCGCCAGCGCCGCGCCGCTGCCGCCGTTGCGCTATCGCGCCATGGCGTGCGCGCGCCAGCTGTACGTGTTTTCGCTGGCGGGCCAGCAGGGGCATGCCGATACCCTGTTCGGCTCGTTGCAGGCCTACTTCGGCAATGGAGAGGGCGCGTGGATCTACAGTGTCGACCCTGCCGGCACGCCGCTGGACAGCACACGCGACCTCTATACCCATGCCTTCGTGATCTTTGCCTGCGCCGCGTATTACGCGCGCTTCGGCAACGCGGATGCGCTGGAGGTGCTCGATGAAACCGTCGACATCGTCGAGGATCGCTTCGCCGACGGACAAGGCCTGTACCACGCCGCACTGACCGAACACTTCCGGCACAAGGGGGCGGGCGTGCTGCAGAACCCGGTCATGCACCTGACCGAGGCCTACCTGGCCGCGCTGGATGCTACCGGCGACGAGTGGTATGCGGAACGGCTGCGCGAGATTGCGATGGCGGTGCACGAGCGTTTTGTCGATACCGCCAGCGGCTGCGTGGCGGAGCTGCCGCAAGGCAGCGCGGATAACTGCATCGAACCGGGGCACCAGTTCGAATGGTTTTCGCTGGTGGCCGGAAGGCCCGCGCTGTTTGGCGATCTGCCGCTATCCGATGCCCTGCGCCGCGCTTTCGCGTTCGCGCAGCAGCATGGCGTGGCGGCGGGCACGCTGGGCGTCTGCGCCGCGCTGGATGCGGGCGGCGCGCGGATCGACGGCACCGAGCGCATCTGGGCGCAGACCGAGTTCGCGCGCGCGCTGGCAGTGGAAGGCTCGGCGCAGTCGCTGGCTACGCTGGCAGACTGGGCCGCGCAGTTCCGCAACCGTTTCCTGTCCGCGCAAGGCTGGCATGAGTGCCTGGCGCCGACCGGCGACGTGGTGCGTGCGGAGATGCCCTCGACCTCGCCCTATCACCTGGCGACCTCTTACCAGGCGCTGGCTGCGGCGGCAGGGCTGCAATGGCCCGCACCGGCTGCATGACCCACGGGCCAGGGCGTTGTCAATTCTTTGCAGTTGCCGGGAAAGCGCGCGTCTACACTCAAGCCCGCGCTCCGGCCCGCATCGCAATCCTTCTCAACTACGTGGTCGTCGTTCTGAAGTTGCGGGCCGGGGCGCGCCTGCCCTGGCTCAGCGCGCGCTAGCCTGCTGCAGTCGTTCGGAATGCCGGGCCGGCTGAGGGCGCTGCGACGAGGGTGAAGGGGCATTGGCCTGGATCAGGCCAGCGCCGGCCGGCTTGACGCGGACAGCCATTTGCTCGACGCGCTTCTGCGCCTGGGTCTCGGCGTGGTCGTTCAGGATCAGGCACAGCAGCGTCAGCAAGGCTGCCGCGATCATGCTCAGCGCAATCCAGGCCAGGCAGTGCTTGCGTTCCATGGTGGCGGACAGTGGGGCGTCATTGGTGCGCGAAGTTTAAGCGCGCGTACGCCGGGCGATTGTCAACCTTTGCAAACGCAGCCGCTTTGCAGGCCTTCCGGCCGTCGTCCTTATTCCGTGACGCCGTGCTCGTGCAGCAGCCGCTCGCATTCCTCGAGCATGTCGTAGGCGAACGCGGACTGGTAGTTGGGGTCTAGCGCTTCCATCATCTCGTGCGCGGCATAGAGGCCGGCTTCGCGCGACAGGGTCTCGGCGAGCTGCCGCGCAAACTGGTCGCTCAGTTCGGACAGCAGGCGCCGTTCCGACAGCGGCAACTGCAGCTTCGAGCGCGACAGCCATTCGCCGGCCAGCGTGGCGCCCTGGGCATCGGTCATCCACTTGCGGTGTTCGTAGTAGGCCGACAGGCGTTCGGCGGCCAGCGCGAACAGCAGCGCCTTGCGGGTATTGAAATCGATCCGGCGGGGTGGGGCGAGGGTCATGCTTGCAGCTGGGTGCGGACCGGCGCAGCGGGCCGGCCGTGGTCATGTCGAAGGCGGTCAGGCGGGCGCGGCGCCGGCCTGCGCAAAGCGCGAAGCCAGCCAGGCGCCGATCTCGGCAATCTCTTCCAGGCAGACCGCATGGCCCATCGGATAGGTGTGCCATGTCACCGGATTCGGCCGCGCCTGCACGAAATCGCGTGCGGCCACGCCCATGGCCAGCGGCACCACGTCGTCCTGCGTGCCATGGGCGGCGAACACCGGCGTGGCCGCGTTGGCCGGGTTGGCTTCGGCAGCGAGCGTCGCCGGTGCGGGGATGTAGGTGGACAGCGCAACGATGCCGGCCAGCGGCTCCGCGTGGGTCAGTCCGGCGGTGTAGGCGATGGCGCCGCCTTGCGAGAAGCCGGCCAGCACGATGCGCCCGGTCGGGATGCCGCGCGCATTTTCTCGTGCGATCAGCGCGCGGATGGCCTCACAGGATGCGCGGATGCCGGCCTCGTCGGCGCGGCGGCCTGCCTGGTCCAGGGAAACGATGTCATACCATGCCGGCATGACATAGCCGCCATTGCAGGTCACCGGTATTGCCGGCGCATGCGGGAAGATAAAGCGTACGCCCGGCGCGGCCGGCAGCCGCAACTCGGGCACCACCGGGGCGAAGTCGCTGCCATCGGCGCCCAGTCCGTGCATCCAGATAACGGCGCAGCCGGGATTGGGCGCGGTTTCAATTTCGATCGCGGGCAGCAGTTCGCTCATGGGGCCGGTTCCTGTGGAGGGTTTGCCTGCGCCACGCGGACGTCAGGCAGCGCGAGTATCGCACAGGTCCGGACCTTCATTGGCGCATGCCCGGGCACGCGCCAATGCATGGGGGCGGCTTCAGGCCGCGGACGGAACGATCGGCACCGTGGTCAGGCCGGGCGTGCGCGCCGGCAGCTCGGGCATGGCGGGCGGTGTGGCGCGGCGCTTGTCGACCACGTCTTCGACGCCCTTGGCCGCGACATCTTCCAGGAACGCCACCATGTCGCGGTAGTAGGCGACCTGCATCTGTGCCTCGAGCAGGCGCCGTTCGGCCTGGAATAGCGTCAGCCTCATGTCTTGCAGTTCCCTTTCGGCGATTTTTTCCGGGGTCGGCGGACTGAACAAGTTTGCAAGCCAACGCATGGCAGTACCTCCAGTGCTGTCAACAGCGAGTTTGCGGGCTTTCGCCATGAGGACAAATATAGACAAGAAATCGCGACAGCGTCCCTCGGACACTTGGCCGTGGCGCCTCGCCCACAAGGATGATTGCCGCTTGCGGGACTCTACGTTAGATTAATCGGCCATGATGTGCCCGGCATCACGCGCTTGCTTCAATGGCGCTTCGGGGCCGGTTGCGTGTGCGTGCATGAAGCGCAGGATCGGCGGCCAGAAGGTGTCGATATGCTCCGGCAATATGGCCGCATCGTGCGGCATGGCATCGTGCATGACCAGCGCATGCAGATGCCTGGCGGCGCTTGCCACGCGCTCCGCGTGGGGCGGCACGATGACCACGTCGTCACGGCTGTGCACCACCAGCAGCGGCCGTTCCAGCTTGCTGGCGCGCGCCGCGTTGTTCCACGGATCCGGCAGCAGCCACGCAGCCCATGCGGGAATGCGCCCGGTCTGCACCGCGGCCAGCCGCGCCGAGCTGAAGCCCGCGGCTATCACATAGCCATCCGGCTGCGGATCGAAACGCCGCGCCACATCGAGCAGGATGCCCGATCCCAGCGAATGTCCCAGCACCACGCGCCGTTTCGATTGCGGGGTGGCGGCGATGAACTGTCCATAGGCAACCAGTGCATCCTGCCGCAGCCGGCGCACGCTTGGCCGCCCGGTGCTGCGCCCATAGCCGCTGTAGTCGAACACATAGGAAGCGATGCCCGCATCGGCCAGCATGGCCTGCACCGGCGCCCAGTCCGGCAGGGATTCGTTGTCGCCATGGCACACCATCAGGGCCGGTGCCTCGGGGTCTGCCACCGGCATGAAGGCCGCGTGGAGGATGCGGTCGCCGCTGGCGAAGGTGGCGTGCCGCACCATAGGGGCTGAATTGTCGGGGGGCTCCGCCAGGCTTGTCTCATCCGTCGGCGTGACAAAGGCTTTGCGCTCCAGCGCACGAAACAGCAGATGCCGCGCGACCCCGGCCACCACGGCCATGCCTGCTGCCGCGGCCAGCCATCGGTGACGCGCGCTTTGAGAAGGGGGGCGGGGGTCGGGATTCATTTTCTTCAGGCTAGCAGGCCGGGCTCTGCAAGTGAAGAATTGTTCATTCGGAAGCGCTTTTCCCGGGCGGGTGCGAAGCGGCTATCCCTTCGATAGAAATCTTTTTCCTTGACTATCTACCTATCAGTAGATAGCATTCAATCCATGGCACCGCTGCACCGCCAAAGAAAGCAACAAGGCGCGGAAAGTGGCGATTCCATTGCATGACCTGAGTGGTCATTTTTTCAGGCCCGGAAGTCTATCTACTAGTAGATGCAAGCCTGGAAAGCGACCCACTGAATCGCCACCAACACAGAATTTGACGCGATCCCGAACCATCGCACCCCAGGAGCCCATCATGACCAAGACCGCCAAGACCCTGATCACCGCCGCCACCCTTGCCGCCGCGCTCGTCGGCGGTGTGGCGCAGGCCGCCAGCGTGAACGCCAACGCCGGCGACAAGTACGGCTACAGCTATCGCGTCGGCAGCGCCGATGCCTTTACCGACGGCGCCCGCACCGGCAAGTTCGACCCGTTCACGGAGGGTGCGCGCAGCGGCAAGTTCGATCCGTTCACCGAAGGCGCACGCGTCGGCAAGACCGACCCGTACACGGACGGCTTCCGCACCGTGGCTGGCCTGGACCGCATCGGCGTCTCGGCCGAGCCGGCCCGTAGCTTCGACCCGTACACCGGCGGTGCGCGCGTCGGCAAGGCTGATCCCTACACCGACGGCGCCCTGGCCTGATTGCCGCCGGCATCGGCCGGCGGCCCACAACTTACGATGGCGGCACGTGGCCGCCGTCCGATGGAGTCCATCATGAGTTTGCGTGACAGCATCCTGTTGCTTGGCGGATGGCTGGTACTCTGCGTGACGAGTGGCTCGATGATTACCTTCGCCGCGCAGGTCCTGCCTGGCTAACGCCCATGTAGTGCACTGTGCCCCGAGGCTAGGGAATTACCCCAGCCCCGGGGCATTTCAACTTGAGCGTCTATCTTCGCGTAGATAAACTGCTTGCATGAAAACCCAATCCGTACGCGAGCAATTGCTCGAGCACACCCTGATCCTGATCCGGCGGCGCGGCTTCAACGGCTTCAGCTACCGCGACCTGGCGGAACTGGTAGGCGTGAAGACCTCCAGCATCCACTATTACTTTCCGACCAAGGAAGACCTGGTCCAGGAAGCGGTGAAGGAATACAGCGCCCGCCTGGCCGAGCGCATCAACGGCATCGATACGACGCTGCCGGTCACCGAGCAGGCCGCCATCTATCTGGCGCCATTCCGCGCCAGCTGCGGCTCGGACCAGATCTGCCTGTGCGGCATGCTGTCGACCGAGACGCTGTGCCTGCCCGAATCCGTGCACAAGATGCTGCAGGGCTTCTTCCTGCTGAACGAGAAATGGCTGGCCGGGCTGCTGGAGCGGGCCCAGCCGCATCGCAGCACGCCGTTCCCGGTGCCGCCGGCGCGGCTGGCGCAGGTGGTATTCGGCTCGCTGCAGAGCGGGCTGATCGCGGCACGCCTGTTCGGCACATCGGACCGCGTTGAAGCCGCTGCCGACACGCTGATGGCTGCGGTATCCGGTTGAGTTTGCGCGCGATATCAGTGGCGCGTCTGAAGCCGTCATGTGGCTAAAGCCGCATGGCGGTTTTTTTATGGGCCGCCGCGTGGCCCGCTGCCTGCGGAAAATCAGTTAAAAAACAAGGGAGTAACGCGTCATGCGAAACACCTATCGGATCGATAGAAATGTTTTTCCTTGACTCTCTACCTAGTAGTAGATAGTATCAAGTCCATGGAAGCGCTGCACCGCCACCGACAAGCAAGACCAGGCGGAACGCAGGGTCCCATTGCACGACCGGAAGCGGTCATTTTTTTGAGACCGGTTATCTATCTACTGATAGATGCGGAATCGAAGAACGACTGCAACAGCCACTGATACCGAATTGACGCGATCACGAATCATCGCACCCAGGAGCCCATCATGACCAAGACCACCAAGACCCTGATCACCGCCGCCACCCTTGCCGCCGCGCTCGTCGGCGGTGTGGCGCAGGCCGCCAGCGTGAACGCCAACGCCGGCGACAAGTACGGCTACAGCTACCGCGTCGGCAATGCCGATGCCTTTACCGACGGTGCCCGCACCGGCAAGTTCGACCCGTTCACGGAGGGTGCGCGCAGCGGCAAGTTCGATCCGTTCACCGAAGGCGCACGGGTCGGCAAGACCGACTCGTACACCGACGGCGCGCGCACGATCGCGGCCACGGTGCCGGCCGACAGCTACGGCTACAACTACCGCAGCGGCAACGTCGACCCGTTCACCGAAGGCGCCCGCGTCGGCAAGCCCGACCCGTACACCGACGGCGCCCGCACGGTCGCCGGCCTGGACCGCAGCGGCGTGTCGGGCGAACCGGCGCGCAGCTTCGACCCGTACACGGACGGTGCGCGCGTGGGCAAGGCTGATCCGTACACCGACGGCGCCCGCACGGTAGCCGGCCTGGACCGCAGCGGCGTGTCGGCCGGGCCGGCCCGCAGCTTCGACCCGTACACCGACGGTGCGCGCGTCGGCAAGGCTGATCCCTACACCGACGGCGCCATCGCCTGAGAGCCGGCCGGCCTGGCGCCGGCCATCGACATACACCGGGCCGTCACGGTGCGGCCCCGCTTCAGGAGTCGATCATGCGTTGGCGTGACACTGCGCTGATCCTGGGCGGATGGGTAGGGCTTTGCCTGGCAAGCGGGTCCCTCATCACGCTGATCGCACAAACGCTGCCGGCCTGAATGGCCCGGTGGCAAGCCGAGGAGTGGATGCCATGACTACCCCAACCGTACGCGAGCAACTGGTCGAACACGCGCTGGTGCTGATCCGCCGCCGGGGGTTCAACGGCTTCAGCTACCGCGACCTGGCCGAGCTGGTCGGCGTCAAGACCTCGAGCATCCACTATTACTTTCCGTCCAAGGACGACCTGGTGCTCGAAGCGGTGCGCGAATACAGCGCGCGCAAGCGGGCAAGGCTGCAGGCCATCGATACCAGCCTGCCGTGCGCCGAGCAGGCGCGGCAATACCTGCAGCCGCTGCGCGATGGCGCCTGCACCGACCAGGCCTGCGTGGTGGGGATGCTGTCGGCCGACGTGCTGGCCATGCCTGACACCGTGCGCGCCGCGATGCAGGACTTTACCCGCCTTAACGAGCAATGGCTGGCGCGCCTGCTCGAACAGGCCGCCGCCCGGGGCGCGGCGCCGTTCTCGCTGCCGCCGCAACAGTTGGCGCAGGTGGTATTCGGCGCCCTGCAGAACGGGCTGATCAGCGCGCGGCTGTTCGGTACGTGGGATCGCGCAGATGCCGCGGCGGCGCTGCTGGTCAGCGCCATGCCGGTGGAAGAGGCGCTAGCCGAAGCGTGATCCGGCGCGTGCGACCGCATCGCATACCCATTGCGGATCGTCATGCGGCAGGTCATGCCCGGCCCAGTGGTGCGTCAGCAGGGGCACGTCCCAGGCCTGCGCGATTCGCGCCGAACAGGCCGGGTTGACCAGGCGGTCCGCCGCCGAGGCCAGCAGCAATACCGGACAGCGCGGCGGCTCCGCCGGTGCGCAGTAGCGCGCGGCGGCCAGCAATTGCGCCAGCGCCGCCTGCCGGCTGACCGGGGCGTCCGCCGCGATGGCCTGCCACTGCGCAACATCGGCGGCCTGCGTGTCGGTGCGCGCGCAGGTGATGGCGTGGATGGTCGGCTCGCAATACGCGCGATCCCGCCAGCGCTGCGCCACGCGCAGCAGCCTGCCCCAGTTGCGCGGACGCAGGCGTTGCACCGGCGTGCAGAAAGGCCGCATGCTGGTGTTGACCAGCACCAGCCCGCTCACTTCCTCCGGATACGCGCTCGCCCACTCGGTCGCAGCCATCGCCCCCAGCGACATGGCCAGCACGCGGTACGGTCCCGGCGCGCCGGCGGCGCTCAGCTGGCGCCGCACCGCCGTCACCATGTCGCGCACGCGCCACGGCGCGGGCTGCGCCGACAGCGCGCCATTGCCGGGCAGGTCAGGCAACAGCGGGCGTCCCAGCCCGGCCGCCTCCCAGCGCGCCGGCAGCGTTCCCCAGTGACGCGATTCGCGCGTCAGTCCCCGCAAGAATACCCATCGGCTCATGGCGGCTCCGTGTGCCAGTGCGCGCGTGCCTGCTGCAGCAGTTCGTCGCGCTGCGCGCCGCGGGGCAGCCAGCGGTCCGACGCAAAGGCGATGCGGCCCAGAAAGTCGAACAGGCTGACATGCCGGCGCAGCACGCGCGCGGTGCGGTGCGCCTTGATCGGGTTGAAGATGCCCTCGCGCGAGAACAGCTGGCGCGGGTTTTTCTTGATCCACAGCCACGAGCCCAGCTCCAGCGTCATCGGCAGGAACAGGTTGCCGCGCGGGGCCAGGTCATAGGCATGGTCCCACAGGTCGCCGTGCAGCAGGTACTGGTGGCTCTGCGGCTCGAAGGTATAGCCATGATGCGGGTGGGCCTGCTCGAACAGGGTCTTGAGCAGGTACATCTCAGCCAGGTGCGGCATCGGCCGGCGCGTGCGCGCGTACGGAAACCAGATGCTGTCGCGCCAGCCGTAGCCGGAATGGCAATCCACCGCAAAGCTGAGCGGGCGCGGCAGCAGTTCCTGCCGGACCACGCGCAGCAGGGCGCTGCTTTCGAGCTCCATCGGCGCGCCGGCGGCGCCGCGGTACCACGGCAGCCAGGCGCCGATGCGCTGCCCGCCGGCCAGGAAGGGCACGCGCGCGTCGGCATCCTGCGGGCCGTTGCGCATCAGGTCGACGCCGTTGGGGTTGGCGCGCGTGCCGGCCCACATGCCGCCCGGGTTGACGATGGGCATGAACACCAGCCGCACCGCTTGCAGTTCGCGGTGCAGCAGTTCGTCCCAGGCGAGGCGCGACAGCACCGAGCGCAGGTAATCCAGCACCAGCTGCGTGCCGATGCGCTCCAGCCCGTGAATGCCGCCGAAGATGCCGATGGCCGGCGCGAGCGGGTCGCGGCTGCCGAGCGTGGCGACATGCACGCCAAAGCGGTGGCCCTGGACGGTGGTTTCGCACACCACCTGCGTATCGAGCACGTGGCTCCCGGCATCCAGCAAAGTCCGCAACTGGTCATATTCCGGGAAGTCGGCGCGCGGGTGCATGGGTCAGGCGGCCGGCACGCCTGCCGCCGCGAACAGCTGCATGACCGGCCAGCCACGCGCCCCGGCTGCGTCGCGCAGGGTCGGGTCGGGATTGACCGCGACCGGGTGGCCGACGCTCTCCAGCAGGGGCAGGTCGTTGCGCGAGTCGCTGTAGAAGGTGGCGTTGGCCAGTTCCGCGTGCGCAAGGCCAAGCGTATCTAGCCACGCCAGCACGCGCAGCACCTTGCCCGGCCCATAGGCAGGCACCCCGGCCAGCGCGCCGGTGAATTCGCCGTGCACGTCGTGCTCGGCCTCTACCGCCAGCAGGTGCGGCACGCCCAGCTCGCGCGCGATCGGCTCGGTGATGAAGCGGCAGGTGGCGGTGACGATGCAGCACAGGTCGCCGGCACCGAGATGGCCGGCCAGCAGGTCGCGCGTGGCGGGCGGAATGGCGGGCACGATCACGTCGCGCATGAAGTCTGCGCGCCATTGCGTCAGGCGCTGGCGCGGATGGCGTGCCAGCAACCCCAGCGCAAAGCGCGCATGGGCGGCAAAGTCAAGGCGCCCGGCCTGGTAGGCGGCCAGCCAGCGCGCGTTGTGCGCGTCGATCTCGGCCGCGTCGGCGCCGCCGACTGCGACCAGGTAGCGCGCCCATTCGTACTCGCTGTCCAGCGGCAGCAGGGTGTGGTCCAGGTCGAACAGGGCGAGGCGAGGTGCGGCAGGCATGCGGGAGGGCTCCGTAGGCGAAACCGCCAAGCTTGGCGCGGCGCGGTGACCGCGCGGTGATGAAGGACCGAAGTTTTCCGATGCCGGCATCGGCGGCTGCAATGCGGCAGGCCTGGGCGCTTTTTCCACCATGCGTTGCTTCAGGCAGCCTGGACCGCGGCGGCCGGTTGGTCCAGCGCCACGCAATCCAGGAAGGCGCCGACCAGCCGCGTCTGCCGCCGGCTCTGCAGGCAATACAGGTATTCATGCAAGACCGGCGCGCCCGACGCAAACGGTACCACGCGCAGCAGCGGGTCGCGCGGCACCTCGCCCAGAGGCACCACGCTGGCGCCCAGGCCCTGGCGGATCGCCTCGTAGATGGCCTCGCGGCTGCCGATCACGGTGTGCGGCGGCAATTCCAGCCCGCAGGCCGCCAGCGCGGTTTCGATCGTCTTGCGGGTCATCGAGCCGTGCTCGCGCACCAGCAGGTGGTAGCCGCGCAACTGCGGCAGGTCGATCTGCGCCAGCCGCGCCAGCGCATGGTCGGGATGGACCACCAGCACCATCGGGTCGCTCGCCAGCCGGATGCAGGCCAGGCGGTCATCGTCCACCGGATGCGAGGACACCGCCGCGTCGATGCGGTACTCGAACAGCGCTTCGAGCATCTGTTGCGAGTTGCCGATATCCAGGCTCACGTCGATCGCCGGGTAGCGCTGCCGGAACGCCGCCACCGCGCGCAGGATGTAATACGGCCCGGTGGCGCCGATGCGCAGGTTGCCAAAGCGCAGGTTGCCCGCGTTGCGCAACAGGTAGTCGGCATTGCCTTCCTGCTGCATCAGTTGCTCGACCACCGGCATCAGGGCCACGCCTATGTCGCTCAGGTCGACGCGGCTGGCGCGGCGATGGAACAGCTCCACCCCGTAGCTTTCCTCGAGCTGGCGGATGCGTCCCGTGACCGTGGGCTGGCTCACGCGCAACTGCCGCGCCGCCATGGTGATGCTGCCCTGGCGCGCCACTTCGAAAAAGGTCATCAGCAGGTCGCCTAGCATGGTCATCCGCGCGGAGTTGGGGGGAAGGGTCCGGACCGGGCCGGACGACCGCGCAGTCTAGCGGCCCAATATGACAAAACGGCTACGCCCGCCCGGGCCGGTCCGCTTGGGACCGGCCGGGGCGGGGCCTGGCGTTGTGCCGGGTCGACGGGTTGCGTCAGCCGGCCGCACCCATCGCCGGATCCGACACGCCGTCCTTGCCGGTTTCGATGCGCCCGGCAAAGCGGCGCGTAAAGCCGCCTTGCGCGGCGGTGACGGTGAAGTCGTACCAGTTGCCCTGGCGCGCCACCGGCCAGTGCTGCTGCAGCTGCATGCCGGCGGGCACCTCGTAGGTCCACGGGCCGTCCGTGCGATAGGCGTTGGCCTGGACCGTGAACGTGCACGGAGCGCTGCCGGTGTTGATCATGTCCACGTACACCGCGGCGTTGGCGATGTCATAGCAGACCCGGATCTCCGGCGCGCTGGCTCCGGCCGCGGTCACCGCCGCCACGTCGCCGCGGAAGGCGCGGTGGAATCCGTTCGGGCCCAGCACCCACAGGTCGTACTTGCCGCCGTCGCTGGCAAAGACGTCCCAGCTGCCATGCAGCTCCTTGCCGGGCTCGACCATATAGCGGCGCGGCACGCGGTCCAGGTGCAGCCGGTCGTAGACGTGGAACACCGCCGCCGCCGTGCCGGTGTTGCTGAACAGCAGCCACACCGCGCGCTGGTCGCGGGCGTCTTCGCGCGCGCTGACGTGCAGTTCATAGGGCAGGGCGCGCGACGGGCGCGTGCCGGAGTCCTGCTGCGGCATCTGCTGGCTGCCGGCCGGGGGCAGCGGCACCTGCGGCAGAACGCCCTGCGCGGTGCGGATGGCGTCGGCGCTGGCCTTGTCGCGGCTGGGCAAGTCCGGCAGGGGGTTGGTGTTGGGGCTGACGAAATTGAAGGCCGAGGTCAGGTCGCCCGCCACCGCGCGACGGAAGCCGCTGATATTGGGCTCCGCCACGCCGAAGCGCGCTTCCAGGAAGCGCAGCACCGAGGTGTGGTCGAACACCTGCGAGTTGACCCAGCCGCCGCGGCTCCAGGGCGAGACCACGTACATCGGCACGCGCGGGCCGGGGCCGTAGGGGCGCTTGTCGACGTGGTACTCCGGCTTGAGTTGAGCCGGGTCGAGGGTGGTGGCGCCAGCCAGCGTGTCGCCGTCATAGGCCGGCGCGCACGGCGGCGGCAGGTGGTCGAAATAGCCGTCGTTCTCGTCGAAGTTGATCAGCAGCACGGTCTTGCTCCAGACCGCGGGATTGGCGGTCAGGGCGTCGAGCACTTCCTGCGTGTACCAGGCGCCCTGCACCGGGCTGGACGGTCCGGGATGCTCCGAATACGTGGCCGGC
Source organism: Cupriavidus sp. SS-3 (assembly GCF_035818815.1). Classification (NCBI taxonomy): domain Bacteria; kingdom Pseudomonadati; phylum Pseudomonadota; class Betaproteobacteria; order Burkholderiales; family Burkholderiaceae; genus Cupriavidus; species Cupriavidus sp. SS-3. The sequence continues at coordinate 275,613 of NZ_JAYLVT010000006.1, forward strand.
GCGACGATCCACGACACCTGCGGCAGCTTGCCCGCGGCGATATCGTCGCGCAGCGCCTGCAGGAAGCCGCCGTCGGGCATGGTGTTGGCCACGCCCTTGAGCAGCGGGCTGACCGCATCATCGGCGCTGGTGTACGGCGGATACGGGCTGCCGTTGGGCTGGTTGCCGCGCGCGGCATTGGCGTCGCGATATTGCTTGAAGCCCGCGAGCGGGTTGTCGGTGAAGTTGTCCGGCATGTTCTGGTAGACCTTCCAGCTCACGCCGGCGGTTTCCAGCCGCTCCGGGTAGGTCTTCCAGGTGTAGGGCGTGTTGGAGCCCGTGAACGAGTCGCCGCTGTTGTCGATCACCGGGCCGCCGAAGTCACCGGCCGCATCGTTGGTGCCGGTCCAGTGGAACAGGCGGTTGGGGTTGGTGCCGCCATGGAAGCTGCAGTGATAGGCGTCGCACAGCGTGAAGGCATTGGCCAGCGCCACCTGGAAATCCAGTTCGGCCTCGGTGTAGAAGCCCATCGACTGCGTCTGCTTGTAGGTGGGCCACTTGTTCATGCGGCCAAGGTCCCATGCGTTCTGCGCGTCCGGATAGGAGTGCGGGGTGCCGCTGACGCGCTGCGCATTGCCGGCGCTGCTGTCCAGGTGGTAGGGCAGCACGGTGCGGGTGGTGCTGCCGTTGGCATAGGTCTGCTGCCAGACGTTCAGGCCGCCCGCCAGCGGGATCGGGAAGCGGTCGCCAAAGCCGCGCACGCCGCGCAGCGTGCCGAAGTAGTTGTCGAACGAGCGGTTCTCCTGCATCAGGATGACCACGTGCTCGACGTCGCGGATGGTGCCGGTGGCGTTGTTGGCCGGGATCGCCAGCGCGCGGCGGATCGACGGCGGGAAGGCCGCCAGCGCGGCGGTGGCGGCGGCGCTGCCGCCGGCGAGCTTGAGGAAGTTGCGTCTGCTTTGGGGGTTCATTGGATTCGTGCCGGATGGTTGCGGGGAGGTAGACAGGCCAGGCCGGATTCAGGGCGCGCAGCGCAGCTGCGGCTTGACGGCCGGGGTCTCGCCAGGCTGGTCGCTGCCGTTCCCCTGGCCGGGGTTGCCGCCGGTGCCGGGCGCGCCGGGGGTGGTCGGCGCCGCGGCCGGAGTGCCGCTGGTGCCTTCGCCGGAGTCGCCGCCGCAGCCGGCGAGCGCCGCGCTCAGCAGCAAGGCGGCCAGCCAGTGCGGCCGGGCCAGGATGGAAGGTCGGAAGGTCATGGTGTCAATCTCCTGCAGGGGGATCGGGGTGTGGAGAGGGTCAAGGCCGGCCGGCACCCCGTTTCCGCCGGGGAAACGGGGCGCTGCCGGATTCGGGGATTCAGGGGTTCAGCGTCGACAGCGGCTGGCGTGCGCCGGTGATGGCCTTCAGCTCGTCGAGCGTCAGCACGCGCGTCCACATCGCCAGGTCGTTCAGGCCCATCACGCCCTTGAGCGCGCCCGGGTTGTTGCCGACGTAGTTGTGGGTGGCATCGTCGTTGACGCCCCAGCCGGTGCCGAGGCCAACCAGCTTGGTCACGTCGGTATTGGCGATCGCCTTGTTCTCGGTCTTCTGCAGGCCCAGCACCGGGTCGACGACATAGGCGCTGAAGCGCTTCGCCGCTGCATCCACCGACAGCGCCAGGTAGGCCCACTGGTTGGCCGATACCTTCATGCCGTTGATGTCGTCGCGCTTGCCGCTGCCGCTGCCCAGGTTGAAGCGGATCTCGCAGCTGCCGAACAGGGCGATGGCGATGCCGGCATTGCCGCCCGAGATGTAGTTCTTGTTCGACAGGATCGGCTCGCCGGTGCCGTTGCCCTGGCTGCAGTCGGTGCGGAACCAGAGGCCGATGGTGAACTGCGGGCTTTGCGCGATATCGGCCGCGTTGTGCTTCAGCAGGTAGCTGTCGATGCGCGAGTCCAGCTGCAGCGACTGGCGGCCGAAGTTGTCGGCGGCGAGCGTGCCGCCGTCGAGGCTTGCCACCCACGGGCCCAGCGTGGCCGCGTTCCTTGCGTCGGCGAACGGCTTGCTGTCGAGGCTGAAATACGACGCCAGGCCAGTGAGCAACGACGGCATCAGCGTGACGGGTTTGACGTAGTGGATCTGCGCCAGGTACGACACCGGCACGTCGTTGCGCACCAGCGTGTAGTTGAACTGGTACAGGCCCGTGGGCATGTCGAAGGCCTTGTCGGTGAAGGTCCGCACCTCGGGTCCCAGCGCGGCGATCTGCACGCCGTCACGCAGCACGCGCGTGACGCCGTAGGCCGGGCTCGGATTCTGCCAGCTCAGCGTGATGGCGTCGTTGTACTGGCTGATGCTGGCGCCGACGGCGCGCACACCCGCTGTGCTGGTGGTCAGCGCGGAGCCGTCGAGGCGCGTTGCCGCGGGGTCGAGCGCGACGCCGGCGTGTGCCAGCACGGTCGGGACGATATCGGCTTCGGTCGGCAGCGCGGACAGGTCCGCCGGGGTGTCGGGGGCCGGGGCGCCGGGCCGGGCCAGCGCGCTGTTCAGGCTCTTGTTGGTGGCGAGGAACGCGGTGCGGTTCTCCACGGTCGGCACCGTGGTGGTGGCGCCGGTGGCATCCAGGCCGTGGCTGGTGGTGACCAGCACCAGCCAGTCCTCGCCCGGCTGCGCCTGGCGCCGCGCGGCCACGGCGGCGAGCAGTTCGCCCAGCGCCTGGTCGGTCTCGCCGAGCGCCGTGGCATAGGCGCCGTTGCCGAAGCCGCTGGCTTGCGCGGCCTGTGCCGGGGCGCTGTACTGCGCGAACACCACGCCATAGCCGGATTGCACCTGGCGCACGGCATTCTGCGTGACGCAGCGGTCGACGTCCGCGCAATCGACCAGCGTATCGAGCACGCCGGCTTCCTGGTCGGTCTTGAGCAGCACGGGCAGTGCCGGCGCACTGACCACCGCGCCTTGCTGCCCGCCGGCTTTGCCGGCTGCGCGCAGGTAGTGGAATACGGTCGGCGCGCGCAGTGCGGTGCTGCCGGTGTCGTCGTCGATGCCATGGCGGTTGGCCCAGGCGCCGGTCAGCACCGTGGCCCAGCTGGGCGCGTCGAGCGTGGGCTGGGCCGTAATGGTGCCGGGCATGCCGCCGGTGGCGGTCGGCACCAGGTTCAGGCTGGCCAGGTTGGGCAGCTCGCGCCGCAATACCGCGCCTTGCACCTGCGCATACGTGGCGCCGTCGACGCCGACCAGCAGCACGCGCGGGCCGCTGGCGCGGTCAGGCGCCGGAGCAGGCTTGCTGGTGTCGGTATCGTTGGGCGCGCCGGACGGCGCGCTGTCTTCGCCGCCGCAGCCTGCCAGCGTCGCGGCCAGCATGACTGCAACGGTGCCGGCCAGCGCACGCGCGCGCCCCATTCCCGCCAGCCAGCCCGGTGCAAGGTTTCCTGCCATCGTTCATTCCCCTGTTCATCTGCGTTGTTGTGCGCCGGCGGCAATGGCCGCGCGGTGGATTGCGTGTGCCGCAATGCGCTCGCAGAGTAAGAAGCGGGGTTGTCACCGTGGTGACAGCGGGGCAAAGAATGCTGATGGGGCTATTCGGATTCTTGAGGCGGTGCTGGCAAGTGCGGGCTAGGCCTGCGGCGTGCCGCCGGCTTCGTCGCCCACGCCAGCCTGCATCAACAGCACGGCGTCGCGCTTGTCCAGCAGGTGCTGGCGCAGGATATCGGCCATGCGCTTGCCGTCGCGGGCTTCGAGTGCCGCCAGCATCTCTTCATGGTCATGGATGGCGCTGTCCCATTTGGGCTTGCGGTAGTTGGAGCGAAAGCGCAGCGCCTGCAGCCGCCGGTTCACCGACAGGAGGTCTGGCGCTGCGCCGCATTGCGCGCCGCCAGGTTGATGCGGTCATGGATCTGGTGGTTCAGGCGGTAGTAGGGCGGTTATCACATCCCGCGCAAGCGGGTGCTGACCGTCGGCGCGGGCCTGGCCTGCGCCGCAGGGCTGTGCTTCGGTTTCCTGACGTATAACGTGGCGCTGGTGCTGCTGTTCGGCGCGGCCTTTACGTTCTGCGTGGTGTTGCTGAATACCTCGATCTGGATCTTCGCGCCGGAACAGTATCCTACCCATGTGCGCGCGTTCGGCACCTCGCTGATCCTGGCGCTTGGCACGCTGGCGGGGGCCCTGACGCCGCTGGTCAGCGGGCGCGTGTTCGAGACCTACGGCGTCGGCGGCATGTTCAGCATGCTGGCGGCCATGTATGGCGTGTTTGCGCTGGCGGTGCAGTTCGCGCCGGAAACCTTCGGCCGCGCCATGGGCGAGACCGACGATGACGCGGATGGCCAGCGCGAGGTCCGCGCCGAGACGGCCAACGCCAGCGCTTCCTGAAGCCTGCTGCACCCGCCAGTGTGCGGGCGCGGCTTGCCAGGCAATATTCTTGATCCAAAAGGAATCACCCAAGTCATGACAACCACCGATATCGACCGCGTCGCCCAGGCCTTGCTCAGCGGGCGGCGCGAACACCGCTGCGCCGATGCGCAAGCATTCGCCACGGCGCTCGCGAACGCCGAGCAGGCCTACGCGGTGCAGGCCATCGTCGCGCAGTCACTGGGCTGGCAAGCGCCCGGCGCCGCGTACTGGAAATCCGGCGGCCCCTCGCGCGAAGCCACGCTGACCCATGCGCGTCTGCCGGCGGCCGGGGTCTGGAACAGCCCAGCCAACGCCGGCGAGTGGCCCTTTACATGGCGCGGCATCGAGGCGGAGATCGCGCTGCGGCTGAGGCAGGGCGTGGACGCGGCGCAAGCCGCCAGCCTTGACTACGCGGGTGCGGCTGCACTGGTCGAGGCGATGGCGGTGTCCATCGAGATCGTCGATTCGCGCTGGCAGCAGTACATGAAGGCACCCGCCTTGCTGAAGCTGGCGGATCTGCAGGCGCATGGCGCATTGGTACTGGGGGCGTGGCGCGACTATGCCGCGCGCGACTGGGCCAGCCAGCGCTGCCTGGTGCAGATCGGCACGCAGACCTTCGAGCGCCGCGGCACCCATGCGCTGGGCGATCCGGCCTACGGACTGGCTGAATGGCTGCGCCATGCCACGCGCGACGGGGCCCGCGTCGAGGCCGGCACGGTGGTCACTACCGGCACCTGGGTCGGCATCCTCGATGCTGCTGCCGGCGACCTGGTGACGGTGGCGTTCGATGGCATCGGCGAGGCTTCGGTCCAGCTCTGAGGCCCATTCAGCGGTGCGCGGGGCGTCAGCTGTGGAAGCCGACGCCTCGCATGATCAGCCGCAGCACCCACGCGGCCACGCCCAGCGCTGCCACGCTCGCGGCCCAGATCAGCACCAGCCAGCCGACGCGGCGCAGCCAGGTGCCGGTGCGGGTGCCGCTGTCCGTGTGCGGCGCGCCCATCAGTGATAGCCCTCGCCGTGGCGGACCTTGCCGCGGAACACGTAGTAGGCCCACACCGTGTACATCAGGATGAAGGGCACGATGAAGAGCGCGCCCACCAGCGCGAAGCCCTGGCTTTGCGGCGGGCCCGCGGCCTCCCAGATCGAGATCCCCGGCGGGATGATATTGGGCCAGACGCTGATCGCCAGCCCGCTGTAGCCCAGGAACACCAGGCCCAGCGCATACAGGAAGGGCGAGATATCGGGCTCGCGCCGCAGCGCGCGCATCAGCATGACCATGCACAGCGCCACCAGGATCGGCACCGGCGAGAACCAGAACAGGTTGGGCAGGCTGAACCAGCGCTCCGCAATCTCGGGATGGGTCAGCGGCGTCCACAGGCTGATCACGGCGATCACCGCCAGCAGCAGCCACGCCAGCGTGCCGGTCAGGCGGATCATGCGCTGCTGCAGGTCGCCCTCGGTCTTCATGATCATCCAGGTGCTGCCCAACACGGTATAGGCCACGATCAGGCCCACGCCGCAGAACAGCGGGAACGGTGCCAGCCAGTCGAGCGGGCCGCCGGCAAAGCGGTGGCCCTCCAGCTTGATGCCGTCGATATAGGCGCCCAGCGCCACGCCCTGGAAGAACGTGGCGGTGGCCGAGCCGAGGATGAAGGCGGCGTCCCACACCGGGCGCTCGCGGTCATTGGCCTTGAAGCGGAACTCGAACGCCACGCCGCGGAAGATCAGGCCCAGCAGCATCAGCATCAACGGCAGGTAGAGCGCGCTCAGCACCACCGAATACGCCAGCGGGAACGCGGCCAGCAGCCCCGCGCCGCCCAGTACCAGCCAGGTTTCGTTGCCGTCCCAGACCGGCGCGACGGTGTTCATCATCACGTCGCGGTCATGCCGGTCGGGCACGAACGGGTACAGCATGCCGATGCCCAGGTCGAAGCCGTCCATCACCACGTACATCATCACGCCGAAGAAAATGATGACGATCCAGAGAAGCGAGAGATCGATGCCCATGGTGTCAGCTCCGGGTGCTTGCGGTGGGGGTGGGGGCGAGCACTTCATCGTCATCCACGGCCGACAGGGGGCGTGCCGGCGTATGCTCGCGGCCAGGGCCGCCATGCGGCTTGGGCTCTTCCAGCAGCGGGCCCTTGCGCACCAGCCGCATCATGTAGGCGATGCCGACGCCGAACACGAAGAAGTACGCAACCACGAAGATCGCCAGCGTGGTCGCCAGCTCCGGCACGCCGTGCGGCGACACCGCATCCGCGGTGCGCTGCAGCCCGTACACCACCCACGGCTGGCGGCCGATCTCGGTGGTGTACCAGCCGGCCAGGATGGCGATCACGCCTGCGGGCCCCATCCACAAGGCCATATGCAGGAACGGACGTACGCGGTAGATACGGTCTCGGCGCCGCAATATCAGGCTCCATACGCCCAGCAGGATCATCAGCAGCCCCAGGCCCACCATCACCCGGAACGACCAGAACAGGATCGTGGCATTGGGCCGGTCCTCCGGCGCGAACTCCTTCAGGCCCTGGATCTGCCCGTCCCAGCTGTGGGTCAGGATCAGGCTGCCCAGATGCGGCACTTCGACCGCAAATCGCGTTTCCTCGCGCGCCATGTCAGGCCAGCCGAACAGCAGCAGCGGCAGGGCCTCGTTGCCCTTGTTTTCCCAATGCCCCTCCAGCGCGGCAATCTTGGCGGGCTGGTGCTTGAGCGTATTGAGGCCGTGGAAGTCGCCGATCACCGCCTGGATCGGTGCAACGATCAGCAGCATCCACATCGCCATCGACAGCATCTTGCGGATGGCCGGATTGTCCCGCCCGCGCAGCAGGTGCCAGGCCGCGGACGCGCCGACGAACAGCGCCGTGGCCAGGAACGCCGCCACGCTCATATGCGCCAGGCGGTACGGGAACGACGGATTGAAGATGACGGCGAACCAGTCGGTGGGCACCACGCGGCCGTCGATGATCTCGAAGCCCGCCGGCGTCTGCATCCAGCTGTTGGAGGCCAGGATCCACGTGGCCGAGATCAGCGTGCCCAGCGCCACCATCACCGTGGAAAAGAAATGCAGCCCCGGGCCGACCCGGTTCCAGCCAAACAGCATCACGCCGAGGAAGCCCGCTTCCAGAAAGAAGGCGGTCAGCACTTCATAGGTCAGCAGCGGTCCGGTAATGCTGCCGGCAAACTCGGAGAAGAAGCTCCAGTTGGTGCCGAACTGGTAGGCCATCACCAGGCCAGACACCACCCCCATGCCGAAGTTGACGGCAAAGATCTTGGACCAGAAGTGGTAGAGGTCGCGGTACAGCGGCCGTTGCGTGCGCAGCCAGCAGCCCTCGAGCACCGCCAGGTAGGCGGCCAGGCCAATGGTGATCGCGGGAAAGACGATGTGGAAGGAAATGGTGAAGCCAAACTGGATGCGGGCGAGGTCGAGCGCGGTCAAACCAAACATGTCGTGTTCTCCGTGGCGCTGGCCTGGCGCATGCCCTGGACGGATGCGGACCGCCTTGGAGAGTCCCTGGCAGTTCGACCCGTGGGCAGGAGCGCGCCGGGGGCGCGGGGGCGCAGGCGCGTGCGGTAAGCGTAGTGTACGCCGCGCGCGCAGCAAAGGGCAGCGTCAGGCCCGGTGGCAGCCGGGCGACATATCGCCGCACCTTCGGGGCGCGCGACCGTCGTGGCGCCGCGCTGGCCATTGCCGATGCACAGATCGTAGCGGACCCACGGCAGGCGGAACAGAATCAAGTCCGGGGAAAAACACCGTATCAGATTGGCGCGTTGCAACAGGGATGAGGGCTGACAACGCGGGCAGGGAAGTGCATAGTTATGCGCCCTGCATCGTCCGCCTCTAGCGTCCTTCCCAGTGCCCTTCGATTCCACCTTGCTAATCGTCATTGCCGGCGCCGCCGTGGCCGGTTTCGTCCAGGGCCTGTCCGGCTTTGCCTTCGGCATGGTGGCGATGTCGTTCTGGGCCTGGGCCATCGAGCCGCGGCTGGCTGCGGCGATGACGGTGTTCGGTGCGCTCACGGGTCAGTTGCTGGCGGCCGCGTCGGTGCGGCGCGGCCTGTCGTGGCGGCGCCTGTGGCCGTTCGTTGCCGGCGGCGTGGCCGGCATCCCGCTGGGCGTGGCGGTGCTGCCGCTGCTCGATGCGCAGTGGTTCAAGGCGGTGCTGGGTGCCTTCCTGACGCTGTGGTGCCCGGTGATGCTGATGGCGCGGCGGCTGCCGCATATCGGCGTGGGCGGGCGCGTGGCCGACGGCATGGCCGGCGCCGCTGGCGGCGTGATGGGCGGCATCGGCGGCTTTACCGGCGTGATTCCCACGCTGTGGTGCACGCTGCGCGGCTTCGACAAGGACGAGCAGCGCGCCGTGATCCAGAACTTCAACCTCGCCACGCTGGCCATGACCATGGCCGCCTATGTCGGCAAGGGCATCGTCACGCGCGACATGCTGCCCATGTTCCTGGTGGTGGCGCCGGCGATGCTGGTGCCCACGCTGCTGGGCACCCGGCTTTACCTTGGTATCAGCGAGGCTACGTTCCGCAAGATCGTGCTGTCGCTGCTGACCGTGTCGGGCGTGGCGCTGCTGGTTACTTCGGTGCCGGTGCTGGTGGCGCGTGGTGGGGGCTAGGGCTTCGCCGGAGCCGCCTGGCGCAGGCACGCCACCAACTGGTCGGTGCCGATCGATGGCGCGCGTTCGCGCAACGTGATGATGCCCACCGGTGGCAGGTCGACCGGCACCTCCATCTTCAGTACCTGCAGCCGGCCTTCCTCCTGCATCGCCATGGCGACCGATGCGGCCATGAAGGCGGCGGCCCCGCGCTGGTCGATGAAGGTGGCCTGGGCCAGGTACGAGGAGGTCTCAATCACGTCCTGCGGCGGATGCAGGCCGTGGCGGAAGAAGGCTTGCTCGATCTTCACCCGCAACGAGGCCCACGGCGGCGGCAGCACGCACGGCATCGCGGCGAGATCGGCCCAGCCTGGCCGTGTCTTGCGTGCCAGCTCGTGGCCGCGCCGCACCACGACCACCATGCGCTCTTCATAAAGCGCTTCGGTCAGCAGGTCCGGCGCGGCATAGCCGGGCTCCAGCCGGCCCACGATCAGGTCCAGCTCGCGCAGGCGCAGCTTGGGCAGCAAGTGGGTCAGGTCGCCTTCCTCGACCAGCACGGTGGCATGCGCGTGGCGCTGCTTGAGCGCGCCTACCGCCTGCGCCAGCAGCACCGGCAGTGCCGCACCCATCGAGCCCACGCGGATGCGCCCGGAAGCGCCGCTCTGTACCGCGGCAATCTCGTCGCGCGTCTGTTCGTACTGCGCCAGCACCGAGCGCGCAAAGCGCACCAGCGATTCGCCGGCGGGCGTGGGCTCGGTGCCGCGGGTGGAGCGGGTGAACAGCGTCAGCCCCAGCATCTTCTCGACCTCGGTCAGCACCTTGGACACCGCTGGCTGGCTCACCGACAGGAACTCCGCGGTGCGCCCGAGATGGCGGAACTCGTCGAGCGCCACCAGCAGTTGCAGGTGACGCAGCTTGATATTGGAGCGCAACGCGCGGTCGATCTGTACCATGCCCGCAGTCTAGCTAACCAGAAGGTTATGAAGCAATGCCAATTTGCGATTGGATTGTTATGCTGGGCGCCGACAGAATGCGGGCATGACGAGGCCGGCAGCGCCGGCCGCGCCGATAATCAAAACATCGGAGACACCCGCAAATGACTCAAGCATTCCCCATCGATGCCAAGCGCCGCCGCCTGCTCATCGGAGCCGCCGCGGGTGCCGCCGGCGTACTGTTGCCCGCCACGCGCGCGTTGGCCGACCAGTACCCCGAGCGTCCCATCACCTTTATCTGCCCGTGGCCGGTCGGCGGTACCGCCGACCAGTCGATGCGCGCGCTGTGCCAGGTGGCCGGCGGCATCCTCAAGCAGTCGATCGTGGTGGAGAACCGCGCTGGCGCGTCCGGCATGATCGGCACCAAGGCGCTGGCGCGCGCCAATCCGGACGGCTATACCATCGGCCAGATCCCGATCTCGGTCACCCGGTTCTCCCAGCTCGGCATGCTGCAGCTGGACCCGCGCACCGAGCTGACCTATCTGGCACGCACCTCGGGTCAGACCTTCGGCATCGCGGTGCCGGCCAACTCGCGCTACAAGACGCTGCAGGATGTGGTTGCCGCTGCCAAGGCCACCCCCGGCAAGATCACCTATGCGCACGCCGGCATCGGCGGCGCCACCCATGTCGGCATGGAGCAGTTCGCGCTGGCCGCGGGCATCCAGTTCAATGCCATCGCCTACAAGGGCGGCGCGGCCGCGTTGCAGGACGTGCTGGCCGGGCAGGTGGAGCTGCTGGCCGATTCCAGCTCATGGGCGCCACACGTCGAAGCCGGAAAGCTGCGGTTGCTGGCGACCTGGGGCGAACAGCGCGCGACCCGCTTCAAGGACACGCCCACGCTCAAGGAGCTGGGCTACAACGTGGTGGTGGAAGCCCCCAACGGCATCGGCGCGCCCAAGGGCCTGCCGCCTGCCGTCGAGAAAAAGCTACGCGACGCCTTCCGCGCCGCGGTCGCCAGCAATGAGTTCAGGCAGGTCGCGGCGCGGCTGGACGCGCCCGTGATGTACCTGGATGGGCCCGACTACAAGAAGTACGTCGCCAGCGTCTATGAACAGGAAACCCAGCTGATCCAGCGCCTCAAGCTGAAAGAACTGCTGCAGCAAAGCTGATGGCCCGAGAAGCCCAAGACCCAGTGAACTCCAATCCCGTCATCCGGCTGCACCCGAACGATAACGTGCTGGTCGCACGCAGCGACCTCGGCCTGGGCCAGCAGCTGGCCGATCCCGCCATGCGCGTGCGCGCGCAGGTGCCGGCCGGCCACAAGATCGCCGCCTGCGCCATCGCGGCCGGCACGCCGGTGCGCAAGTTCGACACCGTCATCGGCGTGGCCGCGCGCGATATCGCGCCGGGCGACCACGTGCATGCGCACAACCTGACGCTGGTCGACTTCTATCGCGATCCGGCTTTCTGCCAGGACGTGCGACCGGTCGACTACGTGCCGCAGGCGCAGCGCGCCACCTTCAACGGCTTTGTGCGCGCGGATGGCCGCGTCGGCACGCGCAACTTCATCGGCATCCTGTCGTCGGTCAATTGCTCGTCCACCGTGATCCGCCAGATTGCGGCGTATTTTACGCCGCAGCGGCTGGCCGATTTCCCGAATGTCGATGGCGTGGTCGCCTTTGCGCAGACCAGCGGCTGCGGCATGTCGTCGCCCAGCGAGCATTTCGACGTGTTGCGCCGCACGCTGGCCGGCTATGCGCGCCATCCCAACCTTGCCGGCGTGCTGATCGTGGGGCTGGGCTGCGAGCGCAACCAGGTGGACTCGCTGGTGGCATCGCAAGGCCTGGAGCCGGGGCCCGCGGTGCATACGCTGGTAATGCAGGATACCGGCGGCACGCGCGCCACCATCGCGGCCGGCATCCGCGCCATCGAATCGATGCTGCCGGCGGCCAACGCCGCGGTGCGCCAGCCCGTGCCCGCCAGCCACCTGAAGATAGGGCTGGAGTGCGGCGGTTCGGATGGTTTTTCCGGGATCAGCGCCAACCCCGCGCTGGGTGCGGCCATGGATATCCTGGTGCGCCATGGCGGCACCGCGATCCTGTCCGAGACCCCGGAGATCCACGGCGTGGAATTCATGCTGACGCGCCGCGCGGTCACGCCGGAAGTCGGCCAGAAACTGCTGGACCGGCTTGCCTGGTGGGAGCGCTACACGGCGGGCCATAACGCGCAGTTCAACGGCGTGGTCGGCCACGGCAACCAGCAGGGCGGCCTGGCCAATATCTTCGAGAAGTCGCTGGGCTCGGCCATGAAGGGCGGCACCACGCCGCTGCAGGCGGTCTATGAGTATGCCGAGCCGATCGACCGGGCCGGCTTTGTCTTCATGGATTCGCCCGGCTATGACCCGGTCGCCGTTACTGGCCAGATCGCCAGCGGCGCCAACCTGATCTGCTTTACCACCGGGCGCGGCTCGATGTTCGGCTCCAAGCCGGCGCCGACGATCAAGCTGGCCTCGAATTCCGCGATGTACCACCGGCTAGAAGAAGACATGGACATCAACTGCGGCCTGGTGCTCGACGGCGAACTGAGCGTGCCGCAGATGGGCCAGCGGATCTTCGAACACATCCTGCGCGCTGCCTCGGGCGAGCCGACCAAGAGCGAGCTGCTCGGCCTTGGCGACAACGAGTTCGTGCCCTGGCACCTCGGCATCGTCAGTTGAGCGCGCCACCAATCTCTTTCCACAGACATCGATGCTGAAGCTTTCCGAGCCCGCGCTGCTGCGCAGCCAGAACCTGATCGACGGCCAGTGGCGCGATGCCGGCCTGCGCGCGCGCCTTGCCGTGACCGATCCGGCCACTGCGGAGGCCTTTGCCAACGTGGCCGACAGCGATGCCGGCGACGCCCGCCTTGCCGCCGACGCCGCGGCGGCGGCGTTCCCGGCATGGAGCCGCCGGCCCGCGCGCGAACGCGCGCAATTGCTCAAGCGCTGGCATGCGCTGATCCTTGACCACCAGGAAGACCTGGCGCGCATCATTTCGACCGAACAGGGCAAGCCGCTGAAGGAGGCGCGCGGCGAGGTGCAGTACGGCGCCTCGTACGTGGAGTGGTTTGCCGAGGAAGCCACGCGCATCTGCGGCGACATCGTCGCCGAGGCCGTGCCGGGCCGCAAGCTGCTGGTGCTGAAGGAGCCGGTAGGCGTGGTCGCGGCCATCACGCCATGGAACTTCCCGCTGGCGATGATCGCCCGCAAGATCGCGCCCGCGCTGGCAGCCGGCTGCACGGTCGTGGCCAAGCCCGCGGAAGACACGCCGCTGACGGCGCTGGCGCTGGCGTGGCTGGCGCAGCAGGCCGGCGTGCCGGCGGGCGTGATCAACATCGTCACGGCCTCGCGCGAGCACACGCCCGGCGTGGTCGACGCCTGGCTGGCAGACAGCCGCGTGCGCAAGGTCACGTTCACCGGCTCCACGCCGGTCGGCAAGCACCTGGCGCGCGAATCCGCGGCGACGCTGAAGAAGCTCTCGCTGGAACTGGGCGGCAACGCGCCGTTCATCGTCTTCGACGATGCCGACCTCGATGCCGCGGTCGATGGCCTGATGGCATCCAAGTTCCGCAATGGCGGGCAGACCTGCGTGTGCCCGAACCGCGTCTACGTGCATGATGCCGTGCACGACGCCTTCGTCGAACGCCTGGCGCAGCGCGTCGGCGCGCTCCATGTCGGCCCCGCCACCGAGGACGCCGCACAGATCGGCCCGATGATCAATGCGCGCGCCGTCGACAAGATTGCGCGCCATGTCGAGGACGCGGTCGCCAGGGGCGCGCGCGTGGTCACCGGCGGCAAGCGCGTGCGCAGCGCCGACGGCCCGCACTACTACGCGCCGACGGTGCTGGTCGATGCCACGCCGGCAATGGAACTGTCGTGCGAAGAGACCTTCGGCCCGGTCGCACCGATCTTCCGCTTCCGCGACGAAGCCGAGGTGATCCGCGACGCCAACGACACCCCTTTCGGCCTGGCCGCCTATTTCTACTCCAGCGACATCCGCCGCATCTGGCGCGTGGCGCAGGCGCTGGAGACCGGCATGGTCGGCATCAACGAAGGCGCGATCGCGGCCGAGGCGGCGCCGTTCGGCGGCGTCAAGGAATCCGGCTACGGGCGCGAGGGCTCGCGCCACGGGCTGGACGACTACATGCATACCAAGTACCTTTGCCAGGGCCTGCTAGGCTGAAGCGCCCGGCGCATCCTCTTCGCACCAGGAAATCCCCATGCCCGCAAACAATCCTTTCAAGACCGCACTGGCCGCGCGCCAGGCGCAGATCGGCCTGTGGCTGTCGATGGCGACACCGTACCTGGCCGAAGTCTCGGCCACCGCAGGCTTTGACTGGCTGCTGATCGACGGCGAGCACGCGCCCAACGACCTGCGCTCGACGCTGCACGCGCTGCAGGCCGTGGCGGCGTATCCGGTCCAGCCCGTGGTGCGCGCCGTGGCCGGCGAAGTGCCGCTGATCAAGCAGCTGCTGGATATCGGCGCGCGCAGCCTGCTGGTGCCGATGGTGGATACCGCGGAGCAGGCGCGCGCGCTGGTCAGTGCCACGCGCTACCCGCCCAATGGCATCCGCGGCGTGGGCAGCGCCATTGCGCGCGCATCGCAGTGGAGCGCGCGCAGCAACTACCTCGATGTGGCCGACGACGAAATCTGCCTGCTGGTGCAGGCCGAAACCGTCACCGCGCTGCAGAACCTGGAAGCGATCTGCGCGGTGGACGGCGTCGACGGCGTCTTCATCGGGCCGGCCGACCTGGCTGCCTCGATGGGCCACCGCGGCCGCCCCGGCCATGCCGACGTGCAGGCCGCCATCGAAGGCGCAATGCGCACCATCATCGCCAGCGGCAAGGCCGCCGGTACGCTGACGTCAGACCCGGTGCTCGCGCGCCGCTACCTCGACCTGGGCTGCACCTTCGTGGCCACGGGCGTGGACGTGGTGTTGTACGCCAATGCCGCGCGCAAGCTTGCCGCTTCATTCCGCGAGCCGCAGGCGGACGCTGCTGCCAGCAAGCCTTCCGCCGCGTACTGACCCGACTTTTCTTCGCCTTATCGCCATGACCGCCGAGCTACCGACCCCAGACACCACCTTGCGCGCGATGCAGGCCATTGTCGGCGCCCACGCCTGCCGCAGCGGCGACGCCGATACGCAAGCCTACGTCACCGACTATCGCGGCATCTATCGCGGCCAGGCCCAGGTGGTGGTGCTGCCGGCTTCGACGGAGGAAGTCAGTCGCGTGCTGCAGTGGTGCCATGCGCAGCGCGTGCCGGTGGTGCCGCAGGGCGGCAATACCTCATTGATGGGCGGCGCCGTGCCGGATGACAGCGGCACCGCCGTGGTCGTCAACCTGAGCCGCATGAACCGCGTGCTGGGCATCGACCCGGTCAACGACACCATGACCGTGCAGGCCGGCGTCACGCTGAGCGCGGCGCGCAGCGCCGCCGAGGCGCAGCAGCGCCTGTTTCCGCTGCGTATCGGCTCGGAAGGGTCGTGCCAGATCGGCGGTAACCTGTCGACCAATGCGGGCGGCACCGCGGTGCTGCGCTACGGCAATATGCGCGACCTGGTGCTGGGCCTGGAGGTGGTGCTGCCCGATGGCCGCATCTATTCGTCGCTGCGCGGCCTGCGCAAGGACAACACCGGCTACGACCTGAAGCAGCTGTTCGTCGGCGCGGAAGGCACGCTCGGCATCATTACCGGCGCCGTGCTCAAGCTGATGCCGCAGCCGCGCAGCAGCGCCGTGGCCTTCGTCGCGGTGCCGGATCCCGCCGCTGCCGTC
Organism: Cupriavidus sp. SS-3; assembly: GCF_035818815.1. Classification (NCBI taxonomy): domain Bacteria; kingdom Pseudomonadati; phylum Pseudomonadota; class Betaproteobacteria; order Burkholderiales; family Burkholderiaceae; genus Cupriavidus; species Cupriavidus sp. SS-3. Next base: position 291,292 of record NZ_JAYLVT010000006.1, read on the forward strand.
GCCTTGCTCGGTGAGGCGAAGCGCCTGTCCGGCCAGGCCGTGACCGCATTCGAACTGGTCTCCCGCCCGGCGCTGGAGCTGGTGCTGGAATACCTCGGCAACGTCGCCTCGCCGCTGCAGGGCGGGCACGACTGGATGGTGCTGGTCGAGCTGACCTCAGGCAGCGACGCCGAAAGCCTCAACGCCACGCTGATGGAGATCCTCGAATCGGGCTTCCGCCAGGCCCTGGTGCTGGACGCCGCCGTGGCCGCCAGCCTGTCCGACGCGCAGACCTTCTGGCGCATCCGGGAAGAGATCTCCGACGCCCAGACCCGCACCGGCGGCAGCATCAAGTGCGATGTCTCGGTGCCGCTGTCGCGCATCGCCGCGTTCGTGGAAGAGGCGTCGGCACGGGTGCGGGAACTGGTGCCTGATGCGCGCATGGTGATCTACGGCCATATGGGCGACGGCAACGTCCACTTCAATCCGCTGCGGCCCAAGGATGAGCCCGCGCGGGACTTCCTGGCGCAATGGTATGAACCGGTCTCCGCGCTGGTTGACGGCATGGCCCACGCGGAAAACGGCTCGATCTCCGCCGAGCATGGCATCGGCGTGGCCAAGCGCGACGACCTGATGCGCTACAAGTCGCAGGTGGAACTGGAACTGATGTGGCAGGTGAAGCAGGCACTGGATCCGCTGAACCTGCTCAACCCGGGCAAGGTGCTGCCGGCCCCGGGGCGCTAGCTTAGTGGCGTGGCAAGCGGCGCAACGCGGGGCAGGGCGCGCGTAGCAGGAATCGCCCATCTGGGCTAAGGTGTCAGCTATCCAGAACGCAGCCGGGCCGGGGCATCGCTGCCCGCAGCCACGGCGCACAGCACGGCCGGCCCACCGGCCCAGACACCGATGACCGCCCAATCCCCCGACATCGCGCTCGCAGCTGCCCCCATCTCCCTCGAAAAGCCCGAACTCGACTACCCCTGCGGTGACGCCCCCGAACCCGGCCGTGCGCGCGAAGTCGCACCCGGCGTACTGTGGCTGCGCATGCCGATGCCGCTCGGCCTGAACCATATCAACCTGTGGGCGATCCGCGACGGCAGCGGCTGGGCAGCGGTCGATGCCGGCCTGCAGACCCCGGAAACCGCTCAGGCCTGGCGCGCGCTGTTCGCCGAAGGCGGCGCGCTGGACGGCGGGTTGACCCGCCTGTTCGTCACCCATATGCATCCCGACCACATCGGCATGGCCGGCTGGCTGACCGGCAAGTTCGACTGCCAGCTGTGGATGACGCGGCTCGAATACCTGATGTGCCGCGTGCTTGCCGCCGACACCGGCCGCGCCGCGCCTGACGACGCCATCGCGTTCTATCGCAAGGCCGGCTGGGACGACGAGGCGATCGAGGTGTACCGCACCCGCTTCGGCGGCTTCGGCAAATATGTGCATGCCTTGCCCGAGAGCTTCCGCCGGCTGTCCGACGGCGATACCGTCCGCATCGGCGCACACGACTGGCAGGTCATCGTGGGCACCGGCCATTCCCCCGAACATGCCTGCCTGTACTGCCCGGCGCTGAAGCTGCTGGTATCCGGCGACCAGGTGCTGCCGCGCATCTCGTCCAACGTATCCGTGTTCCCCACCGAACCCGACGCCGACCCGATGGCCGACTGGCTAGCCTCGCTCGACAAGGTCCGCGCCGCCGTGCCGGACGACGTGCTGGTGCTGCCGGCGCACAACGAACCGTTCCGCGGCCTGCATGCGCGGATCGACTATCTGCGCGCCAGCCAGATGCAGGCGCTGGACCGGCTGCGCGGGGCGCTGGCCGAACCCAGGCGGGCGGTGGATGTGTTTGGGGAATTGTTCTCGCGGCCGATTACAGGGAGTGGCGGGCTGCTGGGGATGGCGACGGGGGAGAGTGTTGCGCATTTGAATTACTTGCTGGCGCGGGGGGAGGCGGTGCGGGAGGTCGGGGAAGGGCAGTGCTACTGGTACCGGATAGCCTGACCCGCGCGGTCGCCAGGGCAAGGTAAGGTTGCAGTGTTGGCGCCCTGCAACGGGGCGTCCTCCTTGTTGCGGCAGACGGCAACCGCCGTTGACCGGGCCGCCAATGGTTCGGGCGCGGATCCATGTGCCTATGTGAATCCGATTGCAATTGGCGCTCGTTTCACCGCCGCCACCAATAGCGTCCGTGCGGCGCATTGCCGGATGCGGACCTCGGACAAATGGTGCGCATGCATTCTGCACGCGGTTCACCGCTACTCGCCCCGCTGAGTCCTTCCAAACAAGCTCCGGCTCTTCCACCGCGGTTCCCTGTACCCGGGAAATATATTAACAAATTCGTTTCTATGGAAACGAGTGGCCCCCGCCGCAGCACAATTACCGAGCCGGATTTATTGGAGGTTAGGTTTATCCACTTTGTGGGATTATATTTTTGGGTTGTTAATGTATTTTATAAAGGACATTGTGGAATATAACTCTTCAAATGTTGATCTGACGCAAAGTTAGTGGTGTTGCGCCGGAACAGGTATTTACCTACTTTTTGTTACATAATTCCCGGAACCCTTCTGCCGCGTGGCTTCCCGGGTGAGCAATAGGTCTCACATTAAGCTCGGAAGGGTCGACCAAAAGCCACAATCTCCCTGTTCAAGTGGCGTCATCCCCCTTGTGGGGGAGGAGTGGTATTTTGTTACCGGATGTTGCGTACCGAGCCCCGGGCGCTTATTATTGCGCCCTGCAAAAAGTAAGTGGCCGCAGAAAAGCGGCCAGGGTCACCAAAAAAACAGAAGCCGATAATGAGCGCAGCGGTTCGGGAAAGCGTTGAGCGGGCGGTGGCAGGGCGCTGGGTGGCGGGCATGTGTCTGCACCGGGCAAGTGCCATGGCGGGAATGCTCTATCAGGTCATGCCAGGGGCGGCGCAGGTCACCTTCAGGCAGCAATCGGTTGCAGTGGGCAGCCTTGTCCACTTTCGCGTCGACATTTTAGATAGTCGCGACCGCCTGCAATGAGCCGGACATCGGTCCGGTCGGACGTCTCCATCGCAGTTTCCGTATGGCGAGCACTGTTCCTGCGCGAGGCCAGCGCTCGCCTGGCGGGGGCGCGCGCGGCCTGGATCTGGATCCTGCTCGAGCCGGCCGCACACATCGTTTTCCTGATGGTGGTGTTCGGAGTCATTCGGCATCAGGTCCGGCAAGACGCAAACATTGAAGTGTTTGTCTTCGTTGGAGTCTGGGGCTTCTTTCTCGTACGGAATATTGCTCAACGTGGAATGGAAGCCATCAACGCTAACCAAGCCCTATTCGCGTACCGCCAGGTGCAACCGGTCGACACAGTGCTGGTACGCGCCACGGTCGAGGCCTTCCTGTATGTCATCGTCGGCGCCGTACTGCTCGCCGCCCTTGCGCTACTCGGCATCGACGTGCGGCCTGCCGATCCGCTGCTCGTCCTATGGGCGGCGTTCCTACTGTGGGCTTTCGGGTTGGGCCTGGGACTGATGTTCTCAGTCATCGAGACGCTTCTGCCGGGGCTGGGTAAAGTCATCCGCATTGTCTTCACGCCGCTCTACTTTCTTTCTGCGGTCATGTATTCGGTATCGAGTCTGCCGCGCAGTATGCGCGAGGTGGTGCTGGTCAACCCGATCACACACGGCCTCGAAGCCATGCGCAGCGGCTGGTTTGCCGCCTACCACGGAGAAGCGCATATCAGCTTGGGTTTTCTCGCCTTCTGCGCGCTGGCCACAGTATTCCTTGGCTTGGCCATGCACATGCGGTATGCAACCCGGTTGACCGCACAATGATCGATATCACCGACGTTCATAAGCGTTATCGCACCGCTCATGGCTCCAAGTGGGTGCTACAGGGCGTCACGCTTAAGATTCCTGAGAGGGGCCGAGTCGCGCTGATCGGCGCGAACGGTGCTGGCAAGTCCACCCTGCTGCGGTTGGTGGGCGGCATCGACCAGCCCAACCGCGGAAGCATCGTCCGCAACTGCCGGGTGTCGTGGCCCCTAGGCCTGAGCGGTGGATTCCAGGGCTCGCTGAGCGGGCGTCAGAACACCAAGTTCGTCTGCCGCATCCACGGCATCCACGGCGCGCTGGCGGAGAAGCTTGAGTTTGTGCGCGAGTTCTCGGAACTGAATAACGCCTTCGAGGATCCGGTCAAGACCTATTCGTCGGGCATGCGCTCGCGGCTGGCATTCGCCATGTCGCTCGCCTTCGACTTCGATACTTACCTGGTGGATGAACTGACGGCCGTCGGCGACGCAGCGTTCAAGCGCAAGTCGCAGAAAGCCTTCGAAGACCTCGCCGGCCGTGCCGGCCTGGTGATGGTCTCGCACAGCGAATCCACCCTTAAAAATTTCTGCCAGTCGGCAGTCTGGCTGCATCAGGGCCAGGCGCTCTGGTTCGATTCCGTTGAAGAGGCCCTGCACGCGTACAGGGACAGCATTCCAGCATGATGAAGACGATTACGTCGGGCGCCGCAGGGCAGATCGGGCGCCTGATACGAGTAAACGCCCTGAACCGGATCTGGCAAGTGGCCGTAGCCGCGTGCATGCTTGCCGTTGTGTACTGGAGTGTGATCGCATCAGACCTGTATGTATCAGAGGCCCGAGTCGTGGTTGAGCGCAGCGGCGGCATAGGTGCCAACGGGGCGGATTTCACATCGCTGCTCATCGGTAATACCGCCCCTCACGACTTGCTGCTGCTGCGCGAGTACCTGCTGTCGGCTGACATGCTCAAGAAGCTCGACGCCAAACTTGGGCTGCGCAAGCACTACGCAGACAACGGCCGGGATCCGCTGTCGCGCCTGTGGTTCGAGGATGCTTCGCTCGAACGCTTCCATGATTACTACCTGAAACGCGTCAGCGTTGAATACGACGACTTCGCGCGCGTCCTCGTGATCCGGGTGCAGGGCTACAACTCGGAGATGGCGCATGCCATCGCGCAGGAGCTGGTCGCCGACGGCGAACGCTTCATGAACGAGATGACGCATCGGATCGCCAGCGAACAGGTGGTCTATATCGAGAAACAGGTGCACGACCAGGGCGAACGGCTGAAGGCAGCCCGCCAGGCGCTGGTGGCCTACCAGAACGCCAACGGCCTGGTGTCGCCGCGCGGCGAGGTGGAAAGCCTGTCCACCGTGGTCGCCAACGCCGAGGCCACCCTGGCCGAACTGCACGTCAAGCGCAACTCGCTCAAGGACGTCTTCACGCCGCAGTCGCCGGCGATACAGCAGATCGACGCCCAGATCGCCGCGGTCGAGCGCCAGATGGCGGAGCAGCGCGGCCGCATGGTCTCGACCAAGGGCCGCGGCCTGAACCGCGTGGTGGAAGAACACGACCGCCTGCAGGCCGCCGCGGAGTTCGCCTTCGACATCTACAAGACCGCGATCGGCGCGCTGGAGAAGGCGCGCATCGAGGCCACGCGCAAGCTCAAGAACGTAGCGGTCGTGCAGAGCCCGACCCGGCCGGAGTATCCGCTCCAGCCCCGGCGAATCTACAACATCGTGGTGTTCGTCCTGATGACGCTGATGCTGGCAGGCGTCGTGCAACTGCTCAGCGCCATCATCCGCGACCACCGAGATTAATCCATGCTTCGAAGAATCCTTGCTATCGCGGTCGCCGCGGCCAGCCTTGCCGCCTCCCACGGCGCGCATGCCCAGGGCGGCATGCGACTGCCGCAGTCGCCGGCCGTCGGCCAGATGGAATACGCCGCGCTGGCTGCGCAGGGTGCTACCACCCCCAGTGGCGCAGTGGTCGGCAATCCCGGCTCGATCGGCGGCGTTGCCACCATCCCGGCACGTGCCGACACGCCGCTGCCGGACAGCGCGCCGCAGAACAACGACTACACCGCCAACATGGCCAGCGACGCCTTTGGGGCGCAGCTGTTCACCGGCGCCTTCAGCCGCGACAGTGCTTCCGTCTTCAACCCCAGCCATGTCATCTCCGTCGGTGATCGCATCCAGCTGCGCATCTGGAACGGATACAACGTCGATACCGTGCTGACCGTTGACGCCGGCGGCAACATTGTTTTGCCGGAAATCGGGCCGTTCCGCGTGCAAGGCATCACCAACGGCAATCTGCAGACCGCCGTCGGCAATGCACTGCGGCGCGTCTTTGCCAGCAAGGTGTCGATCTACGCCAGCCTGCTGGCCGCGCAGCCGGTGCGCGTCTACGTTACCGGCGCGGTCCGCCGCCCCGGCATGTACGACGGCACCTCCAGCGACAGCGTGCTGCGCTACCTCGACCAGGCCGGCGGCATCGACCCTGACCGTGGCTCGTTCCTGGACGTTGCGATCAAGCGCGGCAACCAGACGCTGGAAGTCGTCAATCTCTATGACTTCCTGCTCAAGGGCGACCTGACCTCGCGACAGTTGAACAACGGCGACGTCATCTTCGTCCAGTCGCGAAAGAAGACCGTGAAAGTTGGCGGGCTGGCAGAGAACTCCAAGCGATTTGAGTTTCTCGGAGATCAGGCCCCTCTTGACCAGATCGTGCAGTTGGCAAAACCGCTGCCACAAGCAACCAATGTACGCGTGGTACGAAATACTGGCATCGTCCGCAATGTGGAATATTTCCCCATTTCGAACGGGAATCAGATCCGCCTCCATGATGGCGATGAGATTGAATTCACTGCCGACAAACGACCAGGCACGATTACTGTTCGCGTCGAAGGCGAACATACCGGGCCTCAGGAGTACGTGCTGCCTTATGGCAGCCGAATGGGTCAGCTGCTCAGCCAGATTCATTTTACAAAGGAATCTGACGCGGAAAGCATCCAGCTGTTCCGTCTGAGTGTAAAGGCACGCCAAAAGACGCTGCTTGGTACGAGCCTGAGAACCCTTGAGTCGAGCGTCCTGACCGCCAGGTCGGGCACCGCCGAGGAAGCGCAGCTTCGCAAAGAAGAAGCTGCACTAGTTCTGCAATGGGTCGAGCGCGCGAAGAAGATCGATCCGTCAGGACAGACGCTGATCGCGAAGTCCACGACACGCAACGACTTGCTTCTGGAAAATGGAGACATCTTGCGGGTGCCAGTCAAGGACGGTCTGGTTCTTATCAGCGGCGAGGTGTTGTTCCCCAATGCCGTGGCGTATGACAAGAGCCTGGCCCTTGATGATTTCATTCAGCAGGCCGGCGGATTCTCGCAGAACGCAGATACATCACGAATCGTCATTGCGCATCGGGATGGGAGTTTCTCGGACGGCAAGAAGGATGATGCCGTGCGGCCCGGCGACGAGATCATGGTGTTGCCGAAGGTTGATTTCAAGACGCGGCAGTTTGCTAAAGATGTGTTCCAGATCCTTTATCAGATCGCGATTAGTGCGAAAGTGGTTTTGGGCTTGTAAGAATGCCCTGGCATCTGCGCAAACATAGCTAGACATCAAGGAACAGAACCGACCATGCTCGGCGTCTTCTCTCGCGGCATTTACCGCATCAAACACCTGCGTGCCTTCTTGGAGGAAGACGTGGTTCTGATGCGTCCGGTGCTGAGTCGGTCCCAACCTGATGGGGTGGCCGCGTGGGGTCGCCGGCCGAGCGCGGTTCGGGCCGAGGAGTACGCGCGCAAATACGCGGTGCAGCGCTTTTTGCGCCTGGAGGACGGATTCATTCGTTCGATAGCGCCCGGCACGGAATCCATATCTTGCTCTATGGTTGTAGATGATGTCGGCATCTATTACGACGCGACTAGGCCGTCATTGTTTGAGCGTCTGGTCCAGCTTCCGCTGAGTGCGGACGAGGCTAGCCGTGCTGACGCGTTGATCCATGCATGGCGCGAGTCCGGCATCTCCAAGTACAACCACGCGCCGGATCCGCACATACTACAGGATCGTCCGTATGTGCTTGTTATCGACCAGACAGTAAACGACGCGTCCATTCAATATGGCATGGCAGATGCCGACTGCTTCGAACGCATGCTGTCAACAGCGCAGGAGGCGTATCCCGGCTGCGAGATCCTTGTCAAGGAACATCCCGAGGTGTCACTTGGTCGCAAGCGCGGCTACTTGGGTGCGTTGCTGGACAAGGGCGGGTTTCAGCGGGTACGTCGGCTCCAGGCAGATGTGCACGTGGCGCCGTTGCTGCGTACGGCGACCGCTGTATTTACCGTGACCTCGCAGGTTGGTTTCGAGGCATTGCTGCATGGTCGGCCTGTCCACACCTTTGGCATGCCGTTCTATGCGGGATGGGGCTTAACGCGCGATGCACAAGTTGCACCGACGCGGCGCAAGCAGATCACGCTGGCGCAACTGGCGTTTGCTGCGCTTGTACGCTACACGCGCTATGTAGACCCGCATAGTGGAAAACGTTGCCAGCCGGAGGATGCAATCGCATACCTTGCTCTGCAGCGCACCCTACGTCAACAGTTCCCGGCACGGGTACATGCAGTCGGCTTTTCACGATGGAAGCGCCCCATCTTGCGTGACTACTTGCAGGGCTGCCACGTGCGTTTTCATCGCAGACTGGAAGCCGTTCCGACAGGCGCGACGGTGCTGCAATGGGGGCGAAGGCCGGGTCAACGGACGCGATCAGACGTAAGCACTGTCACGGTGGAAGATGGCTTTTTGCGCTCCGTGGGCTTGGGGGCGCATCTTGTGCGCCCGGTATCCTGGGTATTTGATCGCAGTGGAATTTACTACGACGCCACCACGCCATCAGAGCTGGAAGAACTACTTGCCACTACAGAATTTGATCAGCCACTGCTGCAACGTGCGCGCGATTTGCGTGAGTCGATAGTCCGCTCTCGGCTGACCAAATACAACGTAGGGCAAGGCGTATGGCAGCGACCCGCAGGCAATCAGAAAGTTGTTCTGGTGGTTGGTCAGGTGGAAAGCGACGCTTCACTGCGTTATGGCGCGTTGGGAATCCGTGCGAATCATGAACTACTCCGGGCAGTGCGTGCCGTCGAGCCTGACGCATACCTCGTTTACAAGCCCCATCCCGATGTTATGGCGGGCCTGCGAGGTAGCCGCGCTGAAGAGGTAGCACTTGGCGCATCTTGCGATGAACTAGTGATTGACTATCCCATGTGCCAATTGATTGATGCCGTTGACGACGTGCATGTGCTGACGTCACTGGCCGGATTTGAAGCTCTGTTGCGCGGTAAGCCGGTGACAACGCACGGGACACCATTCTATGCGGGCTGGGGACTGACCATAGACCGATATCCTGTGCCGCGCCGCCGTCGAGAACTGACGCTGGACATGCTCGTCGCGGCAACGCTGATCTTATATCCACGCTATGTCTTGCGAAGCGCTGAAGCGGGATTCGCCACGCCAGAGCAGGTTGTCAGCCACGTGCTTGCATGGCGGCTGGAACCCGCGCCGGTCAGACTTGGAAGGCTACGCAACCTCGTGCTGCCCTTGTTTCGCTATTGGGCTGTTGCGAGGGAAGGTAAGACCTAAAACATCCAGTTTCACCAGCGTGGCAAGAGGGGTGCCACGGCGCACAACCAACAGAGATTTGAGCACAAGGGAACGGGCAATGCTGATGTTCAGGGAAGGTGGGCGTGATCGCGGCAATCATGTCACGTCATCCGGGCACACCATGACTGGAACTTTCGAACGGGCCTCACTTGAAGGCTCGAAAGGGACGGAGCGGGCCGGCTTGCATCAGTTGGTTCGGTACCAGCATGTGCTCCTACTGCAAGGCCCAAATGGACCCTTCTTTGCCCGGTTGCGTGACTATCTGGAGTCGGCGGGGAGGCGTGTCAGCAAGGTCAACTTCAATGGCGGCGACGATTACTTCTATCGACGAGGAACGATCGAGCGCTTTACACAGCCTATGCCTGCTTGGCAGCCGTTTCTGCGCAAATTATTGGTCGAGCGTTGTGTCGATGCGATTGTGGTATTTGGCAGCAGTCGGCGCCATCACCGAATCGCAGCCCGTCTTGCCAAAGCGATGGGAATCGCATTCTGGGTGTTTGAGGAGGGCTACGTACGTCCTGACTACATCACGCTGGAGGCAGATGGTGTGAATGCAGACTCTCCGATTGCCGCTTGGGATATGAAAACACTGCCGGCCGCCCCTCGCCCCGCTCATAAAAGACACTTTAAGCGTGCCTTCGGGAAGATGGCTTGGTATTCGTTCTTGTACTTCAGCGGAGGCATTAGCAGGAGCCGGACTTATCCGCATTATCGACATCACAAGCCATTTGGTCTCCATGAGATCGCTCTATGGTTGCGTGCAGGGTACCGGAAGCATCGCTATCGTGCGGAGGAGCGTGAGATAAAGGCACGCTTGCTTGCTGAGAATCACCCACCATTTTTCCTTGTGGCGCTGCAGGTCTATAACGACAGCCAGATCCGTGTGCATAGCCCGTGGCGACGCATTGAGGATTTCATTGAGTGGACAGTGTATTCGTTTGCCCATCATGCCCCAGCCGACTGTCTCCTTGTGATCAAGCATCATCCGATGGATCGCGGCCATACCAATTATGCAAGAGTAATAGCTGACTGTGCGGCACGCTTTGGTTCGGCTGATCGGGTGCTCTATATCCATGACGCACACCTGCCATCGCTGCTCCACCGATGCAGTGGCCTGGTCACAGTAAACTCCACTACTGGTTTGCAGGCTCTATATCATCGTGTTCCTGTTATTGCTCTAGGGCGGTGCTTCTATGCAAAAACGGGCATTACATATCAAGGTGCGTTAGACCAATTTTGGTGGGATTCGCCACCTGTCGACACAAGGGCCTTCACGCGATTTCGAAATTTCCTGATTCACTGCTCACAAATTAACTCATCATTCTATGCCGATTCGAGTTTCGTCGATGCACCGACGAAGGGGTTCGGGCTTAAAGGGCTGTACGTTCGAATTATGTCGGCATGTGGTCTTGTGGCTGTTGACGTATCTGGTTTTGACCACGTGGATCTCTCACCTGTGATGCGCTGGGCATCAGGGCTGGTCCTGGCACTCGTCGGCTGAACAGCATTCGACACATTATTCAGCTACAAGTCGCCAAACTTCTAATAACGTTCTAAACGATCCCGTCATGAACAAGATACTCATAGTCGGTCACCCAACGTCACGCTATTCTGACGTGGAAAGTTTGCTCAACGCCTGTGGGATGAAGTCGGCAATGCCGTCACGCCGTGAAGGGCTCTCTCCGGCGGAGATCGGTGCGGTGCTCCTCAAGGCGCACAGCGTACCTTTGCTGACGCAGTTTGATCAAGCGAAGAATCCACAGCAAATTGATCCCGGCCCGATCTGGCATGGAATGGCGCTAGACCTAATGCTGGGAAATATTGATCAGCCGCTGTGGGGTTGGTCTGACCCACACGCCGCTTATCTTCTCGACTATTGGAGTGCATTGGATCCGAATATCGCGTTCATTCTCGTATACGGCAGTCCGCACAGCCTCCTCACTGATGCACCTGATGTTGCGAGAGATCTGTCGCCGGACCTACTTACAAAGCTTATTGGCGGTTGGTGCGCCTATAACCGTGAGTTGCTGCATTTCTATCACCGAAACATGGACCGCGCATTACTGGTGCATGCGCAGCAGGTAAAGTTATCCTCCGTGCGATATGTCCAGCAGGTTCGCTCCAGGATAGGTGCGCAGCTACATCTTCCACTGGACATCGAAGCAAACAATGTGGAATGTGATCAAATTCAATCAGTAAAGTTAACCCAACCGGTTTCCAAAGCATGTAAGGAGTCTCCTGAGCAAGTCGACTCTTCAAGTCTAAAAGAATATATTGCTGATTTCCTGATTAAAAGCTCTCCTCAAGCAGCGGAAATTTATGAAGAACTGCAGGCCGTTGCGGCATTGCCGCTCTTGGCCGTCTCGGAGCCGTCGGCGCTTGATGCTTGGCGAATCGCCACACAGCAAGAGTGCGAGCGAGAAGAGTATCAACGAAAGATCCAGATCCTTGTCTCTGCGGAGGAAACTACCGTAGCAATGAGGTCACGCCTTGATTCTATGTGTCAGGAGTTGGCGACCCAAACGCGAAATGCGGAACTGACTGCGGGCAAGCTTCAAGAAGCAGAAGCAAGACTCGCCATGCTTCAAGGCGCCGACCGAGACAATCAAGTTCTGCTCTCGCAGGTACATGTCCTTCAGGAGGAATTGGAAGACCGCCATCTTGAAGGGAATTGTCTAAACACGCAGATCAAAGAATTACGAGACCGTTTAGGTGCTCAGGGACAGATTGAAGAGCGAAATACACGGCTGCTCCTCCAACTTCAACAACTTCAGAAAGAACTTCAATCTCGCGAGCTCGAATGCGACAAATACTTGAAGCAAATTGAGTCACTCGCGATGAGTGAGAAGGTCGCAAGCGGCCGCGCGCAGAAGGCTGAACTTCGCGCTGAGGAACAGCAGGAACTTGCGGAAGAGAATTGCCTTCTCCTTGCTCAACTCCACCATGTTCAGCAAGAGTTGGAGCGTCACCACTTGGAAGCCAGATCTCAGATTCTGAGAGCCTCGACAAAATTGCCAACAGCGGAGCCGGAGACAGCTAAATATTACGGTGCAGCGGAGCGAGTCAAGAAGCAATTAACCTACCGCTTGGGCGCAACGATCATCGGTCACTCACGCTCGCTGAGCGGCTGGCTTAGTATGCCATGGGCTCTTAGCCGTGAAACCCGACAATTTCGAGCGGAGCGGCGGGCCGAAGCGAGAAAAGAAAAATTGCCGCCGATAGCAAAATACTGTGATGCATTTGAAGCGGAACGAGTAAAACGGCATTTGTCTTATCGCCTTGGCGAAAAGCTGCTTGCTAACGTAAACACTCCGATTGGATGGCTAAAGCTGCCGTATTTGCTTAGAAGAGAAGTTGTGGCATTCAGACTGGAAAAGAATGATCAATGATGAAAATGAATAAGAACACAACTTCCATCCTATCATGGTGCGAGCATCTTGTGACAATGTTAGCTCCTGAAGGTGCTCTATATATCGGAGCAGGCGCGGGGATGGGGCAGTTGATTCGATGGCTTTACCAAACGAATATCCCGAGCGTAGTTTTGATCGAGGCAGATGAGGAAAAATTCGCACATCTTGACAAAAGCCTACCACATCGCAATGGCTGGCATTTCCGAAAACAAGCCGTGGCAGCTGTAGCCGAACCCACAACCTTCTTCCGTGCAAGCCTCAGCTCGGCGAGCGGCCTATTAGACCCTGACACTCTCCGCGGGCTCTGGCCAAATATACAGAAGTGCCAGGAGTTGATTCTGGAGGCTACATCGATAGAGCGGCTTCAACATGAATGCAAAACTAGGGCATCATGGCTAATAGTTGATTGTTTTTCTGCGCTACCAATTATATGTGGCGCCGGCGAAAGGTTGAATGACTTCGATGTCATATTGGCTCGCGTTATTTTAGGCGAATCGTTTGAACTGACCGCTGGCTCGAGCGAGGAAGAGGTGGTGCACTTCCTAACCGTGAGAGGTTTTCGTCATCTCGTCACAGATCCCGATCCTCACCCAGGTATTGGCCACGCGCTGTTCGTCCGTGATGCACGTGCTGCGGAAAAAATAGCAAGATCCGACCTTTGTGAATTGAGAGATGCGTTTTCTGCTCAAAACCGGCTTCTCGGGTATGCGCAAGGACTTGCTAACGAACTTAGATTAAAGCATCGCGAAGAAATCCAAGAGTTGGAGATCGCTGCTGCGACAGCTGAAAGGAGGGCTTTTGAGTATCAGCGGCAGGTAACCGAATTGAACGCTGCCGTTTGTGAGCTCGAGATCCGTGCCGAGCGGGACTTGCGAGAAGAGTCGGAGCAATACGAAGGTAAAATAGCGGAGCTAAAGCAATCTTGCGAAGAGCATGCCAGGCAAGCCGGCGAATACGCTGAGCAACTTGAGAAACTAAATATAGATAGGTTGCATGCTGAAGCACGCATCTCGGCCCTCGCTAACCAAGTGAACGAAATGCAAAGAGCTGCTTCGCAAGCTGAAGTATTGCTGAGGGCCAGCGAAGAGAAAGAGCTAAAGGAAATTAACGCCGACAAAAATTTGTGGGATAAGGAGAAAGCTCTATTATTAGAGCAACTCGACGCCGAACACAGATTTTCTGTGGATGCCGCCGCCAAGATTGTGTCTTTAGAGCGCTATGTGCAATTAGTCATTTCGCGCGCTCCCGAGGCGTTGGGGCAGCACCAGAAGCTTGATGAAGGTGTACCGCCGCCTATTTCAGGTAAAGGGGTGCCGGCGTTCGGGGACGCCAATGTTGAGCAGATGCTTCGGGATATCGCACCTTACTTTCGAGGTCGATCGCTGACATATGTTGATATCGGTGCTTTTGTTGGTGAAGTGTTTATACGACTCAAAGAATCTGGTTGCATAAAGATTCGCGAAGCACATTTATTTGAGCCTAATCCAGTCAGCTATACGACTCTTAAGGCCAAGTTAGAAAATTTTAGCCTGCCGTCGCTTCACTGCTATAACATCGGCGTCGCCTCATCCCAAGGCGCTCGGAGATTTATTTCTGCGGGATCGATGACCAAGATGGTTGATGCAGAAGTAAAAATCGAAAACGTAAGTAGTTCCTTCGTTGCCGAATGTCGACCTTTAGATAGTTTTAGGGAGTTTTTTACTGATTCGCGAATCGATATTCTAAAGATCGACGTGGAAGGAAAAGAACTCGATATTCTCAACGGTGCTCGTGATCTATTGGGTGATCAAATGATTGATTTGATTTATCTCGAGGTCGGCATGAATATTAAAGGCACTCAGCAAACGTATTTCGGCGCAATAGACGCAACTCTTCAAGGCTTCGGGTACCGGGCGTTTCGGATATATGAGCAAACACATGAGTGGCAAAGGGACTCTCCAGTGCTTCGGAGGTGTAATGTTGCGTACATGAGCGATCGATTTGCGGCGGCAAATCCCTATAGTGCCACTATGGAGATTGATCGGCTGAAAAGAGAGGCGCAAATGGCCAAGGTTTCAATGGCAGTATGAGTCTGAAGGGCGAGAATGGTCGGAACAATATCCGACGAGGTCTCTGACGGGCTGAAATTTGTTTCTGTATTTTTAACGGCTCGACTTCTTTGAATAGATCAGAATGGATGATTGTATGAAGGTTCTTGGTGAGGCGATTGAGCAATACCAAAGGAAGAATTATGCGCATGCACTGGAACTATTTGAGCGCGCCGCAGGCCTTTACGGCCATGAACTGGTAAAGGCTAATATCCATCTTTGCAAAAAAAGGTTGAACCACATATCGCATGATGCCGCTGCCACAACAGAACGAGCAGGCGATCTTGATCCAGCAACAGTTATTATGTTGGATAATGCGAAGAAAATTTCTATTAAACAGTCGCAAAGAAGTAGGTATTTGCAGCAATATAAACTAAATACAAAAAAGAAGTCGGAGGTAGCCGAAATAAAACCGGTCAATCCAATCCCGGGGGATTGGCCGAAGGATTTGAAGCTAGCGCCGCTTCCGGCTGGTACTAATGATTACTCGTGGGCTACGAGGAGACGAGTCGAAGCATCCGTCGCTGCAAGGAAACCGCAACCTTGCCTGAGTGTCATTATCCCAACCTTCAATCGAAGTCGGATTCTTGATATCACACTTGCATGCCTACTTAATCAGAAAACTGATTATAAGTTCGAAATTATAGTTGCGGATGACGGTAGTCGGGAGTCTGTGGGTGACGTCGTAAGGAAATATGAGGATAAGCTCGACATAAAATATGTCCGTCAGCGCGACTATGGATATCAGTTATGCGCTGTACGAAACCTAGGCCTAAGGGTTGCTAAGTATGACTTTGTGGCGATTCTCGACTGTGATATGGCGCCGAACAAAAACTGGGTGCAAAGTTATGTCTCCTTGTTGATGGAGAATGATGACGTTGCTTTGATTGGTCCCCGTAAATACATTGATACAAGCAATAGCGTCGCAGAAGATTTTAGCGCGGACGACCTTCTGCTTGAGCAATTTCCGGAGGTGGTAACTAATAATGACCAGGCGGGAAAAGTCGAAAACTTAGTGTCGATCGACTGGCGCTTGGATCACTTTTCTAAAACAGAAGATTTAAGACTATGCGATACGCCGTTCCGCTTCTTCAGTGGCGGTAACGTGGCGTTTGCCAAAAAATGGTTGGATATTGCCGGTTGGTTCGACGAGGACTTTACACATTGGGGCGGTGAAGATAACGAATTTGCGTACCGCTTGTATCGGCATGGATGCTTCTTCCGTGCTGTGGAAGGGGGCTTGGCTTATCATCAAGAGCCTCCAGGTAAAGAGAACGAAACCGATCGATCTGAAGGTAAGAAGATCACAATCAATCTGGTAAAAGAAAAGGTTCCGTATTTTTATCGGAAGCTGGAGCCTATAGAGTCGGCGCGGATACAGAGCGTGCCACTTGTTTCTATATATATTCCGGCTTATAACTGCTCTGAACATATTGTTCGGTGCGTAGATAGCGCGTTGAACCAGACGGTAACTGATCTCGAAGTTTGCATTTGCGATGATGGATCGACCGATAATACACTCGAAGTCATTCTCAAAAAATACGGTCATAACCCCAGGGTTCGAGTTGAGCGAAAGGAAAATGGCGGAATTGCCTCCGCATCAAATCATGCGCTGCGGATGGCTCGTGGGTATTATATTGGGCAATTAGACTCTGATGATTATCTTGAGTCGGATGCCGTCGAGTTGTGTTTGTCGGAATTTTTCAAGGACCGGAGACTGGTCTGCGTGTACACAACCAATAGGAATGTGAATCAGGCTGGTGAGCTCATTTCGCTTGGCTATAATTGGCCGGAGTTTTCACGTGAAAAGCTGACGACGGCTATGATTGCGCATCATTTTCGCATGTTTACGGCTCGTGCCTGGAATTTGACCTCTGGCTTTGACGAAAGTATTGCTAATGCAGTCGACTATGATATGTATTTAAAGTTAAGTGAGGTGGGTTGCTTTAAGCATATCAATATGGTGGCCTATAATCGGGTGCTGCACGGCGAGAATACATCTATTAAAAAATTGGGATTGCAGAAAGAGAACCATTTTTTGGTAGTGAATCGGTCGTTGCAACGACAATCTCTGAGCGGAACCACGTATATAGCACAGAACCCGAGTGATGCCGCTTGTCGTAAGTACTCGTTCGGTCGCGCTAATTGAGCTATTGGGTAGCGCTGTTAAATCAATTTTCAAATGAGGTTCGCTTGAAAGCTTTTACTTATTGGGAAACTCTTCCTGGAAAAAGGGTGCCGCCCTACGTTGCGCTCGGGATCGTTTCAATGAAGATTGCGTATGGGGAGAATTTTGTTCTATTGAATGAGGAGAACGTTTCCGAGTATATTTCTGGGTGCGAGGAAAAAAAGTGGGCGTTTTCAAAATACAACAGTAACTTGACCCCCGAGATGGCCGCTGTGGTTGCGAAGAGCGACTATGTCCGAATGAGATTCGTAGCCGAGCATGGTGGATTTTGGAACGACGCAGATACCGTTGTGTTGACTGATATGTTGCGGCGAATCGAGATCCAGGGCGATGAGTTGCATTGGCACTCAGAGGCGGTTTTTGCTGCGAGGCGTGGAAATCCAATTTTGTCCGATGTCGCCGAAAATATGTTGGTTTCAGAATTCCAGACTTGGGGGAATCCCGGCGGTATTAAGGATGTGCTGAAGGGCGGTAAGGTGGTGCCAATTCCGTTCAAGTACGTTGATCCGGGTGTCGTGCCGGTTTACTCATTTAGGAATAGTGAGATCATCTTGGATGAGGAGATTTCGGTAAGCGACTTTCTGGTTAATCGGGATGTTTGTCTTTTGAAATTATATAATACCGATTTTGGCGCTAGAAAGGTGGGGCAAATGTCCGTTGCCGACTTCCTGGATTCTGGGCTAATGCTATCGAGAATTTTTTTGTCGATAAATTCGGATAAGCGATTCTGGGCTTCCGAGGTCGGAAAGATTTTTTCTAATGTGGCGTAGATTTGGAGTTGCGATTCCTATTGTTTGAAATTTGTTTGGTGGTGTGAATGATTTCGCAATCTATTGGTGCATAGTTCTATGATCGGTGAGGCGGCGTGGATCATTTCCTATGTATCTGATTAATGTGTTCGCTTGTTATTTCCTACGCTAATTTTTTCGTCGCATGAAGAAGATTGCTGTCGTTGGTACCGGTTATGTTGGTTTGTCTAATGCCGTTCTTCTTTCCCAGCACCACCGGGTTGTTGCAGTGGATGTGGACTCAAAGAAGGTCGGGCTCATTAATGAGCGTATTTCACCCATCATTGATGCGGATATTGAGGAGTATCTAGGGCGAAGATCCCTAAATCTCTTAGCGACGTTGGACAAGCGGCGTGCGTATGTGGACGCGGATTTTGTGATAATTGCCACTCCGACCGACTATGACCCGGTAACTAATTTTTTCGATACTCGTTCGGTAGAGAATGTCATTCGAGATGTGATAAGCATCAATCCTCATGCGGTGATGGTGATCAAGTCTACTGTCCCGGTTGGGTTTACGGCGCGCATGCGCGAAGCACTCGCCTGCAGCAATTTACTCTTTTCTCCCGAATTTCTGCGTGAGGGGAAAGCGCTGCATGACAATCTGTATCCTAGTCGTGTTGTGGTTGGAGAACAGTCGGATCGCGCACAGATGTTCGCCAATCTATTGGTGGAAGGAGCGGTAAAGAAGAATGTGCCCGTTCTGTTAACCGATAGTACGGAGGCAGAGGCAATCAAGCTGTTTGCGAACACATATCTAGCCATGCGTGTAGCATATTTTAATGAGTTGGATACATATGCTGCAGTGCACGGACTGGATACCCAACATATCATCCAAGGAGTCTGCTTAGATCCGCGCATAGGATCCCACTATAACAATCCTTCATTTGGTTACGGAGGTTACTGCCTGCCAAAGGATACGAAGCAGTTGCTCGCAAACTATCGAGACGTTCCACAGAACCTGATTCATGCGATTGTCGAGGCAAATCGTACGCGAAAGGATTTCGTTGCTGAAGATGTTATCCGACGCAAGCCGAAGGTCGTGGGTATCTATCGCTTGATCATGAAGGCGGGTTCGGATAATTTCCGTGCTTCTTCGGTTCAGGGAATCATGAAGCGCATCAAGGCAAAAGGCATCGAGGTTGTCGTTTACGAGCCGGTGCTGAAGGAGACTGAGTTCTTTAACTCCAAGGTTATGGATAACTTAGAGGAGTTCAAGCGCTGCGCGGACGTCATTGTCGCAAATCGCGTTACTGAGGAAGTTCGCGACGTCGCGCAGAAGGTTTATACACGCGATTTATTTGGCGGTGATTTTTGAGGGTTAAAGATGTTAAGCCGAATCTTGGCTTCGTGGCACATGCGCAGGGGGCGCTTTGCGCACGCTTTAGCTCGAACAAGAAACAATTACGCTTCGGATGAGGATTGGCAAATAATGGCTTATTACGGTCTGGGCATGTATGCGACCGTGGTAGGCATGGGTTGCAGCCTTTCCACAGTACGATCTGTGATTGCGAAGTCCGTTGCGTTCGCTGCATGTGGGCGGTCGGACGAGGCGGCATTTTTGGCGAATGACTCGCTGGGGCTTTTTAAATGCGATGCAGAACGCACAGCGTTGGCATCTGGCTTGGCTCCGTTTTTGCCTGAGCTTGCTTTGCATGTGATAGAGGGGTGGAATGCACCAGAGACGCTTCGCATTGCGTTGTTGCTTAACACAGGCCAAGTAGAGCGCGCCCGCGGCGTTCTAAACGCTTCTTTTGCCCGAGGGCTGGGGGGGGCGCAGCCTGAGTTGCATCTTTACGAGTCAAACGCAGAGCCCGGCACACCTAGGAAGAAACTACGGCAATTAAACGCTTTTTTGCGAGCATACAGTGTGCCAGAAGTGGAGCTTCGTGTCCCGCATCTTTCTCCGTCTCCGTGCAATGTAAGGTCCGCTACACCAATTTTTCCATGTTCGAATGGCCCTTTAGTAAGCGTGTTAATGACGACGTTCGAGGTTGGAGAGCGGGTCGATGTGGCTATCAAATCCGTCCTCGACCAAAGTTATCAGAATATCGAATTGATTATTGTTGATGACGCAAGTCAGGACGGCACGTGGCAGATAGTGCAGGCATGGGCCAAGCGAGATCAGCGCGTAAAGTGCTTGCGGATGGGCAGGAACGGGGGCACCTATGTCGCCAAGAATATCGGATTGTGTCATGCCAAGGGGGCGTTTGTTACATGTCATGATTCGGATGACTGGTCTCATCCATTAAAAATTGAGCGCCAGATCAAGCCGTTGCTGGCTGATTCCCGTCTTGTTGCTAGCACATCGCACTGGCTTCGGATGCGGGACGATGGTGTTTACTTTGCGCGCGCAGTTCACCCCTTGCTACGCATGAATCTGTCATCAACTCTGTTCAGACGAGAACCCGTGATATCAAACATGGGTATCTGGGACACTGTACGTACTGGAGCAGACAGCGAGTTCCTGGCCCGACTGCGCCTTGTATTTGGCCGATCATCCGTGCATCGTATTGCGCAGCCGCTCTCGCTTGGTTCGCATAGACCCAACTCGCTAATGACAGCAAGGGCTACGGGATACTCATCGGCGGGAGTGTCGTCGCAGCGGTTGGCATACTGGGAGGCTTGGTCAAGGTGGCACATTAATGCATTGCGAAGTCGCTGCATGCCGCGGCTGCCGTCGGATATTGCTAGCCTTGCCGCCGCACGACCGTTTTCTATCCCGCCTGAAATTGAGTTGGCAGATACTGAGATCGCCGCTTGTCTTAGAAGTATTGAAGGCGGTTGACGGCGCAAGGGGATGGGTTGATCTCATATTTTTGCTGTTTATTCAGTCGCCCTCGCTTTGTTTCGGCCAATTATAGGGCGCTCAAATATGATCGTCTTGCCAGTCCTCCGCAGCCGATGCAATAGGAACAGTGACAAACGCGATAAACGTCAGAGCAAGGCTGAGTGCCAGCATACGTGTCCTTTATCGTGCCTCGAATGGCTCATGTTCGATATAACGACCGTTATGGGAGAGACTTAAATTGGATGAAACCCTTGTATTGCAGAAACGCTACGCCATTTGAGCTCATATCGCTTGTGCTGACGGCGCCAGTACCTTTGGAAGGAAAGGCTGCGATTTCATCGGTTCTGTTGCGAAAACTACAGCAATGGAGACAGTAATATCACACCCCCGGGGTTCATCAGCTGAACGACAGTCGGTTTTTGCCCCCATCTCTCGCTATACTATGCAACGCTTGAGGTCCCGCAGTCGGCTGCTCTGACGAGCAGACGCGCGTGAAAGCGCCGCTGTGCCCCGAGTTTCACGCCCCCAGCCCCCATTCTTCGCCCCCGCCATGAGAGAACGCATCGCCGGCTTCCTGCTGATGATCTTTATCGTCCCGTTGGCCGTCCTCGGATACCTCCTGATCGTCTATATCGGTTTTTTCGGCAAGACCGAGCGCGGCCGGGCAGGGGTGCGGGCACTCGATCATTTCGTCAATGCGACGCTCTTCAATGGCTATGCCTGGGAGTCGGTGTCTTCGCACGCCTGGCGCGAACAGCATCGCTGGTGGGCGCGGTCCATCATCTGGTTTACCGACAAGTTCCAGCAGGACCATTGCCGGCGCGCCAACAAGCGTGAGCAGCCGATCGTGGACCTGGTACTGAAGAAGAAGCTGCACCACCGGACGCAATGATGAGCGCAGCCGTTCAGGAAACACCGGCGCAGGCCGCTTCGGCCAGCGTAAGGCGTCGCAAGGTCTATTACGTCAGCGGCTTCGATCCGCGTGGCGCGGCGTTCTATCACCGCCTGTATCGCGAGGAGTCGGCGAAGCAGGCCGTCCATCATGGCGGTTCGGTCGCCGTGGGAGGCCGCTCGCGGCTGGGTGAGCATGTCAGCGCCTGGAATGTCGACAGCGAGTGGGACGGGCATTCGGTCACCACGGAGTACCAGTTCCTGCATTGGGACGACCTAGTGCGCCGGCACTGGGAGCCGAGCCTGCCGCGACTGGTATGGTCGACGCTCGCCAGCTATGCGGGCTATATCGGTTGCGGCGCGTTCGGCCGCCTCAGCAAGACCTTCCGCGGGCCTTTCTTCAGTGCGTTGTACCCGCTGGTTTATCTGGCGCTGCTGGTGGTGCTGTCGCTCGGTCTCGGGATTGGGGCTTCGGCGGCGCTGTCAGCGGTGGGGTTGCATGGATGGCTGGCGGTGGCGGGCGGGATGGCCGCCGGCGCCGTGCTGTTCGGCGGCGGGGTTGCGCTGGCGAACCGCCTGGCGGTGTTCTGGCTGCTGCGGATCTACCGTTTCGTGCAGGCGTGGGGCGAGCGCGAGCCCGAGGATGTCCGGCAGCGCATCGATGCGTTTGCGGACTGGATTCGCCGCGACCTGGAAGCATCGCCCTGCGATGAGGCGCTGGTGGTGGGCCATAGCGTCGGCTCGATCGTCGGCGTGTCGCTGGCCGCGCGCCTGGCGGATGCGCTGACACCGGCGCAGCGCCGCGGCCTGACGCTGGTGACGCTGGGGCAATGCATTCCGCTTTTGAGCCTGATGCCGTCGGCCACTGCGTTCCGCCGCGACCTGCAGCGCCTGTCGGCGGAGCGTGAGATGCAGTGGCTGGACATGAACGCCCGTGCCGATTCGCTGTGTTTCTCACAGGCCAATCCGCTCGATATCTCGGGCATTGCCGGCGCGGCCGCGGGCCGGCCCATCGCACAGGTGGTGCGCCCGTTCCGCATGTTCGGCAAGCAGGAATACGCGCGCATGAAGCGCAGCAAGCAGCGCTTGCACTTCCAGTACCTGATGGCAAGCGCCTTGCCCAACGAGTATGACTATTTCCGGATGACGGCCGGCCCGCGCCGCATCCAGCCCTTCTGATACCCGCCGTTCGCCCCCATGAATTTCCAGCCCCCGTACCCCAGGCCGCATGTGCGCAAGAGTTCGTTCCTGTTGCGCTTCCTGCGTGGCTGGAATTCCTGGATCGATGTGCTGTTCGAGCGCAGCTATTCGATGAAGATGGGCAAGATCTCGCAGCCCGGCATGGACATCTTCATGGTGAACGATGCCGACTGGGTGCGCCGGATCCTGGGGGATGCGCATGCGTATCCCAAGCACAAGCTGATGCACCGGATGCTGGAGCCGCTGCTCGGCACCAGCATCTTCACCACCAACGGTGATCTGTGGGAACGGCAGCGCCGCCTGGTAGAGCCGGCGTTCGCGCAGGCGCGGCTCAGACTGGTGTTCGCGCTGATGGCCGATTCGGTGGCGGGCATGACGCAACGCCTGGATGAGGTGGCGGACGGGCGTTCGTACGAGGTCGACGGCGAGATGACCTACGTGACGGCGGACATCATCTTCCGCACCATCTTGTCGGAAACCCTGGAGGAGTCCGCGGCGAAGGAGATCTACGACGCCTTCCTCGAATTCCAGCATCACGCGCAACGGGCGATGATCCTGATGATCTATCGGTTGCCGCCGGTTTATTCGGCGTGGGCCAGCAAGCGTGCGGCAAAGAAGATCCGGGCGATCCTGTCGGGAATCATCGCGCGGCGGATGGCGGAGCGCGACAGCGGGCAGGGCAGCGCAAGGCAGGACATCCTGGCCGCCATGATGGAGGCAGTCGATCCGGTCAGCGGCGATCGGTTTACGTATGAAGACCTGGTGGACCAGGTCTGCATGCTGTTCCTGGCCGGGCATGAGACTTCGGCCAGCGCGCTGACATGGGCGCTTTACCTGATTTCGCAATGCCCGCACCTGCAGGACCAGATGCTGGCGGAAATCCAGGCCGCGGTGGGGGAACGGGATTTCGAGCTGAGCGATATCAAGAGCCTGCCGACCGTGGGCAACGTCTTTCGCGAAACACTGCGCCTGTACCCGCCGGTGGGTTTCTTCGTGCGCGAGGCCGCGCAGGCGCAGTGCATCCGCGACAAGTCGGTGAAGGAAGGCTCGCCGATCCTGATTTCGCCGTGGCTGCTGCATCGGCACCGCACGTTGTGGGAGCGGCCGGACGAGTTCGATCCCGGACGTTTCGACACGCCGGCCGGCAAGGAGTCGTCGAAGTGCGCGTATATCCCGTTCAGCAAGGGCCCACGCGTATGCATCGGCGCTGCTTATGCGACGCAGGAAGCCGTGCTGATACTTGCCAGCATTGTTCGCCGGTATCGCGTCGAAGCCGATCCGGGGCATGTGCCAAAGGTAGTGGGGCGCGTGACAATCCGTTCTGGCAACGGGGTGCGCGTCCGCCTGCAACGCCGCTGACCGGCATTCTCGCGGCGGCTAGAACCCGCTGATCCGCAAGCCGATCGAGAACAACCCATAGGTCCGGTCAAGCCGGCTTGCGGTGACCGGGTTGTACAGCATCGGCACATAGCCCATCAGGCTGTTCTGCGCCCCTTGTCCGCGCACGAACACGTCGACGTGCCGGTTGATCGTGTAAGACGCCTGCAGCAGCACGGTTTGGTTGAACTGGGCCTTGGCCGAGCCATAGGCCATGTAGCGGTTGTCCAGTTCGCGGAAGAAGTACTGGACGTGGTAGCCCGCGGTCAGGCTCCATGCGCCCAGGCCCCAGCGCCATGAGCCGCCCGCGCCGACGAATGCGCCGCTGTCATTGAAACTGCTGCCGGCGTCGACGCCGACATCGGCGGCATTGAGGCGGAAGCCGCCGCTAGAGACGGTGGCGCGCCCCATGCGGCATGGCGCCGCCAGCGTTCCAGTCGCCATGTTGTCGGCACCGACCCTGACGTTGTACAGGCAGGAGCCTTGCTTGAGCGTGCCCTGGATATCGCCGGCCCGGACCCAGCTATAGCCGCCGCTGAGGAAGCCGGTCAGCGCGTGGCCGGGCCAGGGCCGACCGGTGTAGATCAGGTCGGCCTGCACCTGCGTGTCGTTAGGATGGGCGATGCTGTAGTCGTCGAGCTTGCTGCCCGGCATTGCGCCGGATTTGCGCAGGCTGCCGGTGTAGTTGCCCCAGGCCGACAGGCGCAGCGTAAGCTTGCGGCCGGCGTCCGGCGTCGTGATCAGGCCATAGCTGGTCGACGCCAGCCAGCTGTCGATGCCGGCGGAGTCGTCGCCGTGGCTTAGGTGGCGGCGCCAGTAGCCTGCTTCGAGCGACCAGTCTGGCGACAGCTTGTAGCCGAGCCGCAGATGGCCGCCCTGGTAATGGGTGCCCATGTCGTACGCCGGTTCGGCGTAATAGCCCCGCGCCGCCGCCCCCACCGGTTCCGCGCTAAGCAGCGCATCCTCCATGGCGCCGAACGCCGCTCCCGCTGGCGCCAGCATCATGGCGCCGATGCAGGCCCCCAGCCTGCGCTGAATCCTGGCGTCCATCTTCGTCCCCCGGTTGGCCTGTTGTTGTTCACTGTCGTGCCGGCCGCTGCACCGTCTGTCGCGATGCTTGGCGTTAAATGAATGTTGGAAAGCGGCAGGACGATAGACAACCCGGGTTGGTACGCCAGCGCACGCACGGCAGTCCACGCGGCGAGTTGAGCAGGAAATCGGCCAGCCTTGACTTTAGCTCGTACGATATATATCGTAAGATATGTCTAGCGACATAAAGGAGAGCCTCATGCATCACCATCCCCCGCATCACCGCGGCTTCGGTCCCTATCCGGAGTTCCTCGGCCGGGCTCGCCATCTCATGATGCGCCTTGCCCCGCACGTAGCTCATCACGCCATGGGCCGCGGCCATGGCAGCTTCTGGGGCGGTCGCGACGATGACGCCTTCGGTCCTGGAGGTCCCGGCGGCTTCGACGAGGAAGGCTGGCGCCGCGGGCGCAAGTTCAGCGCCGACGACCTGCAGTTGCTGCTGCTGTCGTTGCTGGAGGAAAAACCCAGTCACGGCTACGAACTGATCAAGGCGCTGGAAACGCGCACCAACGGCTTCTACAAGCCCAGCCCCGGCGTGGTCTATCCCGCGTTGACGTACCTGGAAGAAGTCGGCTATGCCACCGTCGACACCGAAGGCAACAAGAAGCGCTACCAGTTGTCGGAGACCGGCAAGGCGCATCTGGCGGCCAATCGCGAGCGGGTCGACGTGATGGTGGCGCGGCTGCGCCATGTGGCGCGCAAGATGGAGTGGATGCGCCGGGCGATGCGTGGCGAGCAGCAGCCCGAGCCGGAGCAGGGCGGCTGGCTGCCCGAGCTGATGCAGGCACGCGCCGCGCTGAAGCAGGCGCTGGTGATGCGCAGTGAAGCCAATGCCGACGAGCAGCGCCGCATTGCCGCGATCATGGCGCGCGCGGCGGCAGAGATCGAAGCGGGCCCGCGGGCCTGAACCATGGCGCTGACCCTGGCATCGGCCTTCGGCAATCGTGCCCGGCAGGCGCGGGGCGCGCAGACAAGGAATTCCGATATGACGACCAACGCTACTGAACCCGCACGCAACCTGACCGTCGAGCGCGTGCGCCATCCGCTGAAGATGCGCCTGCTGCAGGTGCTGCGCACCACGCCGGTGTCGCCGCAACTGCTGCGCGTGACGCTGGGCGGCGCCGACCTGCAGGACTTTGTCTCGGCGTCGTTCGACGATCACGTCAAGGTGTTTTTCCCGGCTGCCGGCGATGACAAGCCGGTGCTGCCGCAGGTCACCGCGGACGGCATCGTGTTCCCCGAGGGCCAGCCGCGCCCGGCGGCACGCGACTATACGCCGCGCCGCTACGATGCCGCGAAGCAGGAGCTGGACCTGGAATTCGTGCTGCATGGCGATGGCCCCGCGTCGACGTGGGCGGCACAGGCGCGGCCGGGCCAGTACCTGGGCGTGGGCGGGCCGCGCGGCTCGTTCGTGGTGCCGACGGGGTTCGACTGGCACCTGCTGGTCGGTGACGATACGGCGCTGCCGGCGATTGCGCGAAGGCTGGAAGAGCTGGGCGCCGGCACCCATGCCATGGTGGTGGTGGAAGTGGGCGATGCCGCCGCGCAGATCCCGCTGCCGAGCGCCGCGAAGGCGGACGTGCACTGGCTGCATCGCGGCGATGCGCCCGAAGGCAGCCTGCTGGAAGGCGCGCTGCGCAAGCTGTCGCTGCCGCGCGGCGAGGGCTATGTGTGGGCTGCCGGCGAGGGCGCGGCGATGAAGGCCGTGCGCCAGTACCTGGTCACGGAACGCGGCATCGACAAGAGGCGCATCCGCGCGTCGGCCTACTGGAAGCGCGGGGCGTCGGCGGTCCACGAGACGCTGGACGACTGAGCAACGCGGGCGGCCCGGTGTACGCGGGCGATGTGTTGCCATAAGATGGCAGGCATCGCTACTGCCTGAGGGGACTGCCGTGCTGACTGCATCCAAACCGTTGCGCGCTGCGGGCGCCGCGGCGGCATCCATAGCGCTGCTCGCCGCCTGTGCGCCGGACGCCGTGCGCAACCGCCAGGCCACCGACTTCAATGCTTATCTCGATTCGCTGAAGACCGCGTGCCCGAACATGATCGTCGGGACGAACAATGTCAGCGAGTGGCTGCGCGCCAGCGGCAGTCGCGGCGACGACGACTACGTCTACTGGCTGGACCAGACCTCGCGCCTGTACTACCAGCGCATCTCCGCGCAGCAGTACCGCGATTCGGTCAGTGCGGCGCTGGGTGGGCGCTCCGATTCCCCCGCGCTGGACTGCATCGTGCGCCATCTGCCCGCGAACCGGCCGACCGGTCTGCCGGGCGGCAGGCTCTAGGCAATCTGCACATGGCCGTTGTGCAATCTTTGCATCCCCGCTAACATGAGTCCCCGGCAGACGAGACAAAGTTTGCCGACGTCGCTCGGACGGTTCCGGGCGCTTACGTAAAGGACTCCCTCATGACTGCCGCTTCCTCCGGCAAGCGCCGCTTTGCGCGCATCGATCGCCTCCCCCCGTACGTTTTCAATATCACCGCCGAGCTGAAGATGGCCGCCCGCCGCCGAGGCGAGGACATCATCGACATGAGCATGGGCAATCCCGATGGCGCCACGCCGGCGCATATCGTGGCCAAGCTCACCGAAGCGGCGCAGCGGCCCGACACGCACGGCTATTCGGCATCCAAGGGCATTCCCCGACTGCGCCGCGCGATCTCGCACTGGTATCGCCAGCGCTATGACGTCGACATCGATGCGGACACCGAGGCCATCGTCACCATCGGTTCCAAGGAAGGCCTCGCGCACCTGATGCTGGCCACGCTGGATCGCGGCGACACCGTGCTGGTGCCCGATCCCAGCTATCCGATCCACATCTATGGCGCGGTGATTGCCGGGGCCGATATCCGCTCGGTGCCGCTGGTGCCTGGCATCGACTTCTTTGCCGAGCTGGAGCGCGCCATCCGCGGCAGCTATCCCAAGCCCAAGATGATCGTGCTGGGATTCCCGTCCAACCCGACGGCGCAATGCGTGGAGCTGGACTTCTTCGAGCGGGTGATCGCGCTGGCGCGCAAGCACGATATCTTTGTGGTGCACGACCTGGCGTACGCGGATATCGTCTTCGATGGCTGGAAGGCACCGTCGATCATGCAGGTGCCGGGCGCCAAGGACATCGCGGTGGAGTTTTTCACGCTGTCCAAGAGCTACAACATGGCGGGGTGGCGCGTGGGCTTCATGGTCGGCAACGCGGACCTGGTGGCGGCGCTGACGCGCATCAAGAGCTATCACGACTACGGCACCTTCACGCCGCTGCAGATCGCGGCCATTGCCGCGCTCGAGGGCGACCAGCAATGCGTGAGCGAGATCGCCGCGCAATACCAGTCGCGCCGCGACGTGCTGGCGCGCGGGTTGATCGAGGCCGGCTGGCCGGTCGAGATTCCGAAGGCCTCGATGTATATCTGGGCGCGGATTCCCGAGCCGTACCGCGCGCTGGGCTCGCTGGAGTTCTCGAAGCAGTTGCTGGCCAAGGCCAAGGTATCGGTGTCGCCGGGCATCGGTTTTGGCGACTATGGCGACGAGTATGTGCGCTTTGCGCTGATCGAAAATGAATCGCGCATCCGGCAGGCGGTGCGTGGCATCAAGGCGATGTTCCGCGCGGACGGGCTGGTAAAGCCGGCGACGGCGGCACAGCCGTGATTCGGCGCGGCTTTCAGTAGCGACGCAGCGCGTCCAGGTCGAGCACATGCACGGCGCCGTGCTCGACCGCCAGCAAGCCTTCGGCCTCCAGCACCTTGAGCGCGGCATTGGCCCGCTGGCGCGAAATCCCGGCCAGCAGGCCCACTTCCTCCTGCGTCAGATGCAGCGCCGGACCCAGACCCGGGCACAGCACCGGATTGAACAGCGTCGCCAGCGCCCGCGCGACGCGGCCCTCGATGCCATGCAGCCGTTCATGCTCGACGGTGGCGATAAACAGGCCGAGCCGTTCGTTGAGCTGGTCGAGCAGGTAGCGGTTGAAGGGCAGG
Source organism: Cupriavidus sp. SS-3 (assembly GCF_035818815.1). Classification (NCBI taxonomy): domain Bacteria; kingdom Pseudomonadati; phylum Pseudomonadota; class Betaproteobacteria; order Burkholderiales; family Burkholderiaceae; genus Cupriavidus; species Cupriavidus sp. SS-3. The sequence goes on from NZ_JAYLVT010000006.1 coordinate 320,459, forward strand.
CTGGTCTCCTGCAGCCAGCGGAACGTGGCACCGGGCATGCAGGCGATGCGGGAATCGCGCAGCGAGACCACGTCATAGCGCAGCGCCTCGCGCTTGAGCAGCGAACCCTCGCCGAGCCAGCCGCCGGCCGGCACGCCAGTCAGCGTGGCACGCTTGCCGGACGGCGAGGCGCAATGCACCTTGACCAGGCCTTCGGCGACGCCCAGCCAGCTGTCGGCCCGGTCGCCCTTGCGGATGACATAAGCGCCTTGCGGCACCGCGCGCTCGCGCACCTCGGCGCGCACGCGGTCGCGTTGCTCCGGTGTCAGTGCCGCGGCCCAGGGGCTGCGCGCCAGCAGCGCGTCGAGGCTCACGGCAGCGCATCCGCTCAGCGGTGCAGGGCCAGCGGCTGCTCGCCCGGCGCCCACCACGGGCGGAACAGCGCCTGGACCTGGGCATCGTCGACCGCGTCATAGCTGGTGACGCGCCAGCGCGGGGCGTTGTCCTTGTCGACGATCAGCGCGCGTACACCCTCGACGAAATCGCCTTGCGCGAAGGTGTTGACCACCACCGCCAGTTCCATGCGGAAGCAGTCGGCCAGGTCCATCCTGCGCCCGCGCAGCAGCAGTTCGCGCGTGGCGCACGCGGACAGCGGCGAGCGGGTGCGCAGCACGTCGATGGTACGGGTGGCCCATGCGGTGTAGGCGGGGTCGTCCTGGCAAGCCAGGCCGGCCAGGATCTCCGGCAGCGTGGCGTGCCCCGTGAAATGCTGCAGCAGGGCCGGCAGCACTTGCAGCAGCGGTGCTTCGGCGGCGCTGGCAACGGACTCGCGCACCAGCGCACGGCGCAGGTCCGCGAGCGTGTCATGGCCCCATTCGATGCCGGCAAGGGTTTGCTCCAGCCCGGCCAGCGTGGCGCTGTCCACCGCCGCATCGGCCAGTCCGCACAGCAAGGCGTCGGCCGCGCCGATGCTCACACCGGTCAGGCCCAGGTAGAGCGCCAGCGGCAGCGGCAGCTTCGACAGGAAGTGGCTGGCCCCCACATCCGGCACCAGGCCGATGCCGGTCTCGGGCATGGCCACGCGCGAGCGCTCGGTCACCAGGCGCAGGTGCGCGGCCTGTGCCAGCCCCATGCCGCCGCCCATGACGATGCCGTCCATCAGCGCCACCAGTGGCTTGGGATAGCAGTGCAGGCGGTAGTCCAGCGTGTATTCGTCGATAAAGAAGCGCCGGTGCAGCGGCGTGCCGTCGCGGTAGCTGTCCGTCAGCGCGCGGATATCGCCTCCGGCGCAGAAGGCCTTTGGGCCCGCGCCCCGCAGCACCACCGCGCGGATGGCATCATCGTTGGCCCAGGCATCGACCTGCGCACCCAGCGCAACGATCATCGGGTACGACAAGGCATTGAGCTGGCGCGGCCGGTTCAGCGTGGCGATGCCGACGCCGTTGACCACCTGGAACAGCACCTCGGGCTCGGCCACATCCAGGTTGGCAGCCTTGGTTTCTTCGGTCAGGCGCATGGCGCGCTCCTAGGCGTTGCGCCATTGCGGCGCGCGTTTCTCGAGGAAGGCGTTGACGCCTTCGCGCTGGTCGGCATCGTCGAACAGGTCGACAAAGCGCTCGCGCTCCAGCGCCAGCGCGGCCTGGCGCGGCACCCCCTGGCGCGCCAGGTGTACCAGCCGCTTGCTGTGCGCGGCGGCACGCGGGCTGACGTTGCAGGCGCGTTCGGCCATCGCCAGCGCGGTGGCAAGGGCCTGGCCGCGTGGCACGACTTCCTCCACCAGCCCGATGCGCAGCGCGGTGGCCGCGTCGACCCGCTCGTTGGTCAGGATCATGCGCTTGGCCCAGCCTTCGCCTACCAGCCACGGCAGCGTCTGGGTGCCGCAGCCGCACGGCAGCAGCCCTACGGCGGCTTCAGGCAGCGCCATCTGTGCCTGTTCCTCGGCGATGCGGATATCGCAGGCCAGCGCGCATTCCAGCCCGCCGCCCATGGCATAGCCGTTGATCGCGGCAATCACCACCGGCCGCGCGTTCTGCAGGGCCTCGAAAGCGCTGCCGAACTGCTGCGCCATCGCGCGCGCGTGGGCGCGGTCGCCATCGGCAAAGCCGTTCAGGTCGGCGCCGGCGCTGAAGAATTTCTCGCCGGCTCCGGTGACGACCACCGCGCGGACTTCCGGGTTGCCATCGATCCTTGCCACCAGCTCGCGCAACTGTTGCAGGCCTTCGGCGGTGAACGCGTTGGCGGGCGGGCGGCTCAGCGTCAGCGTGGCGACGTGGCCGTGCAGGGCAAACTCGATCATTGCTGGCTCTCCTTGTCCGCGGCGGACTGGTACTGGCGGATCACGCCGGAAAAGTCGAGATGGCCATCGCCGGCATGGCTTACCGCCTGGTAGACCTGCTGCGCCAGCGCGCCCAGGAACAGCGGCTGCTTCACGCTGCGCGCGGCGTCATTGGCCAGGCCCAGGTCCTTGAGCATCAGGTCGGCGCCAAAGCCGCCGCTGTAGCCGCGGCCGGCCGGAGCGGTTTCGATCACGCCGGGCCATGGGTTGCAGGTATCGGAAGCCCAGCAGCGGCCGGTGGAGGTATTGACGATGCCCGCCAGCACATTGGCATCGATGCCGAGCTTGACGCCCAGCGCCATCGCCTCGGAGACGCCGATCATGGAGATGCCCAGGATCAGGTTATTGCAGATCTTGGCGACCTGGCCGGTGCCGGTGCCGCCGCAATGGACCAGGTTGCGGCCCATGCCGGCCAGCACGGGGCGCACCTGCGCGAACAGCGCCTCGCTGGCGCCGACCATGAAGGTCAGCGTGCCGGCCTGCGCGCCGACGGTGCCGCCGGACACCGGCGCATCGGCCAGCGCATTGCCGTGGGCCTGCGCCGCGGCAGCCAGTTCGCGCACGGTGGCGGGGTCGATGGTGCTGGAATCGACCAGCGGCACGCCGGGCCGCACCCCGGCCAGCACGCCGTCTTCGCCGAGGTAGGCGCTGCGCACATGCGCGGCCGCCGGCAGCATGGTGATGACGAAATCCGCCTCGGCCACGGCCTTGCGCGCCGAGTCGGCGCTGCCGGCGCCCTCGGCGCACAGCGATGCCACCGCGGCGGCGTTCAGGTCGAATACGGTCAGCGTGTGACCGGCCTTGAGCAGGTTGCGCGCCATGGGCGCGCCCATGTTGCCCAGGCCGATGAAGGCGATATGCATGGGGTGTCTCCTTGCTACGGTTGTTCGCGTCCCGCGTGTTTTCTCCCCTCTCCCGCTTGCGGGAGAGGGGCGGGGGTGAGGGCGGGGGTGTCAATGGCTACAGCGTGAGTTCGATGCCAACGGGCCTTCGCATGCGGTGGGTTTGCGCTCAGGTTGCGGTACCGCATGCGCCGGCCCTCACCCCCGGGCCCTCTCCCGCAGGCGGGAGAGGGGAGAAAACCGGCGGGAGGCGAGAATGCTGCCAGCCACTCATTACATCTCAGCGCTTACTTCAAGCTGATCGTCGTATTCACCCCATCATTCACCGTGGCGTCGTCAAACCAGCGCGCCGTCACCGTCTTGGTCTGCGTGTAGAACTGCACCACCTGCTTGCCGTACGGCCCCAGGTCGCCCAGCTTGGAGCCGCGCGAGCCCGTGAAGCTGAAGTAGGGCACCGGCACCGGGATGGGAATGTTGATGCCAACCTGGCCGACGTCGATCTCGCTCTGGAACTTGCGCGCCGCGGCGCCGCTCTGCGTGAACACACCGGTGCCGTTGCCGAACGGGTTGCGGTTGACCAGCGCGATGGCGTCGTCCAGCGTGTCGACGCCGATCACCACCAGCACCGGTCCGAAGATCTCTTCCGTGTAGATCGACATGTCGGTCTTCACGTCGGTGAAGATGGTCGGGCCGATGAAGTTGCCCTGCGGATATCCCGGGACTTCCACGCCGCGACCGTCCAGCACCAGCGTGGCGCCTTCGCGCTCGCCGGCGGCGATCAGGCCGAGGATGCGCTCCTTTGCCGCGACCGAAACCACCGGGCCGACATCGGTGCCGGGCTCGGCGCCGGCACCGACCTTTAGGGTCTTGGCGCGCGCCACCAGGTCGGGCACCCAGTCACGCGCCGCGCCCACCAGCACCACCACGGACGTGGCCATGCAGCGCTGGCCGGCCGCGCCGAAGCCGGCGCCCGCCAGCGCATTCAGGGTCTGCTCCTTGTGCGCGTCGGGCAGCACCACCGCGTGGTTCTTGGCGCCCATCATCGACTGCACGCGCTTGCCGTGCGCGCCGGCGAGGTTGTAGACGTGGGTGCCGACGGCGGTGGAGCCGACGAACGACACCGCCTTGATGTCCGGGTGGGTGCACAGCGCGTCGACCACGTCCTTGGCGCCGTGCACCACGTTCAGCACGCCCGGCGGCACGCCGGCTTCAAGCGCCAGCTTGACCAGCTCCATGGTCGACAGCGGATCCTGCTCCGACGGCTTGAGCACGAAGGTATTGCCGCAGACGATCGCCATCGGGAACATCCACAGCGGGATCATCGCCGGGAAGTTGAACGGGGTAATGCCGGCGCAGACGCCGATCGGCTGCTGCAGCGTGTAGGTATCGACGGTCGCGGCCACGTTCTCGGCAAAGCCGCCTTGCTGCAGCGTGCCGATGGAGCATGCGTGCTCGACCACCTCCAGCCCCCGGAAAATGTCGCCTTCTGCATCGGCCAGGGTCTTGCCCTGCTCGGCGGTCAGGATCGCGGCGATGCGCTTGCTGTGTTCGCGGATCAGCGCCTGGAAGCGCAGCATGACGCGCAGCCGCGCGCCGATCGGCGTGTGGCGCCACGTAGCAAAGGCGCGGTGCGCGGCGCCCACGGCTGCCGCGACTTCGCTGGCGGTGGCGAGCGGCACGCGCGCCAGCACCTGCTGCGTCGCGGGGTTGACCACGTTGCGGAATTCGGTGGCGGACGAGTCCACCCATTCGCCGTTGATCAGCAGCGGTACGGTCGGCACGGCGGTGGCGGTGTTGGGCACGGCAGTCATGGTTGTCTCCGGAGGGTGTCGTTGTGCAGGGGAAGAGGGGAGTAGAGGGGGTCAGAGGCTGCGCGCGATCAGCATGCGCTGGATCTCGCTGGTGCCTTCGTAGATCTGGGTAATGCGGGCGTCGCGGTAATGGCGCTCGACCGGATAGTCTTCAAGGTAGCCATAGCCGCCGTGGATCTGCAGCGCCTTGGAGCACACGCGCTCGGCCAGTTCCGACGCATACAGCTTGGCCTGCGAGGCTTCGGACAGGCACGGCACGCCGTCGCTGCGCATGCGTGCGGCGCGATGCACCAGCAGCCGCGCGGCATTCAGTTCGGTGGCCATGTCGGCCAGCATGTTGGCGATGGGGGGATGCTCGCGCAGGGCGCGCCCGAACTGGATGCGTTCGGAGGCGTAGCGGCACGCGGCCTCGAAGGCCGAGCGCGCGATGCCGATCGCCTGCGCGGCGATGCCGATGCGTCCGCCTTCCAGGTTGGACAGCGCAATGCGCAGGCCCTCGCCAGGCTCGCCCAGCAGCGCGTCGTGCGGGACCACGCAGTCTTCCAGCGTGATGGCGCAGGTGTCCGAGGCGCGGATGCCCAGCTTCTTTTCCGGCGCGTGCACGATAAAACCCGGCGTATCGGTGGGCACCAGGAACGCCGAGATCCCTTTCTTGCCGCGTTCCGGTTCGGTGGCGGCAAACACCACCGCCACGCCTGCGCGCTGGCCGTTGGTGACGAACTGCTTGCTGCCGTTGAGCACCCAGCCGTTGTCGGTGAAGCGGGCGCGGCTGCGCAGGTTGTGCGCCTCGGAGCCGGCCTGCGGTTCGGTCAGGCAGAATGCGCCGATCAGCTCGCCGCTGGCCAGCCGTGCCAGGTAGCGCTCTTTCTGCGCATCGGTGCCGTAGTGCAGGATCGGCCCGCACCCGACTGAGTTGTGCACGCTCATCATGGTCGCACAGGCGGCGCAGCCGGCGGCAATCTCTTCGATGGCGAGCGCATAGGCGACGTAGTCCGTATAGGTGCCGCCCCATTCTTCGGGCACGATCATGCCCAGCAATCCCAGCGCGCCCATTTCGGCGACGACCTCGTCGGGAAGGCGGCCGTCGCGGTCCCATTGCGCGGCGCCGCCGGCCAGCCGTTCGGTGGCAAAGGCGCGCGCGCTGTCGCGGATCATGGTTTGCTCTTCGGTGTAGTCGCTGTGCATGGCAGATTGGGTTGGCGTTTGGAGCCGCGCTGCAACTCAGGCAGAATGCGCGCTCGGCGTTTGACCTGCGGGCAGTGTAGGAACGCCCGGGGCCGGCTCCTATGCCAAAATCCGCCAATCTTCGTGAACTCGTTTGCCACCCGCCAGCGCCATGGAAAAAGGCAGTGTCGCCATCTGTTTCGTCCACCACGCCATTGCGGGGCTGCGCGCGCGCGGGATCGACCCGGATCCGGTGTTGCGCAGCGCCGGGATTGCGCCGGCGCTGCTGGCCGTGCCGCAGGCGCGGGTTTCGGCGGCCAGCTACAGCGAGCTGTGGCTGGCCGTGGCCGCGGCGCTGGATGACGAGTTCTTCGGCCAGGATTCGCGCAGCATGAAGTGCGGCAGTTTTGCCATGCTGTGCCATGCGGTGGCGGGCAGCCGCACGCTGGCGCAGGCACTGGAGCGCATCACGCGGTACTTCCGGCTGCTGCTCGACGATATCGGCGTGCGGCTGGAGCGCCATGGCGACGAGGCCGCGCTGGTGCTGACCGCACCGGGCGCGCACCTGGGGCGGCAGCCCGGCGTGTTTGCGCAGGAGACCATGCTGATCATGCTGCATGGCCTGATGAGCTGGCTGCTGCGGCGGCGCGTGCCGGTGCGGCTGGCAGCGTTCGCCTATGCCGAACCGCCGTACAGCGCGGAGTATCGCGTCATGTATTCGCGCCAGCTGGCATTCGCGCAGCCGGCCACGGCGCTGGTGTTCGACGCGGCGCTGCTGGACCAGCCGGTGCGCCAGGACGAGCGCAGCCTGAAGGCGTTCCTGCGCGACGCGCCGCACAACGTGGTGGTCAAGTATTCGGACCGCAGCAGCATGGGTGCGCGCGTGCGCCGGCTGCTGCGCAACCAGCGTCCGGATCAATGGCCGACCTTCGAAGACCTGGCTGTCAGCCTGAACCTGTCGGCCTCGTCATTGCGGCGCCGGCTGATGGAGGAGGGCGTGAGCTACCAGGACCTGAAGGATGCGCTGCGGCGCGACCTGGCGATCGAGGCGCTCAGCCATTCCGGTCGCCCGGTCGCCGATATCGCGGCCGAACTCGGCTTTGCCGAGCCCGGTGCGTTCCACCGGGCCTTCCGGCGCTGGACCGGGTCGCGCCCGGGGGCCTACCGCCGCGTGGCGGAAGGCTGAGTGCGGGGCTACAGCTGCGTGGCGTGGTGCCGGATGTGGTCGGCGATAAAGCTGGTGATGAAGTAGTAGCCGTGGTCGTAGCCGCTGTGCCGGCGCAGCGTCAGCGGCTGGCCCACGGCCTGGCAGGCCGCGGCGAATGCGTCCGGATGCAGCTGGCTCTGCAGGAACTGGTCGTCCAGGCCCTGGTCGACCAGGATGCCGGCCGGGAACGGCGCACCCGGCTGGCGTGCCATCAGCTCGCTCGCGTCATACTGCGCCCAGGCGGCGCGGTCGCTGCCGAGGTAGCCGGTAAAGGCCTTCTCGCCCCACGGGCAGCGCGACGGCGCGGCGATCGGCGCGAATGCCGACACCGAGCGGAAGCGCTGGGGATGGCGCTGCGCCAGCACCAGCGCACCGTGCCCGCCCATCGAATGCCCGAAGATGCCGACGCGCGCGGCATCGCCCGGCAATGCGCTGGTCACCAGTTCGAACAGTTCTTCGGCGACGTAGCTCTCCATGCGCCAGTGCTTGTGCCATGGCGCCTCGGTGGCATCGACATAGAAACCCGCCCCCACGCCGAAGTCCCAGGCATCCGCTTCGCCCGGCAGGCCCGCGCCGCGCGGGCTGGTATCCGGTGCCACCAGCATCAGGCCGTGCTCGGCGGCAAACCGCTGCGCGCCGGCCTTGATCATGAAGGTCTCTTCGGTGCAGGTCAGGCCGGCCAGGTAGAACAGCACCGGCACCCGTGCGCCGGCCTGCGCCTGCGGCGGCAGGTAGACCGAGAAGCGCATCGGCAGCCCGATCGCCACCGAGTCATGGCGATAGAAGCGCTGCACGCCGCCGTGGCAGCCATGTTGAGAGATCAGTTCCATGTCGGCGCCGTCCTCAGTACAGCACTACCGAGCGGATCGACTCGCCGCGCTTCATCAGGTCGAAGCCTTCGTTGATGCGCTCCAGCGGCAGCGTGTGCGTGATCAGGTC